>JACDZI010000014.1 GCA_013426785.1 Rhodocyclaceae bacterium | reverse complement strand
CTAAGTGCTATTTTCGGCAGTTGCAATAGCGCATCACGTTCCGCAGATGACCGTAAAAGTCGGCGCTGGCGGGACGGCGGCAATCGAAGCTACAATTACTCGCTATGAGTCCTACCCTCTTTCGTTCAGGAAAGTTCAGGTTCTATTTCTTCTCACGTGAAGAGCCGCGGATGCACGTCCATGTGCAGTCGCCCGATGGCGAAGCGAAATTCTGGCTCGAACCCGTGATTGCATTGGCACAGCAAACAGGCTTGTCGCGCCGAGAAATCAGCGAAGCTCAACAACTGGTGCAGGAGCACGAAAATGACATCCGCAGCGCTTGGCACAGACACTTCGGCGGTTGAAGTTACGCATATCTCGAAGCATGGCTTTTGGATTCTCTTGCGAGATGAGGAGTTGTTCCTGCCATTTGCCGAATTTCCGTGGTTTCGCGATGTAGCTGTTGGCAAGATTTTGCACGTGGAGTTGCCTTCGGACAATCATCTCTACTGGCCCGAACTCGATGTCGATTTGGCCGTCGATTCGATCCGCCATCCCGAGAACTTTCCATTGATGAGCCAGCTTCCAGCGTAAAAGTCGGCTCCGGCAGGACGGCATCCGTCAACGAATAAGCCCCGGATTGTGCCGGGGCTTATTTTTGACGACGGGGGAAACTCAGGCCTTGGGGGGGGCCGCACGCCGGGTGAGCTTTTCCTTGATGCGCGCCGACTTGCCGGAACGCTGGCGCAGGTAGTAAAGCTTGGCGCGACGCACATCGCCGCGTCGCTTGACTTCGATGCTGGTCAGCAGCGGCGAGTAGGTCTGGAAGGTCCGCTCGACGCCTTCGCCCGAGGAGATCTTGCGCACGATGAAATTGGAGTTGAGGCCGCGGTTGCGCTTGGCGATGACCACGCCTTCATAGGCCTGGACGCGCTCGCGGTTGCCTTCTTTCACCTTCACGCTGACGATGACGGTATCGCCGGGGGCAAAGTCGGGAATGGTTTTGCCCAGACGTTCGATTTCTTCTTTTTCCAACTGTTCAATCAGGTTCATGTCGTTTCTTCCTTTTTATGGTGCACTCTCACGACCGCAGAGCTCCTCCGCATCGATCTCGCGAAGGAGTTGCGCTTCTTCCTTGCTCAGGCCTCGAGCAGTTCGTTGCGCCAGCCATTTGGCCAACAGCTCCGGGCGGCGCTCCCGGGTCCGTGCCAGCGATTGCTTCAATCGCCAGCGCCGGATGTTCTCATGGTGCCCGGACAACAATACGTCCGGTACGGCTAATCCTTCATACAGCTCGGGCCGCGTGTAGTGCGGACAATCCAGCAGCCCGCCCATCCCCTCGGCAAAAGAATCCTCCACTGCCGATGCGCCGTCGTTCAGCGCACCGGGCAACTGCCGCACGCAGGCGTCGATGACCGCCAGCGCTGCAATTTCCCCGCCCGAGAGCACGAAGTCCCCGAGCGACACTTCCTCATCCACGCAGCGCGCGATGACGCGCTCGTCGATGCCTTCATAGCGGCCGCACAGCAACACCGCTCCCCGCCCTGCCGCCAGTTCCGCGATGCGCCGGTGGTTGAGCGGCCGGCCTTGCGGCGACAGGTAAATCACCTTCACTGCATCATCGCGGGCGGCCCGGGTTGCCTTCGCCGCTGCAATGGCTTGTTCTAGCGGCCGGGCCTGCATCACCATGCCGGGGCCGCCGCCGAAGGGCCGGTCATCCACCGACCCGTAGGCATTGTCCGCCCAGTCACGCGGGTTCCAGCATTCCATCTGCCACAGGCCACGCTCCAGCGCGCGCCGACTGATGCCGAAGTCGCGGATCGCCGCGAACATTTCCGGAAACAGCGTCACGACATCGAAGCGCAACACCATCGCCCTACCAGTCGCTACCCCAGTCGACCGTGATCCGGCCGGCCGGCACATCCACATCCTTAACCACTGCGCTGACGAAGGGGAGCAGCCTCTGCACTGCCTCGTCTCCTGCCCCTTCTGTCACGACCAACACCGCATGGGCACCCGCTTCGATCAATTCGGTCACTTGCCCCAGCGCTTCCTGCTGTTCATTCACGACCTGCAGACCAACCAGGTCGGCCCAGTAATACTCGTTCTCTTCCGTCGGCGGCAGGCTGGCGCGCGGTACGCCGACATACTGCCCGACCAGCGTTTCCGCACCACTGCGGTCATCGACGCCGGTCAGCTTGACCAGCCAGTCCTTGCCTTGCGGTCGCAGGGTTTGCGGAGCGCATGCCCGCCATGCGTCGAATTCTTCCGGGTTCGCCCCCAGCCACCAGCGCGGGATTTCCTGCCAGCGTGCCGGATCGTCGCCGAAGGTATGCAGCCGAACCCAGCCGCGCACTCCATATGGGGCAGTGATCCGCCCCAGGACGATCATCGGGCGTCAGGCTGCTGCCTTGGTGGCCTGCTGCTTGACCAGACGTGCGGCCGTCGGCGACATCTGGGCGCCCTGGCTTTGCCAGTAGGCGACGCGCTCGGTATCGATGGACAGACCCTTTTCGTTGGCAGCGGCCTTGGGGTTGTAGAAACCGACGCGTTCGACGAAGCGCCCGTCGCGACGGTTGCGCGAATCGGTGACTACCATGTTGAAAAAGGGGCGCTTCTTGGCGCCGCTGCGGGCAAGACGGATGACGACCATGCTGGTTCCTTGAAAATCACAAAAGGGGTCGGATTCTATTGACAAACTGCCTGAAAGACAAGCAGTTTTACAGTCAGGAACGGTGTGCGGCGGGTAGTTCGGCGGTGAGCAGGGCACCCAGCAGGATCACCGTCCACGACAGGTAGAGCCAGGCGAGGAAAATCGGTATTGCCGCGAAGGCTCCATAGATCAGGGTGTAGGTGGGCAGCTTGACCACATAGAGCGCGAATAGTTGCTGCATGCCGACAAAGGCCAGCGCGGCCAGCACCCCGGAGAGGCCGGCATGCCAGCGGGTGACCGGCCGGTTGGGCAGGGCCCAGTAGAGCAGGCCGAACAGCCCGGCGAGGAACAGGAAGGGCATGAACTGGGAAAACGCCAACCGTACCCAGCGGGGTTCTTCCAGCAGGCCGAAGGAGGCGCCGGCCAGAGCGGTAAGGGTGGCGATGGCACCGCCGAACACCAGCGGCCCGACCAGCAACGCCAGCAGATGCAGTGCCAGCCGGCGCAGCCAGGGACGATGTTGGCGCACCTTCCAGATGGCATTGAAGGCATGTTCGATGGTCAGCATCTGGGCCAGCGCCGTGACGGCCAGGATGGCGAAGCCGATCAGGGTGATGCGCTCGGCGCGGTGGGCGAACTGGCCGAGATACTGGGCGATCACCGCGCCGGATTTTTCCGGCAACAGGGTGGACAGGACGAATTTTTCAAGGGCGAGGGTTAGCTTGACCCCGAAGGGCAGGTGTTCGATCAGCACTGCGGCGAGCGCCAGCATCGGCACCAGCCCCAGCAGGGTGGCGAAGGAGAGCGCCGCAGCCGTCTGGGCGCAGCGCTCCGTGCCGAAGCGCTGCGCCACCCGTCCGACGAGGCGGACGGGCGCGAGGATCATGCCCATCATCGCCGTGCTGCCGGAGCCGACTTTTCGGACGGCGCCCCGTTCAAAGCTGGGGATTGACCCGCTCGGGACCGGCGTGCAGCTTGTTCAATGCGTTCAGGTAGGCTTTGGCCGACGCCACGATGATGTCGGTGTCGGCGCCCTGGCCGTTGACGATGCGCCCTGCCTTCGCCAGGCGCACGGTCACTTCGCCCTGCGCATCGGTGCCGGTGGTGATGGCATTGACGGAGAAGAGCAGCAGGTCGGAACCGCTGCCGGCGACACTTTCGATGGCCTTGAAGGTGGCATCGACCGGACCGCTGCCGGTGGATTCGGCCCGTTGTTCGGCACCACCGAGTGACAGGGTCAATTCGGCGCGGGGCAATTCGCCGGTTTCCGAGTGGAATTTCGACGCGACCAGCTTGTAGTGCTCGACTTCGGGCGTGACCATTTCCTCGGACACCAGCGCCTGGAGGTCCTCGTCGAAGATCTCGCGCTTCTTGTCGGCCAGTTCCTTGAAACGGGCGAAGGCGGTGTTGAGGATCTCTTCGCTGGCCAGCTCGATGCCGAGTTCGGCCAGTTTGGTCCGAAAGGCGTTGCGGCCGGAAAGCTTGCCGAGCGAGAGCTTGTTGGCGTGCCAGCCCACATCTTCGGCACGCATGATCTCGTAGGTTTCGCGGTGCTTGAGCACGCCGTCCTGATGGATGCCGGATTCGTGGGCGAAGGCGTTGGCGCCGACAATGGCCTTGTTCGGCTGCACGACATAGCCGGTGATCTGCGAAACGAGGCGGGAAGCCGGCACGATCTGCGTCGCGTCGATGCGTGTCTCGACGGGAAAGAGATCCTTGCGGGTACGCACCGCCATGACGATTTCCTCGACTGCGGCATTGCCGGCCCGCTCGCCGAGGCCGTTGATGGTGCACTCCACCTGCCGTGCGCCATTCAATACTGCGGCCAGCGAGTTGGCCACCGCGAGGCCGAGGTCGTTGTGGCAGTGGGTGGACCAGATCACCCGGTCCGAATTCGGTACGTGTTCGATCAGCGCCCGCATACGCTCGCCCCACTGCACCGGAATGCTGTAACCGACGGTGTCCGGCACGTTGATGGTAGTGGCGCCGGCCTGGATCACGGCATCGAAGATGCGGCAGAGGAAGTCGAAATTCGAACGCACCGCGTCCTCGGCCGAGAACTCGACATCGTCGGTGTATTCGCGGGCCAGTTTGACGGCCTTGACGGCTGCAGCGACCACATCGTCCGGGTGCATGCGCAGCTTCTTCTCCATGTGGATGGGCGAGGTGGCGATAAACGTATGAATCCGGCCACGCGCTGCTGGCTTGATGGCTTCGCCGGCGCGGCGCACGTCATTTTCATTGGCGCGGGCCAGCGAGCAGACGGCGGAATCCTTGATCGCCTCGGCGATCGAATGGATCGCCGCGAAATCGCCGGGGCTGGCTGCGGCGAAGCCGGCTTCGATGATGTCGACGCGCATCTTTTCGAGCTGGCGGGCAATACGCAGCTTCTCTTCGCGCGTCATGGCCGCGCCGGGGCTTTGCTCGCCGTCACGCAAGGTGGTATCGAAAATCAACAATTGGTTTTTGCTCATGATCGTCTCCAGTCGGGAGGCTAATAATTCAGAGGCCGCGGCACGCAGGTCGCGGACGGGTCGTTCAGTGTGGGGTGGGGGTCTGTCAGCGCGCGCGGCGCAGCAGAGGACGCAGTTTGGAGCGCAACAGCGTGCGCGCCAGCGGAATGCCGGTGAGGGTCAGGAAGAGGGCGGCGAATAGCGTCATTGAAGTCATGGCCCGACTATAACAAACTATGCCTTGCGTGCAAGTTTTTTGCGCCTATCGAGCCAATTGAAAAAGGCAATGACGTAACCGGACAACGCATAGGTCAGGAACAGCGTGAACAACACACCGGGCGGGTAGCTGGAGACCAGCGCAAAGCCGAGGGCGATGGCGGCGATCATCATGAACGGCACGCTCTTGCGCAGGTTGATGTCCTTGCCGGAGTAGTAGCGGATGTTGCTGACCATGGTCACGCCGGCGAAGATGGTCAGGACGAAGGCGTACCAGGCCGCTTCCTGTCCGGTCCAGTCGTTGTCGAGCAGCACCCACACCAGTCCGGCCACCAGCGCAGCAGCGGCCGGGCTGGGCAAGCCCTGAAAATAACGCTTGTCGATGACCTCGATGTTGGTGTTGAAACGCGCCAGGCGCAGGGCGGCACCGGCACAGTAGATGAAGGCGGCGATCCAGCCGAACTTGCCAAGCCCCTTCAGCGCCCAGGCATAAACCACCAGCGCCGGCGCCGCGCCGAAGGACACCATGTCCGACAGCGAATCGTACTCGGCACCGAAGGCGCTCTGCGTACGCGTCAATCGGGCAACGCGGCCGTCCAGGCCATCCAGCACCATGGCGATGAAGATGGCGACCGCGGCGATTTCGAAGCGGCCGTTCATCGCCTGGACGATGGCAAAGAAGCCCGAAAACAGCGCCGCCGTCGTCAGCAGGTTCGGCAAGACGTAGATGCCGCGGCGGCGCAGTTCCGGGTTGAACAGGGACTTGCGTGGACGATAGTCAGGCATGGAGTCGCTTCAGGCCGCCGGAGACACCCTTAGTTTTTGCTCTGGTCGACCAGCTTGTTCTTCTTGATCCAGGGCATCATCGCACGCAGTTCTTCGCCAACCTGCTCGACCGGATGGGCGGCGGTCAGGCGACGGCGCGCGGTCATGCTCGGATAGTTGGTCTTGCCTTCGAGGATAAACATCTTGGCGTAATCGCCGTTCTGGATGCGCTGCAGGGCATGCTTCATGGCGGCGCGCGACTCGGGGCCAATGACTTCGGGGCCGGTGACGTACTCGCCGAACTCGGCATTGTTGGAGATCGAGTAGTTCATGTTGGCGATGCCGCCTTCGAAGATCAGGTCGACGATCAGCTTCACTTCGTGCAGGCACTCGAAGTAGGCCATTTCGGGCGCGTAACCGGCGTCCGTCAGCGTCTCGTAACCGGCCTTGATCAGTTCGACCAGGCCACCGCACAGCACGGCCTGCTCGCCGAACAGGTCGGTCTCGGTCTCTTCGCGGAAGTTGGTCTCGATCACGCCGCCCTTGGTGCCGCCGTTGGCCGCCGCGTAGGAGAGGGCGAGGTCTTTGGCCTTGCCCGACTGGTCCTGATGGATGGCGATCAGGGAGGGCACGCCGCCGCCACGCAGGTATTCGGAGCGCACGGTATGGCCGGGGCCTTTTGGCGCGATCATGATCACGTCGATGTCGGTGCGCGGCACGACCTGGTTGTAATGGACGTTGAAGCCGTGGGCGAAGGCCAGCGCGGCGCCTTTTTTCATGTTCGGCTCGACATCGGCGATATAGACGGACGGAATGTTCTCGTCCGGCAGCAGCATCATGACGACGTCGGCCCCCTTGACGGCCTTGGCGATCTCCTCGACCTTGAGGCCGGCAGTTTCCGCCTTCTTCCAGGAAGCACCGCCCTTGCGCAGGCCGACGGTGACCTTGACGCCCGAGTCCTTGAGGTTCTGGGCGTGGGCATGGCCCTGCGAGCCATAGCCCACGATGGTCACTTTCTTGCCCTTGATGAGGGAGAGGTCGGCATCCTTGTCGTAATAAACTTTCATGACTTTCCTTTGTGTTGATATCAGACTTTGAGAATGCGGTCGCCGCGACCGATGCCGCAAACGCCGGTACGCACGGTTTCGAGAATCAGCGAACTGTCGATGGCGTCGAGGAAGGCTCCCATCTTGGCGGTGTTGCCGGTCAGCTCGATGACATAGGACGATTCGGTGACATCGATGATGCGGCCGCGGAAGATGTCGGCGACGCGCTTCATCTCCTCGCGATCCTTGCCGGCCGCGCGCACCTTGACCAGCATCAGCTCGCGCTCGATGTGCGCTGCTTCAGACAGGTCGACCACCTTGACGATGTCGATCAGCTTGTTCAACTGCTTGGTGATTTGCTCGATGATGTCGTCCGAGCCGATGCTGACGATGGTCATGCGCGACAACGAGGGGTCTTCGGTCGGGGCGACAGTCAGTGATTCGATGTTGTAGCCGCGCGCCGAGAACAGCCCGGAAACGCGCGACAGGGCACCGGATTCGTTTTCGATCAGGATGGAAATGATGTGGCGCATGATCAGAGTTCCTCCGCCAGGATCATTTCGGACAGGCCTTTGCCGGCCGCGACCATCGGGAAAACGTTGGCTTCGGGGTTGATGATGAAATCAAGGAAAACCAGTTCGTTTTTGTGTTTGACGAATGCTTCCTTGAGGGCGGGTTCGACATCGGCCGGCTTCTCGACCTTGATGCCGACGTGCCCGTAGGCCTCGGCCAGCTTGACGAAATCGGGCAGGGCATCGACGTAGGACTCGGCATAGCGGTTGCCGTGGAACATCTGCTGCCACTGGCGCACCATGCCCAGATAGCCGTTGTTGAGGTTGATGATCTTCACCGGCAGGCGGAATTGCTTGCAGGTCGATAGTTCCTGGATGCACATCTGGATCGACGCTTCGCCGGTGATGCAGGCGACCGGTGCCTTGGGATTGGCGAAGCGCACGCCCATCGCCGCCGGCAGGCCGAAGCCCATGGTGCCCAGGCCGCCGGAGTTGATCCAGCGCCGCGGCTTGTCGAACTTGTAGTACTGCGCGGCGAACATCTGGTGCTGGCCGACGTCGGACGTGATGAAGGCATCGCCGCCGGTGACTTCGTAAAGCTTCTCGACGACGTACTGCGGCATGATCACATCTTCGCCCATCTTGTACTTCAGGCAGTGGACGCCACGCCATTCCTCGATCTGCTGCCACCAGGTCGCCAGCGCCTTGGCGTCGGGTTTGCCATTCGCCGCCTCGATCTGCTTGAGAATTTCGTCCAGCACGTCCGGCACATTGCCGACGATCGGCACATCCACCTTCACCCGCTTGGAGATCGAGGACGGGTCGATGTCGATGTGGATGATCTTGCGCGGATTGCGGCCGAAATGGTCGGGATTGCCGATCACGCGGTCGTCGAAGCGTGCGCCGATGGCGATCAAAACGTCGCAGTCCTGCATGGCCATGTTGGCTTCGTAGGTGCCGTGCATGCCGAGCATGCCGAGAAACTGTCGATCGGTGGCCGGGTAGGCGCCCAGGCCCATCAGGGTCTGGGTGATCGGGAAGCCGAGCAGGCGCGTCAGCTTGATCAACTTGTCGGCGGCATCGGACAGGATCACGCCACCGCCGGTGTAGATCATCGGCCGCTTGGCTTCCAGCAGCAGTTGCACCGCCTTCTTGATCTGGCCGGTGTGCCCCTTCACCACCGGGTTGTAGGAGCGCATCGCGATCGACTTGGGATAGTGGAATTCGCACTTCTGCGCCGTGATGTCCTTGGGGATATCCACCAGCACCGGGCCGGGGCGACCCGTTTTCGCCAGGTAGAAGGCCTTCTTGATGGTGACGGCGAGATCCTTGACGTCCTTGACGAGGAAGTTGTGCTTGACGCAGGGGCGCGTGATGCCCACCGTGTCCGCTTCCTGGAATGCATCCTGGCCGATGTAGTGGGTCGGCACCTGGCCCGACAGCACGACCAGCGGGATGGAGTCCATGTAGGCCGTGGCGATGCCGGTCACGGCGTTCGTCACCCCCGGTCCCGAAGTGACCAGGCAGACGCCGATCTTGTCCGAAGAACGCGAATAGGCGTCGGCCGCATGCACCGCTGCCTGTTCGTGGCGGACCAGGATGTGCTTGATCTGGTCCTGCTTGAACAGTTCGTCATAGATGAACAACACCGAACCTCCAGGATAGCCGAACACATGGTCGACCTTTTCTTCCTGGAGGCACCTGATTACAATTTCTGCGCCCGTCAGTTGCATCGTTTTCAATCCATCGTTGCCGGGTTTGACCCGAAACATGGAACAATACTTGACAGTCCGGTTGCAGGTCAAGGCTTCCGCCCATTCTCCGCTCACTTCCCGTCCACTTGGCTTCCCGTCCCGAGCTTGCCGATTTTCTTGCCGATGTCGAGCGGCGCGCCTTCAAGCAGGCGCTGTTTGCCGTGCGCGACGAGGATGCCGCGCTCGATATCGTCCAGGACAGCATGATGCGGCTGGCGGAAAAATACAGCGACCGGCCGGCCGGGGAATTGCCACTGCTGTTTCAGCGCATCCTGCAGAACGCCATCCGTGACTACTATCGGCGGTCGCGCACCCGGGCGGGGCATTTCGTTTCCCTGTCGGCGCTGGAAAGCCCTGAGGACGATGTTTCCGACCCGCTGGATCACCTTGAAATCGATGAAGAACTCAACCGTTTTGCCACGCCGCATGCCGCGTTGCTACAGGCGGAAACCCTGAACCTGGTGGAGGAAGCCTTGCAAAATTTGCCCCCGCGTCAACGCGAAGCCTTCCTCTTGCGTTACTGGGAAGGATTGGACATTGCCGCAACAGCCGCCGTCATGGGCTGTACCGAAGGTAGTGTAAAAACCCACTGCTCGCGCGCCACCCACGCCCTGGCGGTCGCGCTGGAAGCCAAAGGATTGCGACCATGAGTCAAGAGGACCGATTTGCCCGCCAGTTGTGCCGCGTCCTTGATGACGGCACGAATCAGCTCGACCACGGCATTGCCGAACGCCTGCGTGCTGCACGCGAGCGGGCCTTGCTGCAACAGCGGGCCGTGCTGGCATCTTCCGTAAAAATCGGCGCCGGCGGGACGGCGACCTTGGGTGGGGACGATGAGCGACACCCGTTACGCATGCTGCTGGTCATTCTGGCATTGCTGATCGGGGTCGGCTTGACCTATGTCTGGAA
Organism: Rhodocyclaceae bacterium; assembly: GCA_013426785.1. Lineage (GTDB taxonomy): Bacteria > Pseudomonadota > Gammaproteobacteria > Burkholderiales > Rhodocyclaceae > Sulfuricystis. Next base: position 41,568 of record JACDZI010000014.1, on the reverse strand, counting down.
TGGTTTCAGCCAGGCCAGTGAAAACGAGGAAATCGATAGCGCCCTGCTGGCCGACGACCTGCCGCCCAATGCTTACCTTGACAAAGGTTTTCAGGCATGGCTGGAACAAGACTCGCCGTCTGGGGACTAGCCCTCGGCCTCAGCCTCGGGGCTGCGTCGGGGATGGTGCTGGCGGCCTTGCCCCAGCCCGTGCTGCCCCAGTTCGAGCAACCGGGCTGGGCTGCGCTGACGCCCGGGCAGAAAACCATTCTGGCGCCGCTATCCGACGACTGGGCGACGATGGATGCTTTCCACCGCAAGAAATGGCTGGGCATCGCGCAACGCTATCCCGGCATGACACCCGCCGAGCAGGCCAGCATGCAGCGCAACATGCGGGACTGGGCGCGTCTGGCACCGGAAGAGCGCAAGGTCGTCCGGGAGAAGTACAAGACCCTGAAAAAGGTCACGCCCGAGCAACGGCAGAGCGTCAAGCTGAAATGGGAGGAATACCAGGCCCTCTCCGAGGATGAGCGCGACCAGTTGAAGGCGCGCGCGCCGAAACGTCAGCCAGCGCCGAAAACACCGAAGGCACTGACCAAATCATCTGCGGACCAGACGGCCAAGTCGCCGTTATCCCCTCTCAAGACTCCACAGAGCACGCTGGTGCCCAAATCGGCTACCACTCCGGGCCCCCCACCATCCCCAGAATCACCTCCGCTCGACCCACCACAGCATTGACCCCGCCGCCAGCAGGAACATGACGCTGGGGATCACGGCTGCCGTCAGCGGTCGCCAGTTGTTGATCACCCCCAGGTGGGAGAACATGCCGTTGAGCATGTGGAACAGGATGCCGAGCATCACGCCGGCAAAGACCTTGGCGCTGACCGGACTCAGGCGGTCGTGGGCGTAGGCGAAAGGTACGGCGAGGGCCATCATCACCAGAATTGCCAGCGGATACACCAGTTTTTTCCACAAGGCGATCTCGTAGCGCTCGGTCTTCTGATGGTTTTCGCTCAGGTGCCGGACGTACTGGAACAGGGTGATGAGCGACATCCGTTCCGGCATTACCAGCAGAACAGACAGGATTTCGGGATTGAGGGCCGATTGCCAGATCAACTCATCGTGATGGGCGAGGACGGTACGATTGTCGGCCGTGTAGAGCGTCTGCGCCACGTTGGTCAGGCGCCAGCGATTGGGGGGCAGGTAGCTGCCCTGTTCCGCCTCGCTGAGCGAACGCAGTTGGTAGTTTTCATCGAAGGCATAGACCCGTACGCCGCGCAGGCCGCCATCCGGCATGACATTGCGTACATTGATGAAGGAGAGGCCGTCCTTCACCCACAGCCCGGAGCGGAATTCCTGGGCGATCAGTTTGCTCTGGGCCACCAGCCGCAACTGCTTGGCCATGCGCTCGGCCGGTGGTGTCACGAATTCGCCGATGAGGAAGGTCAGCACGACGAACAACAGGCCGATTTTCGCCAGGGTGAGCAGCAGCGTACCCGTAGGCAGGCCGGAGGCGCGCAAGACCGTAATTTCCGAGTGGCGTGCCAATAACGTCAGGGCATAGAGGGTACCGATCAGTACGGCGATCGGCATGATTTCGTAGCTGCGGCCGGGCAGCGTCAGGGCCACATAGCCGAGAGCATGCTGGATCAGGTAACCACCCTGGCCGATCTCCTGCAACTCCGTGATGAGGTCGAAGAAGGCGAACAGGGCGAGGAAGGCGGCAAGAACCAAGAAGGAGGCGCCATAGATTTCGCGCGCCAGATAGCGTTCGTAGATCTTCACTGCCGCCGCCAGACCGAAAAGACCGCGAGGCGCTTCCAGAACATCCCTACCAGGACTACAAACATCAGCACATGGACCACCCAGACGCCGACGCCGAAGGGCATCTTGCCCTGGACCACCCAGGCCCGGCTCACCGACAACAGGTTGCTGTACACCATGAAGGTGAGTAGGGCGAACAGCAGGTTGCTGGTGCGCCCGGCCCGCGGATTGACGAAAGAGAGCGGGATGGCCAGCAGCGCCAGGGTGAGCGCAGAAAGGGGGATGCCGATGCGCCACAGCAGTTCGCCCTGGTTGAGGGGAATCCAGTTCGTCACCAGATCAAAGGTCGATAGATTGCGCGCCGCCCGCTCCGCCTGTTTGGTTTCCTTTGTTTCCATGCGAATGGCGTAGCTGTCGAACTCCATGATGCGATGCTCGTTGCTGCCGGGTTCCCCTTCATAGCGCCGCCCGTTGGTCAGCACCACGAACTTGTCGCCGTTTTCCGCCACCATGGTATGGCCGTTGGCGGCAACCATCACGCCCATCCGCCCATGCTGGATGGAGTTGATGAAGATGTTCTTGACCCGGCTGTTTTCGCCGTTCTCGTCGCTGATCGACTCGACGAAAAAGATGCGGTCGCCCGCTGCCGATTCCCTGAATGCCCCGGGGCTGACCCGCGCCACGTCGCCGCGCTGATCCATGCGCTCCTGATAATCCTCGCGCTTGTCGTTCGCCCAGGGGGTGAGAAAGAGCGCCAGCACGGCGATGACCGCCACGATCGGCAGGGCGAAACGCAACACCGGCCGGATCCATTGCGTGAGAGGTACCCCGCAGGAAAACCACACGGCCATCTCGGAGTCGCGATAGACCCGCGACAGGGAAAGCAGGATGGCGATGAACAGGGTCAGCGACAGCAGGACCGGCAGGTAGTTGAGGGCGGAAAACCCGAGCAGGGCAGCGACGGCCTCCGATGCCGTGGCGCCACCCGCCGCCTGGCCCAGCAGACGGATCAACTGGGTGGTCAGCATGATCGCGAACAGGGCGACGAAGACCGCGACGGCCGTCTGGGCAAACTCGCGCTGGGCGGCGCGCAGGAAGATCATGCTGGCGGGTAACCGGAATGGAAAGTGTCGGAATCGGGCGCCTGAGTGGGGAAAACGCGTGAAAATTGCTTAAACTGCACGCTTTCGCCATTTCCAAGGAGTTCGCGGTGGAATTTAACATAAAGAGCGGTAGCCCGGAAAAGCAGCGCAGCGCCTGCGTCGTCGTCGGCGTCTTCGAATCCCGCAAGCTGTCCTTGCCAGCCGAACTGATCGACAACGCCGCGGAGGGTTACCTCGCCGAACTCCTGCGCCGCGGCGACATGGAAGGCAAGGCAGGCAATACCCTCTTGCTGCACAAGGTGCCGGGCATCGAGGCCGATCGCGTGCTGCTGGTCGGGCTGGGCAAGGAAAAGGAATTCCGCGAAAAGGAATACCGGGCTGCGATCGCCACGGCGGTGCGTACCCTCAACGAGACCGGCGGGTTCGACGGCACGCTCACCCTGACCGAACTGCCGGTCAAGAAACGCGATTTCGCCTGGCGCATCCGCCAGGCCGTGATCGTCATTCAAGAAACGCTCTACCGTTTCGATCAGTTGAAGTCGAAGAAGGACGAGGTACGCCGCCCCCTGCGCAAGCTGACCCTGTGTGTCGAGCGTCGTAACGAGTTGGCGGCGGCCGAACAGGCCCTGCAGGAAGGCCAGGCCATCGCCGGCGGCATGAACCTGATGAAGAACCTCGCCAACCTGCCCGGCAACATCTGCACGCCGACCTACCTGGCCGACCAGGCGCGCGAACTGGCCCGCGAACATGAGTTATCGGTGGACATCCTCGGCCGGACCGAGATGGAACAACTGGGCATGCATTCGCTGCTGGCGGTGGCTCGCGGTTCGCACCAGCCGCCGCAGTTCATCGTGCTCAAGTACCTGGGCGGTACGGCGGACGACAAGCCCATCGTGCTGGTTGGCAAGGGCGTCACCTTCGACACCGGCGGCATCTCGCTCAAGCCGGCGCCCGACATGGACGAAATGAAGTACGACATGTCCGGCGCCGCCAGCGTGCTGGCTACCGTCAAGGCCGCCGCGCAGCTCAAGCTGCCGCTCAATGTCATCGCGGTCGTGCCGACCGTCGAGAACATGCCGGGCGGTGCGGCAACGCGCCCCGGCGACATCGTCACCTCGCTGTCGGGCCAGACCATCGAGATCCTCAATACCGACGCCGAAGGCCGGCTAATCCTCTGCGATGCATTGACCTACGTCGAGCGCTTCGACCCGGCCTGCGTCGTCGATGTCGCCACGCTCACCGGCGCCTGCGTGATCGCGCTGGGCCACGTCGTCAGCGGCCTGCTCGCCAACGACGACGGACTGGCGCGCGAACTGCTCGATGCCGGCAATGCCAGCTGGGACCGTGCCTGGCAAATGCCGCTGCTGGAAGACTATCAGGAACTGTTGCAGAGCAATTTCGCCGACATGGGCAACATCGGCGGCCGCGCTGCCGGCACCATTACGGCGGCCTGCTTCCTGTCGCGCTTCACCAAGAAATACGACTGGGCCCACCTTGACATTGCCGGCACCGCCAACAAGAGCGGCAAGGACAAGGGCTCGACCGGCCGGCCGGTGCCGCTGCTGATGCATTTCCTGTTGGCTAGGGCAGAAAAGTCGGCGCTGGCGGGACGGCACTGAAGCGGTGACACGCATCTCCTTCCTGCACGGCGCTGCCGACCGCATCCAGGCGGCCGCCCAATGGCTGCAGCAGGCCTGGGCGCGGCGCGAGCATGTATTGGTCTATGCGCCGGATGCCGAGGCCTCGGCACGCCTTGATCGGGTACTGTGGACGCAACCCCAACTTTCGTTTGTGCCGCACTGCTTTGCCGATTCTTCTTTGGCGACGGAAACGCCGATCCTGCTGACCGGCACCTTGGACAACCCGCCGCAGGAGCGTTGCCTGCTCAACCTGGCGAACGAACTGCCGCCGACCTTCTCCCGTTTCGAGCATCTGGTCGAGATCGTCAGTACCGACGACGCCGACCGTCTGCCTGCCCGCGAGCGCTTCAAGTTCTACCGCGAGCGTGGTTACGCCATCGACAGCCGCGACATTGCGGCCGGGGTGTAAGTCATGGCGCAGGGCGACGAGGTACTCAGCAAGGCGGATGCGTTGATGGGGCGCTACCGCAGCTTTGTCGCCCAGCATCCGCAGGGCGAGCCGGTGCCCGACCTCGAAGAAGACGTCCCGCTGCTTACCGAGGTGGTTGATGAAAGCGAACTGATGCCGCAGACACCCGCCGCCTTGCCCGATGCCCTGCAGGCGGAGATCGAAGCGGAGTTGTCGGCCTGGCTGATCGAGGCTCTGCCGGTCGCTGTCACCAATGCCAGCCAGCACATCATCGCCGAACTCGATGCCAAGGCCACGAATGACTTGCTGCCGCGCCTGCGGGCGCTAATCGACGATCGCTGCCGCAGACTTGACGCCCCTTCACTATAAATCGCTGCACGCCAAACTCCATGGAACTCGCCAAAAGCTTCGAGCCCGCTGAAATCGAGCGGCGCTGGTACCCCGTCTGGGAATCGAACGGCTACTTCGCCGCCGGTCTCGACACTTCGAAAGATGACAATTTCTGCATCCTGCTGCCGCCACCCAATGTGACGGGCACACTGCACATGGGCCACGGTTTCAATCAGGCAATCATGGATGCGCTGACGCGCTATCACCGGATGCGCGGCGCCAACACCCTGTGGCAGCCCGGCACCGACCACGCCGGCATCGCCACGCAGATCGTTGTCGAACGCCAATTGGACGGACAGGGCATTTCGCGCCACGACCTCGGCCGCGAGCAGTTCCTCGAGAAGGTCTGGGAGTGGAAAGAGTATTCCGGCAATACCATCACCCGCCAGATGCGCCGGCTCGGCACCAGCCCGGACTGGTCGCGCGAGCGCTTCACCATGGATGCCGGGCTGTCGAGGATCGTCACCGAAACCTTCGTCCGCCTGCACAAGGAAGGCCTGATCTACCGCGGCAAGCGACTGGTGAATTGGGACCCGAAGCTGCTCACGGCGGTTTCCGACCTCGAAGTGGTCAGCGAAGAGGAAGACGGCTTCATGTGGGAGATCAACTACCCGTTTGCCTGCGGGAATGGTTCGCTCACCGTGGCAACGACACGCCCCGAGACGATGCTTGGCGACGTCGCTGTCGCCGTCAATCCAGAAGATGAACGATACGCCCACCTGATCGGCAAGCAACTCCATCTGCCGCTCTGCGACCGGACCATCCCGGTGATCGCGGACGGCTATGTCGACAGGGAGTTCGGCACCGGCTGCGTCAAGATCACCCCGGCACATGACTTCAACGACTGGCAGGTCGGCCACCGCCACGGCTTGGCACCGATCTCGATCTTCACCCTCGATGCGCGCATCAACGAGCATGGACCGGAGGCGTATCGCGGCATGGATCGCTATGCGGCCCGCAAGCAGATCGTCGCAGATCTTGAAGCAGCAGACCTGCTGGTTTCGGTCAAGCCCCACAAGCTGATGGTGCCGCGCGGCGATCGTACCGATGCCGTCATCGAGCCGATGCTGACCGACCAATGGTTTGTCGCCATGTCGAAACCCGGTGCAAACGGAAAATCCATCGCCGGCCAGGCGCTGGAGTGTGTGCGCTCCGGCGAGATCCGCTTCGTGCCCGAAAACTGGGTGAACACCTACAACCAGTGGCTCAACAACATCCAGGACTGGTGCATCTCGCGGCAGTTGTGGTGGGGCCACCAGATTCCCGCCTGGTACTCGGATGATGGCCGCTTCTATGTCGCCCACGACGAAGCGGAAGCCTATGCAATGGCGAAACGCGACGGCTACACGGGCGGGCTGGCGCGTGACCCCGACGTGCTCGACACCTGGTATTCCTCGGCGCTGTGGCCGTTTTCGACGCTTGACTGGACGCCAGAGTGGCCGGCCAAGTCGAATCCCGCGCTGGACCTCTACCTGCCTTCGACGGTGCTGGTCACCGGCTTCGACATCATTTTCTTCTGGGTGGCGCGCATGGTGATGATGACCAAGCACATCACCGGCAAGATCCCGTTCAAGGACGTTTACGTACATGGCCTGATCCGCGACGCGGAAGGCCAGAAGATGTCGAAATCGAAGGGCAACGTACTCGACCCGATTGACCTGATCGACGGCATTTCGCTCGATGATCTGGTTGCCAAGCGCACCACCGGCCTGATGAACCCGAAGGATGCGCCGAAGATCGAAAAGCGCACCCGCAAGGAATACCCGAACGGCATCCCTGCCTTCGGCACCGATGCGCTGCGCTTCACCTTCCTGTCGCTCGCCTCGCCCGGCCGCGACATCAAGTTCGACATGCAGCGCTGCGAGGGTTACCGCAATTTCTGCAACAAGCTGTGGAACGCCACGCGCTTCGTGCTGATGAACTGCGCGGGCCAGGATGTCGGCCTCGACGAAATCCTGCCGCTGGAGCGCTCGCCGGCCGACCGCTGGATCGTCAGCCGCCTGCAACAGGTCGAAGCCGAGGTGGCGAAGCACTTCGCCGATTACCGTTTCGACCTGCTGGCCAAGGCGATCTACGAGTTCGTCTGGGACGAATACTGTGACTGGTATCTCGAACTGGCGAAAGTGCAGATTCAAGGGGGTAACGAGGCTGCCCAGCGGGCGACGCGTCTTACCTTGGTGAGGGTGCTGGAAACCGTGCTGCGCCTCGCCCATCCGCTGATCCCCTTCATCACCGAAGAGTTGTGGCAGCCCATTGCACCCTTGGCGGGGAAAAAAATCGGCGCTGGCGAGACGGCGCAAACCATCATGCTGCACGCCTACCCGGTCGCCGAACCGGCGCGGCAGGACGCCTCCGCCGACGCCTGGGTCGCTATTCTCAAGTCGCTGGTTACGGCGACCCGCAGCCTGCGCGGCGAGATGAACCTGTCCCCGGCCCAGCGCGTGCCGCTGATTGCCGCAGGAGATACCGCAGCCATGCAGGGCTACGCCCCCTATCTGGCGGCCCTGGCCAAGCTCTCCGAAGTCAGCGCGGCGGATACCCTGCCCGACACGGATGCGCCAGTGCAGATCGTCGGCGATTTCCGCCTGATGCTAAAGATCGAGATCGACGTCGCCGCCGAGAAGGAACGCCTCGGCAAGGAACTCGCGCGCGTGGTCGGGGAGATCGAGAAGGCGGAAAAAAAGCTCGCTACCGAGAGCTTCGTCGCCCGTGCCCCGGCCGCCGTAGTGGCGCAGGAGCGCGAGCGGCTGGCCGGCTTCAACGCATTGCGCGAAAAGCTCGCCAGCCAGTTGGCACGGCTCGGTTAGTTTTCGGTTTTGCCGGTATAGGCGCCGCCCGCCACCTTGGCCATCATGCCCTGGTTGCTGTCAGGGTGGCTGCCGATGCCCATGAAGGCGAACATGCCGAGGTCCGGCCAGGCCAGCGCGGTGCGGTAGCGGGCGAACAGGGCATAGGCCTTGTTGTCGACCACGAAGATTTCCCAGGGCAACGCGGCGATGTGGTCGGGGCCGATCTTCTTGGCCCACCAGCCTTCGCCGTCTTCCGCATCGTTGGTGGCTACGCCGAACACGGCCAACTTCTTGTCGGGCATCACCACTTCATAGACTTTCGCCGTCTTGGCGACACCCTTGCCGAGGTTGTCGTTGATCGTCTTGACCGCTTCGTCGAAGCTGGCGTAGGTCTTCAGCTCGCTCTTGTCGGCGAAGCGCTCCATGCCGGCCATGTAGCGGTAGGTCGGTAGTTCCTCGGGCTTCACGTCGCCACCGAAGGGCTTACCTGCACCGAGTGCCTGCTGCAGCTTGCCGGCAGTCGCCTTTACGGCTACTTCCGCCTTCGAGTAATTGTCGCGCAGGTAGGCGCGCTGCCAGTATTCGAGATTCTGGTAGCTCACCGTGCCGTCGGCCTTGACGCCCACGCGGATCGGTAAACCGACCACGGCGGAGCCGCCGACCTGGGTAAGGGCGGCGCTATAGCCGGGTTCAGTGACGACGATCGCCGCGTGCTGGGGCAGGCCGGCGGGGGTGTGGCGGCCGATTACGGTAAAGCCGGCGGCGGTGAGCTTCTGCTCCGTCGCTGTCATCGCCGTCTTGAGGTCGGTGGCCTGCAGCTTGTCGCCGCTGACGTAGGGCTGCAGGGCGTGGGCCAGCAGCGAAAAAGCGGCTAGTACAGCGCCGGCAATGATTCTCTTCATGGGGTCTCCTCGTTTCTGTTGTGGTTATCTGTGACACATATGAAAAAGGCCGGCTAGGCCGGCCTTTTTTCCTTGCAGGATCAGCTTAGAACTTCATGCCGTATGCGATGCCAAGCGAATCCTGATACATCTTGAGGTTGGCTTCGCCAGCTCCCCACCCCACATACGTTCCCGAACCAACACCTTTGACCTTGTTTTCAAACCCATGCATATAGCTCACCGTGAGCTCATCCTTGTTTGCTAGAGTCCATGTGGCGCCTAGCGTCAGGTGGTCTGAAATGATGCCGGGAGCGAGGATGTTGAAAGCTGTCTCTGAAGAGGGAATGGGCTGGTCGCCGTGGTTATAGCCGGCACGCAGGGTCAGGTCTTTCGAATACTCGTAGCTGAAGCCAAGTTTGTAAACCGTCATGTCGTCCCAGCCAAAGCCGGGACCATTATTGCTGCCTAGCGTTGCAGTTGCAAAGTTAGAAATTGGATTGGAAACTGATTTGACGCCGGAGTATTTGATTTCGACGACGTCAAATGCAACGGTCAGGGCAGGTGTTGCCTTGACCGCTATACCGACACCGTAGTTCTCGGGAATATCGAAATCCCCTCCCTCAGCAAACAAGCCCTTGTAGTCGCCAAACTTGCTCATGCGGGTTTTCGTCTGGTAGGTCGCGCCCACCGTCACCATGTCGGAGAGTTTTCCGGTGTAGCCCAGACGGATGCCCCAACCGGTAGAAGAGTCATGACCGTTGTTGGTAACGTTACCCTGAGAAGAAGATGCTGGATTGTCAAAGCCTTGCAGGCCTCTTGCCTCAAACCGCTGGTACGCAATATTCAAGGTTGCCCCGACGGCATGATCCGGGGTGATCTTGTAGGCCACTGTGGGAGCAATGAACAACTGCATCAGGTCTACCCCGGCGCTTGTAGTCGAAGCGAAGGCCGGAATGCCATTTTTGTAATCGGTGTTCATGCCACCATTGCCATAGACCGATACGCCGAAGGATAGGTTCGGGTTGATCATCCTGTTGTAACCAAATTCGGGGATGAAGAAATCCTTGGTATCGCTTCCATCGAACTTTCCACTTATAGGCCCTGCACTAACGATTTCTGAGTCACGAATTGGCCGGAACCAGTCCACGCCGAAGTCCATGCGGTTGCCGACCATGACCATGCCGGCCGGGTTGGTCGCGGCAGCCAGTGCGTCCTGTGGCAGGGCAATGCCCACACCACCCATACCCTTGGCCTTGATGCCATAGCCGTGCGAGAAATAGCCGTTGGTGGCGAAAGCCGAGGTCGAAAGTCCGGCGATGGCGAGTAGTGCTGCGATTTTCTTGATTTTCATGATCCCCCCGTTGGTATTTGTTGCAAGTGGTTAGATTAAGACGGCTATCCGGCTTGAGTAATGGCGACAATCTAGGCTTCTGGGCGGCAAGTTACAAAGGCTTGCTAGCTGCGCTCGGTTCTTGATGTTGGTTTCGTTGCGGTAATACGACAATCAGATGAACAGCGTAACGTCGGCCTGTTGCGCGACTGGCAGGAATGAGGCAGCGCCGACGTAGTCCATGCCATCAATGAAGTCATCGTGGCTGAAGCCGAACAGTTCGACCGTCATCTGGCAGACAACGAACTTCACTCCGGCTTCCTGCGCCAGTTCCCGCAGTTCGGCGATGGTGGCGACGCCGTTGTTCTTGATGGTCTGCTGCATCAGGCTGGTCGCCAGGGTTTCGAAACCGGGGATGCCGGCCTGGACGATATTGGGGATGTTCCAGTTGATGCTCTTGAACCAGTCCGGGCCGAAGGGCATTTTCATCGGCATGCCGGGGTTGCCCAGCGGGCTGACCTTGAGGTCGGAGACATCCTTCTTGACCAGATTGAGGCCATAGAAGGTATAGAAGATGGTGACATCCCAGCCGAGTGCGGCGGCGGTGGAGGCTAGGATGAAGGGCGGGTAGGCCCAGTCCAGCGTACCCTTGGTGGCGATGATGGCCATCGACGGGGTTTTCGCTTCTGCGCGGGCCTGCAACAGCGCTTCGAGCTTCTGCGGCAACAGTTCGTCAAGACGCTTGTTGACCAGTTCATCGATTTCTGCTGGGGTGGTCATGTTCTCTCCTCTGTTCTTATCGGCGAATGATGATATAGATCACACCATAACATGCAGCGAATCTATTTATAACAGCATAGAAGGCAAAGAAAAGCGCCCATCAAGTTCGGACGCTTCCCGCTGCTGGGCGCCGTCCTGCCGGCGCCGACTTTTCATTACTTGCGCTTGATGTAGAACTCGAATTCCTTGTTGTTCTCTGCGCTGGACAGCAGTTCGTTGCCGGTCTGCTTGGAAAAAGCGGCGAAGTCCTTCACAGAGCCCGGATCGGTCGAGACGATGTGCAACACCTGACCACTGGTCATTTCGTTCAATGCCTTTTTTGCACGCAGGATCGGCAACGGGCAGTTCAGGCCGCGGGCGTCCAGTTCCTTGTCGAAATTCATTATTCCCTCCACTGTTGAGTCGTTGGTTGAAGAAGCAGGGCAATCATAAGCCCCAATCGATATTGCAGCAAATAGTCAAACTGGTTTCCATCATCGGACTATTTGTTTGCCGGCTTTCATGAGACCGACTGGTAATACAGGTTTTGCGGGTGGTAGGACTGGGCGAGAAAAAACCAGCGCTCGACCAGCAAGCCGAGATACTGCACCACGCAGGCGAGGACCAGCACTTCGCCCGAAGCCGAGACCAGCCCGACCCCGAGCAGGCCCATCGGCACGACGAACACACTGAGCAGGAAGCCCCACTTGAGCGAGCGCAGCCGCCCCGCTCCCTGGCCATGGAAAAATTCGCGGGTGTTGAAGCTGCCGCCCATCAGCCCCATCGATTTCTGCACAATGTGCTGGTGCTTGATGCCGATGGCCGTCTGCAGGGTGGATTTGGGCTTGAGGCGGGCGTTGCGGATCAGGCTGGCCCCCCGGCCGATCAGGCCGAGCGTGGTGATGATCAGTGCCCAGCCGGCCAGCAGCGGCATCACCGCCGGCGCCATGTAGGCGGCGAGGGCGGCCGCCATGCTGAAGCCGGAAGCGCCGCCGAGCAGGATGTAGTTGATCACCGTCAACGGGGAATGCCACTCGCGGATGAAGCGCACGCAGGCGTAGATCATGGCGGTGCAGACGAACAGCGCGAAGGCCAGCACGGAGCCGGCGACACCGAGCACGGCAGTGATGTTGACCGGCATGCCGCTGTACAGTTCGCCCAGCACCGGATTGACGCCCGTCCAGTGGGCGACGCCATACAGGAAGCTGACGCCCATGAAAGCGGGCAGCGCGATGACTTCACGAGACAGCCACGAGGTGCGCCACTGGGTGGCGGAACGCCAGGCGCGTTCCGGGCGGCCGAGGTGGAAGAAGGAGGCGAATAGGCCCAGCGACAGCAGCGCGAAGGAAATCTCGCCGCCCAGCGCATAGAAGTCGCTCGACTGGGGCGGCAGAAGGCCGAAGGCGGCATAGGATTCGATGGTGAACAGAGCGAGGAACAGGCCCTGGCCGGCACCGATCAGCGTGGTGAGGAAAACGACGGAGTAGGCGGGATTCAATTTGTTTACCTCACCAGGAACTGACGTCGTCGAGGGTCGGCTCGGCCTTGCCCGGCTTGGGCAACTGCCCGTCGATCTTGAGCGGGTTGTCGGCGCGCTCGATCTCGTCCTCACGGATGCGCAGCTTCACCTTGCGGCGCGGCAGGTAGTGATTGGCCGGGTAGGTGCCGCATTCCGGCATCAACTGGTAGCCGCCGGCTTCGCGGATCGCGTGCGAAACCTCGGAATCCGGGTCGTGGATGTCGCCGAACAGCCGGGCGCTGGTCGGGCAGGCGCGCACGCAGGCGGGGCGGCGTTCCTCGGCGGTCATCGTGGTGTCGTAGATGCGGTCGACGCACAGCGTGCATTTCTTCATCACCCGCTGGTCGGCATCGAGTTCGCGCGCGCCGTAAGGGCAGGCCCACGAGCAGTACTTGCAACCGATACACTTGTCGTAGTCGACGAGGACGATGCCGTCCTCCTTGCGCTTGTAGGATGCCCCCGTCGGGCAGACCGGCACGCAGGGCGGTTCCTCGCAATGCAGGCAGGACTTGGGGAAATGGACGGTTTCGGTCTGCGGGAATTCGCCGACCTCGAAGGTTTGCACGCGATTGAAGAAGGTGCCGTTCGGGTCCTTGCCGTAGGGATTCCGGTCCACCATCGGGCCAGCCTCGCCGGAGGTGTTCCACTCCTTGCAGTTGGTCACGCAGGCGTGGCAGCCGACGCAGACGTTGAGGTCAATCACCAGGGCAAGTTGCGTCATTTCTTGCCTCCTTTCCCGGCAAAGTAGTTCCAGACGGATTTTGGCTCCGCCTGGCCGGGATAGGGTTTCAGCGGCGCGAACTGCGGCCATGTGGTTTGGCTGACTGAGGCCGTCTCGCCAGCGCCGACTTTTTCGTCAGCCTTGTAAATCTTCACCCGCACGTCGTACCACGCGGCCTGCCCGGTGATCGGGTCGGAATTGGACACGGGGCCAGCCGCGGACGGCAGCTCCTCGGAAATAACATGGTTGAGCAAGAAGCCCTGCTGCGACTCGTTGGCATCCGGCGTCAGGCTCCAGGCACCCGCCGCCTTGCCGATGGCGTTCCAGGTCCACACCGTGCCCGGCTCGACCGCCTCGGAATGCTTCGCCATGCACTTGACCTTGCCCCACTGCGATTCGACCCAGATCCAGTCTTCGTCCTCGATGCCGTTGGCGCGGGCGGTCTGCGTATTCACGTACAGCACGTTGTAGGCGTGAATCTGCCGCAGCCAGGCGTTCTGCGAATCCCAGGAGTGGTACATCGCCATCGGTCGCTGGGTGATCGCCGCCAGCGGATACTGCTGCTTGTCGGTGGCCTGCCCTTCCAGCGTTTCGTAGAAGAACGGCAGCGGATCGAAGTAGGTTTCAACGCGTTTCGCGAGATGCGCCGGCGGCTTGCGCGAAAAACCCTTGCCCTGGGCAGCCTGGCGGAAGCGCATCAGCACTTCCGAATAGATGTTGATGAGGATCGGCTCGGCGTAGCGGGTAATGCGGTTGCGCTGGCTCCATTCCAGATAGCCCTGGTTCCAGTTGCGCATGTACTGGTAGCTCTTGGGCAGTTCGTAGTGGAACACGCAATCGTTCTTGGCGTACATCTCCCACTGGTTGGGGTTCGGCTCGCCACGCAGCGACTTATCACCGTCCTTGCCACGCCAACCGGCGAGGAAGCCGATGCCGGAACCCGGCTCGGTCTCGTAATTGACGATGAAATCCGGGTAGTCGCGGAACTTGCGCTGGCCGTCCTTGGTGGTGAAGGCCGGTAGCTTGAGGCGCGAGCCCAGCTCGATCAGCACTTCCTGGAAGGGCTTGCACTCGCCTGTCGGCGGCAGCACGGGGATGCGTACCGAATCGACCGGCCCGTCGAATTCGGAGATCGGTCGGTCGAGCAGCGACATCACGTCGTGGCGTTCGAGGTAGGTGGTATCGGGCAGGATCAGGTCGGCGAAGGCCGTCATCTCCGACTGGAAGGCATCGCAGACGACGATGAAGGGAATCTTGTAGTCGTCGTTCCCATCCTTGTCGCTGACTTTGTCATTCAACATCTTGCGCACCTCGACCGTGTTCATGGTCGAGTTCCATGCCATGTTGGCCATGAAGATCAGCAAGGTGTCGATCTGGTACGGGTCGCCGCGCCAGGCGTTGGTGATGACGTTGTGCATCAGGCCATGCACCGACAGCGGGTATTCCCAGGAAAAACCCTTGTCGATGCGGACCGGGCCGCCGTTTTCATCCACGAACAGGTCGTCCGGGTCGGCGGGCCAGCCGAGCGCCATGCCGTCGAGCGGCGTGTTGGGCTGCACCGCATTCGGGTGGTTGGGCGTGCGCGCGCAGGGCGGGATCGGCCGCGGGAAGGGCACCTTGTGGCGGAAACCGCCGGGCCGGTCGATGGTCCCCAGCAAGGACATCAGGATGCCGAGCGCCCGGATGGTCTGGAAGCCGTTCGAATGGGCCGCCAGGCCGCGCATGGCGTGGAAGGCGACCGGATTGCCGGTGACGGTGTTGTGCTCCTTGCCCCAGGCGTCGGTCCAGGCGATCGGCAGTTCGATGTGCTGGTCGCGTGCGGTAACGCCCATTTCGTGGGCGAGGCGGCGGATGGTGGCGGCCGGGATACCGGTAATTTCCGCAGCCCATTCTGGCGTGCTGTCCTTGACACGCTCCTTCAGCAACTGGAAGGCCGGCTTGACCGGCGTGCCGTCGGACATGCGGAATTCGCCACGCAGGAAGGGATCGCTGCCCGGCGTGTGGGTGACGACCGGCTTGTTGGCGTTACGGTCCCACCACAGCTTGTCCTGCGGGTCGTAGCAGGCTTCCTCCTCCGGCACTTCGGTGCGCAGGAACATGCCGAACTCGTCGCTGGCCGCGTCGCAGTTCACCAGTTCGCCGGCATTCGAGTACTGCACGAGGAACTCGCGGTCGTAGAGGCCCTTGTAGATGATCTCGTGGATCACCGCCAGCAGAAAGGCACCGTCGGTACCGGGGCGGATTGGCACCCACTCGTCGGCGATGGCCGAATAGCCGGTGCGTACCGGGTTGATCGAGACGAAGCGGCCACCGTCGCGCTTGAACTTGGCCAGCGCCATCTTGAGCGGATTAGAGTGATGGTCCTCGGCGGTGCCGATCATCACGAACAACTTGGCGCGATCGAGGTCTGGCCCGCCGAATTCCCAGAACGAGCCGCCGATGGTGTAGATCATGCCGGCGGCCATATTCACTGAGCAGAAGCCGCCGTGCGCCGCGTAGTTGGGCGTACCGAACTGGCGGGCGAACAGGCCGGTTAGGGCCTGCATCTGGTCGCGGCCGGTAAACAAGGCAAATTTCTTCGGGTCGGTCGCGCGGATCTTGCCGAGCCGCTCGGCGAGGATCGTGAACGTCTCCTCCCACGAAATCGGCTCGAACTCGCCCACGCCGCGCTCGGCCCCGGCCTTGCGGCGCAGGGGTTGCGTCAGGCGCGCGGGAGAATACTGCTTCATGATGCCGGACGAACCCTTGGCGCAGATCACCCCCTTGTTGAGCGGGTGGTCGGGGTTGCCGTCGATAAAACGCACCTCGCCATCGCGCAGATGCACGCGGATACCGCAGCGGCAGGCACACATGTAGCAGGTGGTCTTTTTGACTTCCTGTCCGGATGGTTGGGTCATCTTCTCCGCCGGTTCCATAAATTCATTGGAATTTGTTTATTAGGATTTTGAGATATTCTTGCAGCCATGCTCCCCCGCCACAACGGAGTTATTTTTATTCGCCGATAAACAGCCATCGACAGGAAAGCCCATGTCCCGCCCCATTCCCGACTTCACCGCCCGCGAAAAGAACCTGGTCGGCCAGGCCATCACGGAACGCTACGGCAATGTCGTGCCGCTGCAAACGGTGGTGGCCGAGTTGCAACTCAACCTGCTGGTCGATGAACTGACGGCCTGCCCGTCGCTGACCTGGGAAGAACGCGGCGCCCATTTCGTCATCTTCAAGACCGGCGACAGCCGTTTCCGCTGCCAGTTCTACACCACCGATGTCGAACAGTTTGGCACCGGCAAGGAAGAATACGACAACCTCGGCGATTGCGTCGTCACCCTGTTGCAGGTGCAGGCCGATCACGAATTGCAGCGCGAGGGCATCCGCTCGGGCATGAATGCGGTGGATTTCACCAAGGCCAACGATGGCGAGGAATACTTCGCCCCGATCATCATCTGACCATGAAAATCTGCATCGTTTCCGACAGCCACGACCGCGGCCCGATGCTGGCCGAGGCCATCGCCGCCGCCAAAGCCGAGGGCGCGGAGGCCGTGATCCACTGCGGCGACCTGATCGGCACCAACACGCTCAAGGCTTCGCTGAAACTTTGCCTGCCGATCCATGCGGTGCATGGCAACAACCTCGGCGACATCGTCTCGCTGGCGCGCATGGCCTGCCACTCGGAAGGCCTGTTCAACTACCACGGCCGCGATGCCGACATCCGCCTCGCCGGCCGGCGCATCTTCGTCACCCACTATCCGCATTTCGGCCACGGCATGGCCTGCACCGGCGACTACGACCTGGTCTGCTGCGGCCACAGCCATGAACCCATGGTCCGGCAGCAGCCGAACATCAAGAGCACCACCACCTGGCTGGTCAATCCGGGAACGGTCGCCGGCTTGGGCGCCCCGGCCGCTACCTGGATTCTTGGCGACTTGGCCAGCATGCAGTTCGAGGTGCGCACGTTGGCGGGCGCATAAAAGTCGGCGCTGGCAGGACGGCGCTCTTTTGCCTTATGATCGGCGCGTTCTCAGGAGAAAGCGCCATGAATGCTCACTTGTTGAATCGCATTACCATCGAGCCCGGAAAGTGCGGTGGCAAGCCGTGCATCCGTGGCATGCGCATCCGTGTAAGCGATATTCTCCGTCTGGCTGCATGAAGTTCTGGATCGACGCCCAACTGCCGCCAGTGCTTCGGGCATGCCCTTCAGTCCGTCGGTGACGGTAATCAGGATGTCGGCCACGCCCCGGGTCTTGATGTCGTTGAAGGCCTTCATCCAGAACTTCGCCCCTTCGGTGTTCTCGATCCACAGACCGAGAATGTCTCGTGTGCCATCAGGCAGGATGCCCAAGGCCAGATAGATGGCTTTGTTGCGTACCACCGCATCCTCGCGAATCTTGACCCTCATACAGTCGAAGAACACCACCGGGTACATCGGCTCCAGCGGACGCGCCTGCCAGGCCGTGACTTCCGCCATCACGGCATCGGTCACCGAACTGATGAACTCGGGCGACACCTCGGTGCCGTATTGCTCGGCCAGGAAGCCCTGAATCTCCCGCACGTTCATCCCGCGTGCGTACATGGCGATGATCTTGTCGTCGCAGCCGGTGAAGCGTAAGGCTCTGGCGGAGCCATACGCTCAATCAGGACTTTCTTGAAGGCCATCGAGGCAATTCCAGCATCGAGACAGGCTTTTCAATCCTCCCTGAAGGCATTGGAGCAATCACCTCAGCGCCGATTGCGCTCAAGTTGAAGCATGACCACCTATTAGTGGGCACTCCATGGCGATTCGCACGGCTAGTTGCTCTCTAAGTTGACGCAGTGCTTCGATGCGCGCATCAATCTCCTTCAGTTTTTCACCTAAGATCTCAGCGATTGCCGGGCCTGGATCGGCAGCATCCCAAATGTCAGGCAACTTGCGTCCTATTTCCGCCAATGTAAAGCCGAGCTGTTGCGCCGTTCGGATGTAGTTGACCAGCATGAGCACCTCTTCGGGGTAGTCCCTGTAGCCGTTATCTAGTCGACGAGCGCGAATGAGCCCTTGTTGCTCATAAAAGCGCAGAGTGTCTCGGCTGATCCCTGCCGCCGTTGCAAGTTCGCCAATCAACATGGGTTTATCTCATTTTGCGCTTGACCTTGGAGATTACTCCATGGTTGAGACTTGCGGCTTCAACGACAATTCTTGGATGATTCTCATGAAGCAACTTCGTTATCTGACCATCGTCCGTGCCAGCGCTTGGTACGACCTGTTGGTGACTTGGCCATTTGCAATGCCGTGGACTTTTGTATGGCTATACGGCAGCCTCACCGCTTTGGCGCAGTCTCTCGGATTGCCAGGTACAGTGCACCCGCTGGACGCCTCCCACGTAATGTTTGCCAACCTGATGGGGTCGGTCGTTGTCGTTTGGTCGTTGGCTCGCGTACTGACACCCAGCGTTCTGCTAGGGCGTTTGGACGGTATCGCGCGGTTCTTGTTTGCTGCCTGGCAAGTCAATGCGTTTCTGGCGGGTGCTAGCGCCATCGTGCTGGGATTCACGTTAATCGAACTGGTCTTCGGCGTTCTTCAGTTCTTGCCGGTGGAAGACAAAGCGACGGCTTTAGAGGGATGATGGCAGACTCCCGCTTCTTGGGAGCAGGCCGCTAACGCTGATGTCCTCATCAAGTTCATCTCAATGAATGCCGGTGCCGCCGCCGGAAAATTCGTAGTGCTGACGTTGTTCGGGGGCAGCGGCCAGCAGGCGGGGGAAATAGGCCAGGGGCACGCCGAGTTTGCGACCATCCGCGAGCGTGACCCACATCACCGCGAAGCCGATATTCTCCGCTACTGCTACGGGGCCGAGCCAGAACTTGGCGCGAGCGCCGTGGCAACGGACGTGGACATGCAGCGGCTCGCGCAGGTCACCTTCGTTCGAGAAGAAGAAAAACTTGCAGCTCTTCCAGCGCAAAACAACCGGCATACCTTGTCTCCACCTTACCCTGTCGTTTGATTGTAACGCCCCTCTTTGTGCGGGTTCCAGAAATGAAAAGTCGGCGCTGGCAGGACGGCATCCCAATCCCAATTTCCCCATTGTCACCCTACATGCTGACAATATTTTTCTAAATAGTTACAATAAACTCCATGAAAGCTGACAAAAAGGGGTTAAGGAAGCGCGCACTATTCCTGGCCGGTGCCGGCGTCAAAGGCATCGGCACCCTATTGGGTGCGGAATTCGGGATCACTCGCCAGAGCGTCAGCCGCCATTTGTCGCAAATGGTGAAGGATGGCGATCTGGAAGAGGAAGGCGCCACCAAAGGCAAGACATACCGCCTGGCGATCAAGCAAAAAGCCGTAAAAGCTTATCTGCGCGCAGGACTCTCCGAAGATGTCGCATGGCGGGAAGTCTGCGCGGCAATCGTGAAAGACCTGCCGGCTAATGTCCGGGACATCTGGCAATACGGCATGACCGAGATGATCAACAACGCGATTGATCACTCGGGCGGCGCGAACGTGAGCGTAGGCATTCGGCGTACCGCCATCCATACCGAGGGATGGTTGTTCGATGATGGGGAAGGTATCTTCCTGAAGATCCAGCGGGCGCTGGGATTGTTCGATCCGCGCGAATCGATTCTGGAACTGGCCAAAGGCAAGCTGACCACCGATCCCGCCAACCATACCGGCGAGGGCATCTTCTTTTCCTCGAAGATGTTCGACGGCTTTGATATCCGGTCAGGAAACCTGTATTTCATGCACGGCGAAGGGATGCTGGACTTCCTGCTGGAGCGCCCCAAGGATACGCCGGGCACCTTGGTCGTCATGAAGCTGGCCAACGACAGCACGCGCACGACCAACGAAATCTTTTACAAGTTTGCCGCGCCGGACGAATTTACCTTTGATCGAACGGTCGTTCCCGTCAAACTCGCGCAGCACGAAGGCGAGAAGCTTGTTTCACGTTCCCAGGCGAAACGCCTGACGATGCGGTTTGAGCGATTCAAGACGGTCATGCTTGACTTCGCAGGTGTTGAATCGATTGGCCAGGCATTCGCTGACGAGGTGTTCCGCGTCTTCGCCAATGCTCACCCACAAATCGAACTGATGCCCATGAACATGGGTTCTGCTGTCAACGACATGGTGAATCGGGCGCTGGCGGGACGGCAATAATTCCACCAATCGTTCCGCCATTCGCCGCTTCTATTTCCCCATAGGAACAATCTCGCCGGCCTGAGAGACCCCGCCAGCTAGAATTTGCCCCCTGATTTTCAAGGCATCTCACCCTACGGAGGCTTGATGACGGCTTCAATCGCAACCAACCAGACCATTCTGGTCGTCGGCGGCGGTATCGCCGGCATGACGGCGGCCCTCGAAGCGGCCGAGTGCGGCAAGCAGGTAATCCTCGCGGAAAAGACGCCCACGCTGGGCGGCCGCACATCCCTGCTGTATCGCTACTTCCCCAAGATGTGCCACCCCACCTGCGGGCTGGAGATCAACCTGAAGCGCATCCGCGGCAACCCGAATGTGCGCGTGATGACGATGACCGAAGTGGCGGCCGTCTCCGGCAGTCGCGGCGATTACAGCGTGACGCTGAAGATCCGGCCGCGCTACGTCAATGAAAACTGCACCGCTTGCGGCGATTGCGGCAAGGCGGTGGCGGCCGAGGTGCCGAACGTCGCCAACTACGGGCTGGACAAGACCAAGGCAGCCTACCTGCCGCACGGCATGGCCTACCCGCAGCGCTATGTGATCGATCCTTCCATCGTCGGCACGCCCGAGGGCGAAAAGGCCAAGGCGGCCTGCAAGGTGGGCGCGGTCGATCTCGGCATGCAGGAAGAAACTGTCGAACTCAAGGTCGGCAGCGTGGTCTGGGCGACCGGCTGGCGTCCCTACGATGCCAACAAGATCCAGCCTTACGGCTACGACCGCTACGCCAACGTGATCACCAGCCTGGAATTCGAGCGCCTGGCCGATCCGCGCGGCCCGACCGGCGGCAAACTGCTGCGTCCGGGCGATGGAAAAGAGGCAAAGAACATCGCCTTCATCCAGTGCGCCGGTTCGCGCGACGAAAACCATCTGCGCCACTGTTCGCGCATCTGCTGCATGGCCACGCTCAAGCAGACCCAGTACGTACGCGAAGCCCTCGGCGACGAGGGTAAATCCACCGTTTACTACATTGACATCCGCGCCATCGACCGCTTCGAAGATTTTTACCAGAACGTGCAGAAGGACCCGACCGTCAGCTTCGTCAAGTCGAAGGTTGCGCGCATCGCCGAGAACGACCAGAACGGCAATCCGGTCCTGCATGGCGTCGATACCGAGGGTTACCAGCGCTACGCGACTGAGCATGACCTGGTGGTGCTGGCCGTCGGCATGGAGCCGGAGGTGACTGGTGTGAAGTTGCCCGACGACATCCTGCTCGATTCATCGAACTTCATCGAAGGCTCGAAGAGTGGCGGCATGTTCGGTGCCGGCAGCGCCGCCAGCCCGCTGGACGTCAACCGCGCGGTGCAAAGCGCCACTGCCGCTTCCTTGAAAGCCATTCAGGTGATCCATAAAACCGCAGCTACGGAGGCCGCAATATGAACGCCCCCGCTACTCCAAAATACGCCGCCTATGTCTGCTCTGGTTGCGGCATTGGCGATGTGCTCGATGTCAAGTCGCTGGAAAAGATCGCCCTGAAAGAGGGCAAGATGGCCGTCGCCAAATCGCACGAATTCCTCTGTAACGCCGAGGGCGTGCAGATGATCCGCGACGACATCGCCAACGACGGCGTTACCCACATCTGCATCGCCGCCTGTTCGCGCCGCGCCAAGGCCGAGGCCTTCCAGTTTCCGGACGTGGCCATGTCGCGCGCCAACCTGCGCGAAGGCGTGATCTGGGTGGTCGCCGAGGGCAGCGACCACGATGAAGTCCGCCAGGAAATGGCCGAGGATTACATCCGCATGGGCTGCGCCGAAGTCAAGAAGATGAAGTCGCCCGCCGGCAAGGTCAAGGAAGCGTCGAGCAAGACCATCCTCGTCGTCGGTGGCGGCATGTCCGGCATGACGGCGGCGCTCGCTGCGGCCGATGCCGGCTACGCCGTGGTGCTGGTCGAGAAGACCGGCGCACTCGGCGGTTTCGCGGCCAGGCTCCACAAGCGCGTGCCCTTCAGCGGCGCCTACGCCGAACCGCAAAAAGTCGGCGCTGGCGAGACGGCGGCGCAGGTGCAGGCCAACCCGAAGATCAAGGTTTATCTCAATTCCACCGTCACCGAGACTGCCGGCGCCCCCGGCCGCTTTGCCGTCAAGATTGCGGCGGAGTCGGGCAGCATCACTGAGGAAACCTGCGGCGCCATCGTGCAAGCGACCGGTTTCAGCACCTACCCGCTCGACAAGCTGCCGGAACTCGGTGGCGGCCAGCCCAACGTGGTCGATCAGGCCGGTCTGGAAGCCTTGGCCAAGCAGGCCAACGGCGGCGCCATCCTGCGCGCCGACGGCAAAGAAGTGAAGAGCGTCGTCTTCGTCCAGTGCGCCGGCCAGCGCGATGACACAGGTATGCACCTGCCTTACTGTTCCGGCCACTGCTGTGGCACCAGCATCAAGCAGGCGATGTACTTCAAGGACCAGAACCCCGACATCGATACGGTGGTGATGTACCAGGACCTGCGCGTGCCGGGCATGGGCGAGGACTTCTACCGCAGTGCCCAGCAGAAGGGCGTGATCTTCACCAAGGGCAAAGCCAGCAAAGTTACCGGTGGCGACGAGTGCCAGGTCGAGTTTGCGGACCTGATCCTCGACGAAGTCACCTCCACGACGGCTGACCTGGTCGTGCTGGCCACTGGCCAGGTGCCAAACGCCGGCGTCAATCTCGACGAATGGACGGCCACCGTGACCGCGGCGGAGAGCGGCGATGCCGCCGCCGCCGAGAAGAAGAGCGAACTGCAGAAGATCTCGGTGCTCAACCTGAACTATCGTCAGGGCCCGGACGTGCCGCAGTTCAAGTATGGTTTCGCGGACTCGCACTTCATCTGTTTCCCCTATGAGACGCGCCGTACCGGCATCTACGCCGCCGGCCCGACGCGCCGGCCGATGGACCTGTTCCAGGCGACCGAGGACGCCACCGGAGCTGCCCTGAAGGCGATCCAGGCGGTCGAGAACGTCGAGAAGGGCCGCGCTGCCCATCCGCGCGCCGGGGACTTGAGCTTCCCCAGCGCCCGCCTCGAAGGCTGTACGCAGTGCAAACGCTGCACGGTCGAATGTCCCTTCGGCGCCATTGACGAGGACGAGAAGCGCTTCCCGGTATTCAACGAGGAACGCTGCCGCCGTTGCGGCACCTGCATGGGCGCCTGCCCGGTACGTGTGATCTCCTTCGAGAACTACAGTTGCGACACTGTCGGCATGCAGGTCAAGGCCGTCAATGTGCCGGACGAGTTCGAGGAGAAGCCGCGCATTCTGATCCTCGCCTGCGAAAACGACGCCTATCCGGCGCTCGATATGGCCGGCCTGCAACGCATGTCCTACTCGGCCTTCGTGCGGGTGATTCCCGTGCGCTGCCTCGGTTCGGTCAATACCATCTGGATCACCGACGCGCTCAACTCCGGCTACGACGGCGTGATGATGATGGGCTGCAAGCGCGGCGATGACTACCAGTGCCACTTCGTCAAGGGCTCGGAAATGGCCTTCTATCGCATGAGCAAGATCGGCGACACGCTGAAGCAGTTGGGCCTGGAGCCCGAGCGCGTGCAGACCGAGGAAGTGGCGATCACCGACAACGCCCGCGTGGTCAGGATGATCAACGACTACGTCGCCGAACTCGACAAGCTCGGCCCCTCGCCCATGAAGGGCTTCGGCTAAGGAGACGCGCTCATGACAACCGCCAACCAGAACGCCGTCGCGCGTTACAAGAACAGCTTCCTCAAGGAAGTCGAGGCCAACGTCGAAGACGG
This sequence comes from Rhodocyclaceae bacterium, assembly GCA_013426785.1. GTDB lineage: Bacteria > Pseudomonadota > Gammaproteobacteria > Burkholderiales > Rhodocyclaceae > Sulfuricystis. Next base: position 17,404 of record JACDZI010000014.1, on the reverse strand, counting down.
CCACATGGTCAAGATGTGCATGCAGTGCGGCGTCTGCGCCGGCTCGTGCCCGCTCGGCAATGCCTGGGAACACTCGCCGCAGAAGCTGTTCATGATGATCCGCGCCGGCAAGCGCGACGAGGTGCTCAAGTCCGATTCGATGTGGATGTGCACCTCCTGCTACAACTGCATCTCCCGCTGCCCGCGCAAGTTGCCGATCACCCACATCATGCACGGCCTGGCCAACTACGCCTACCGCCTCGGCATCGCACCGCAAGGACAGCCGACGCAGGGTGTTGCCAGGATGTTCTGGGACAACCTGGCCAAGACCGGCCGCATCAACGAGCTGAAGTTCGCCATCGACCTGTATTTCAAGGATGGCTTGGCCTCTGGCATGCAGGTGGTGTGGAACATGAAGGAAGACGTGCTGGGGCTGGTCAAGGCCAACCGCCTGAACCTGCTGGAACTCTTCAGCGCCCACGAGTGCCAGGACAAGATCGGCATCCAGAAAATGCTGGCCAAGGCGCGCGAGATCGAAGACCGCCGCAAGGGCTTCACGCAATAGGTCGAGAGGAGACAAGGTCATGTCGAAAAAACAATACGCGTTTTACCCCGGTTGCTCCTCGCAGAAGAAGGTTTCGGCCGACAACTTCCTGCGCTCGATCGATGTCGTCTGCGACAAGCTCGATGTCCAGTTGAACGAGATTCCCGACTGGAACTGCTGCGGCGCTTCGATCGGCTACGGTGAAGGTGGCCAGTTGCCGCGCATCGTCCTTTCGGCCCGCAACCTGGCCCTGTCGTCGAACCAGTTCGCCGGACAGGACATGGTGTCGGTGTGCCCGGCCTGCTGGCTTGCCTCGCGCGAGACCGCCGAGCGCCTGCATGAATCAAGCAGCCTGCTGGCCGATACCAACGAGGCCCTCAAGGAAGCCGGCCTCAGCTACAGCGGCGGCGTCAAGGCCCGCCATTTCATCGAGGTGCTGATCGAGGACATCGGCTGGGACAAGATGCAGGAAAAAGTGGTCAAGCCGCTCGGTGACATCAAGTTCGCCGGCTATGTCGGCTGCCAGACCAACCGCCCCTTCGGCATCGCCGGCGAGTCCTTCGAGAACCCGCAGTATCTCGACAAGATGATCGAGATGTGCGGCGCCGAAGCCGTGCCCTACGACCAGAAAGTCACTTGCTGCGGTGGTGCGCTGGCCTTTTCCGAACCGGACAAGGCACAGAAGCAGATCCGCGACATCGTCGAGTCGGCCTACGACCACGGTGCCGAGATGATCGTCACGCCCTGCCAGTTGTGCCAGACCAACGTCGAGGTCTACCAGACCGAGATCAACCGCAAACAGGGCACCAAGTTCCATATGCCGGTCGTTTATTACTCGCAATTGATGACGGTCGCCTACGGCGGCACGGCCAAGCAGGCGGGGCTCGACGGGCAGGTGATCAAGGCCGAGAAGCTGGAGAAGATCGCGGGCAAGTAAGGGGTAGGCGTTGTTCGTTTGCTATACTTCCGCCCAACGTGGGGGGGTAGCTCAGCTGGGAGAGCGCCGCGTTCGCAATGCGGAGGTCGTGAGTTCGATCCTCATCCTCTCCACCACTCAAGTCAGGCCGGAAATCCAGCGCATTGCCAGGGTTTTCGGCCTTTTTCATTTCGAGCGGATTGATTCAGGAGAACATTCATGCAGATCAAGGATAGCGTTTTCATCGTGACTGGCGGTGCGTCGGGCCTGGGCGCCGGGGCGGTGCGTTTCCTCGTGGGGCAGGGCGGCAAGGTGGTAGCGGCCGACATGAACGCGGATGCCGGGGCGGTGCTGGTCGCCGAACTGGGTGCGGCGGCGCGTTTCGTCGAGACCAATGTCGCCGACGAGGCCAGCGCGAGGGCTTGCGTGGCTGCGGCACGCGAAGCCTTTGGCGCGGTGCATGGGTTGGTCAATTGTGCCGGGGTGGTCATCGGCGAAAAGACGGTCGGCAAGGAGGGTGCGCACGCGCTGGCCAGCTTCAAACGCGTGATCGACATCAACCTGGTCGGCAGCTTCAACATGATTCGCCTTGCTGCCGAGGCATTTTCGAAAAACGAACCCAATGCCGGTGGCGAGCGTGGCGTCATCATCAATACCGCTTCGGTCGCGGCTTTCGATGGTCAGATGGGGCAAGTGGCCTATGCCGCTTCGAAGGGCGGCATCGTCGCCATGACCCTGCCACTCGCCCGCGACCTGACGCGCAACGGCATCCGCGTGATGACCATTGCCCCCGGTATCTTCGAAACGCCAATGATGGCGGGCATGCCGGAAGAAGTTCGCGATGCCTTGGGCAAGATGGTGCCGTTTCCGGCGCGCATGGGCAAGCCGACCGAGTTCGCCGCGCTGGTGGGGCATATCGTCGAGAACGCCTACCTGAATGGCGAAGTGATCCGCCTCGACGGCGCCATCCGCATGCAGCCGAAATAAGCGCGTGCCCCACTGCGGTTCGGATTGCTACCACTGCGGCTTGCCGGTGCCGCAGGGTCTTGACCTTCCGGTCGAGATCGATGGCAGTCCGCGCCCGATGTGCTGTGCTGGCTGCCAGGCGGTGGCGCAGGCCATCGTCACCAATAATCTGACCGATTACTACCGCCACCGCGACGCCTTGCCGAATTCGCCCCGCGAGGCGATCCCCCAGGCGCTGCAGGAACTTGGCTTATTCGATCACCCGGAAGTACAGAAGAACTTCGTGCGTCCGGTCGGCGACCACGAGCGCGAGGCGGCGCTGATCCTCGAAGGCATCACCTGCGCGGCCTGCGTCTGGCTTAACGAGGCGCATCTGGCTCGCCAGCCGGGGGTGACGGCGGTGGACATCAACTACGCCACGCGCCGCGCCCGCGTGCGCTGGGACGAGAACCAGACCAAGCTCTCGGCCATTCTCGAAGCGGTACAGGCCATCGGCTATCGCGCGCATCCCTACGATATTACCCGCTCCGAACAACTGGCGCAGAAAGAGCGGCGCACGGCGCAATGGCGGTTGTTCGTTGCCGGCTTCGGCATGATGCAGGTGATGATGTATGCCGTGCCGGTCTATCTGGCCGATGACGACATGACGCCGGACATCGAGCAGCTGATGCGCTGGGCGAGCTTGCTCCTGACCATGCCGGTGATCGCCTATTCGGCTGCGCCCTTTTTTAACAATGCTTTGCGCGACCTCAAGTTCAGGCGTGTCGGCATGGATGTGCCGGTGGCGCTGGGGGTGGGCAGCGCCTTCCTCGCCAGCGTCTGGGCGACGCTGACCGCAGCGGGCGAGGTGTATTTCGACTCGGTGACGATGTTCGTATTCTTCCTGCTGGGGGGGCGTTATCTGGAAATGATGGCGCGCCAGAAGGCGGCGCGCGGGGTCGAGGCATTGGCCAGGGCGCTGCCGGCCTTTGCCGAACGCCTGCCGGAGTGGCCGTTCCAGGGTGAGGGTGAACGGGTTGCTGTCGCGGATCTGGCGGCAGGAAATCTGGTCCGGGTGAGGCCGGGTGAGGTGATTCCGGGCGATGGGGAGGTGATCGACGGCGAAAGCAGCAGCGATGAATCGCTGCTCACCGGTGAGAGTCGGCCGGTCACGAAGCACTTGGGGAGCAGGGTGACCGGCGGCAGCGTGAATATCGCCAGCCCGCTGGTGGTGAGATTGGCGCGCGTGGGCGAGGCGACCCGGCTGGCCTCGATCCGGCGGCTGATGGAGCAAGCCGCCGCCGAAAAGCCGAAACTGGTGCAGTTGGCCGACCGCATCGCGATGCGCTTCGTCGGGGTGTTGCTGCTGCTGGCGGCTGTGACAGCGATCTATTGGCTGAATGTCGATCCTGACCGTACCCTGTGGGTCTTCGTTGCCGTGCTGGTGGTGAGTTGCCCCTGCGCCCTGTCTTTGGCGACGCCGGCGGCGTTGACGGTAGCCACCGGAGCCCTGGCACGCGAGGGCGTGCTGGTCACGCGCGGCCATGCGATCGAAACGCTGGCCAAGGCGGATCACTGGGTCTTCGACAAGACAGGTACGTTGACCATGGGACGTCCGACGGTTGTTGATTGGCAATGCGCACCCGGCGCTGACGAGGCAGCAATCTTTGCCGAGGTTCGCGCGCTCGAACAGGCGAGTGAGCACCCGCTTGGCCAAGCGCTGCTGCAAAAAGTCGGCGCTGGCGAGACGGCGAAAGTGAGCGGGCTCAAGGCCATAACCGGGCAGGGCATGGAGGCCCGGCAGGGTGATCAGCCGGTGCGCATCGGTGCGCCAACTTTCGTGGCCGAGTTGCACAGTGCTGGGTTGCCAGACGAAATGAAGACATGGCTGGCGGCCGGCGATACGGTCGTGGCTATGGGGGATAGCCACGGTTGGCGGGCTTGGTTTCGCATTGCGGACGCCGTACGTCCCGGCGTGGCCGCAGCCCTTGGCCAGTTGCGCGCCCAGGGCCTCAAACTGACTATCCTCTCTGGCGATGCGGCGCAGACGGTGGCGGCGGTCGCTCGGGAAGTCGATGTGAATGATTACCAGGGGGGGATGACTCCCGAAAGCAAGCGCGCCTACTTGCAGGCTCTTCAGACCCAAGGACAGACCGTGGCGATGGTGGGCGATGGCGTCAACGATGCTCCAGTGCTGGCGCAGGCGCACGTTTCGGTGGCGATGGGCGGTGGCACCGACCTGGCCCGTGGCCAGGCCGACGTGGTTCTGCTGTCGGACGATCTGACGCACCTGGCCTCTGGCATCTTGCTGGCGCGGCGGGCGCTGGGGATCATTCGGCAGAACCTGGCATGGGCCTTCGCTTACAATGTCATCGCCATTCCCTTGGCTATGGTCGGTTGGGTGACGCCGTGGATGGCCGGCATCGGCATGTCGGCCAGTTCGCTGTTGGTGGTGCTGAATGCCCTGCGCCTGCAGAAAGCGACTTGAAGACAATGGAAAGCCTCTACCTCCTGATTCCTGTCTCCGTGGTGTTGGTGTTCCTGATTGGCATCATCTTCTGGTGGTCCTTGAAGGGCGGTCAGATGGAAGATCTTGAAGGGCCGGCCTATCGCATTCTGATGGATGATGACCTCCCGAAGCTTGATCCTGGTGAACCCAGAACGGAAAGAAAGGGTATTGAGTTATCGAAAAAAATCTGATCTTTTGATGCAGATCAAAGCCGCGAAAATCAGGTATTCCCATACTGCGACAGGTTTTTGGCGGGATGATTAGCAATGGCGATCCGTCCTGCTGGTTAGTCTCTCTGTTGGGGTTGGGGGTGCACATCCAATGTGCCCCCTTTTTTTTGCCTGAGCCTGATCCCAAAGATCGTCTTATGTAAATCATAATAAAATGCTTATGTGTCTGTATAAAATAATCTGTATGGCGGCAATGTCGATCTGAGTCAAAATGTCGCAGTTCGAATAAGGGGCCTGTAGACTTTATGTTCAATCCTCATTGAGAATTGAGCGAGCAGGTAGCAGTTCTGTCTTTTCTAAAGAGAGGTGAAAACCACCATGCAAACGCAAGCGACTTACAACTACAAAGTCGTGCGCCAGTTCACCGTGATGACCGTCATTTGGGGTATCGTCGGTATGTTGGTCGGCGTCATCATCGCCGCCCAACTGGTCTGGCCGCAACTGAACGTGATCGAGTTTCTGTCTTATGGAAGGCTGCGGCCCCTGCATACCAATGCCGTGATCTTCGCGTTTGGTGGTTGCGCTCTATTCGCCACTTCTTTCTATGTGGTTCAGCGAACCTGCCATACCACTTTATTTGCTCCGGGCCTCGCGAGCTTTATCTTCTGGGCCTGGCAACTGGTTATTCTGCTAGCTGCACTTTCTTTGCCACTGGGGTTCACTTCAGGCAAGGAGTACGCCGAACTTGAGTGGCCCATCGACATCCTGATCACTGTGGTCTGGGTGTCTTACGCAATCGTGTTCTTTGGCACCATCGGCACTCGCAAGACGCCACATATTTATGTTGCGAACTGGTTCTACGGTGCCTTCATTATTGCGGTGGCCCTGCTGCACATTTTCAATAGTGCGGAAATTCCGGTCTTTGAAGCCGGCATCCTGACCCCCAAGTCCTACTCCGCTTATGCTGGTGTGCAGGATGCGATGGTGCAGTGGTGGTACGGCCACAATGCCGTGGGCTTTTTCCTGACCGCAGCCTTCCTGGGCATGATGTATTACTTCGTGCCCAAGCAGGCTGGCCGTCCGGTGTACTCCTACCGCCTCTCAGTAGTGCACTTCTGGGCGCTGATCTTCACCTACATGTGGGCCGGCCCGCACCACCTTCATTACACCGCCCTGCCTGACTGGACTCAATCGGTTGGCATGGTCTTCTCGTTGATCCTGCTGGCGCCCAGCTGGGGTGGCATGATCAACGGCATCATGACCTTGTCTGGCGCCTGGCACAAGCTGCGTGACGATCCGATCCTGAAGTTCCTGATCACCTCGCTGTCCTTCTACGGCATGTCGACCTTCGAAGGCCCGATGATGTCGATCAAGACGGTGAATGCGTTGTCGCACTACACAGACTGGACGGTTGGCCATGTGCATTCCGGTGCCCTTGGCTGGGTGGGTATGGTCTCGATCGGCTCAATGTACTACCTGATCCCGCGTCTGTTCGGTCGCCCAGAGATGTATTCGACCAAGCTGATCAACGTGCACTTCTGGCTGGCGACGCTCGGCACCGTGCTGTACATCGCGGCACTGTGGATTTCCGGCGTGATGCAGGGCCTGATGTGGCGTGCGACCAACGCCGACGGCACGCTGACGTATGCCTTCGTCGAGTCGGTCAAGGCGTCCTATCCGTTCTGGACCATCCGTGTCGTGGGCGGCCTGTTGTTCCTCAGTGGCATGATTCTCATGGCTTACAACATGTTCAGGACGATTGCGAGTGGTAAAGCGGTGGATAACGCACCGGTTCTCGCACCGGCTCATGCTCACTGATCGCAAGGGAGATAAATCACCATGTTGACACATGCGAAAATCGAAACCAGCAACACGCTGATGATCGTTCTGACCTTGTTGGCGGTCAGTGTTGGTGGTCTGCTGGAAATTGTTCCGCTGTTTTTCCAGAAATCGACCACGACACCGATCAACGAAGTTGTCAAACCCTACGATGCGCTGCGCCTGGCAGGTCGTGATATCTATATCCGCGAAGGCTGCTACAACTGCCATTCGCAGATGATCCGTCCGTTCCGCGCCGAGACCGAGCGTTATGGTCATTATTCGGTGGCAGGTGAATACGTGTATGACCATCCGTTCCAGTGGGGGTCAAAGCGTACCGGCCCGGATCTGGCGCGAGTCGGTGCCCGCTACTCGGATCAGTGGCACAAGATCCATCTGCTGAACCCCCGCGATGTCGTGCCCGAGTCGAACATGCCGGCTTATTATTGGCTGGATCGCCCGCTCAATGACCCGGCGATCGGTGGCAAGATGGCTGCACTGCGCAAGGTGGGTGTGCCTTATACCGACCAGGAAATTGCCGAGGCGCCCAAGGCGCTCGAAGGCAAGACTGAGGTCGAGGCCGTTATCGCCTACCTTCAGGGCATGGGCCTCGCGCTCAAGCAAAGCCGTTAAGCGCAAATGGATATCAACGACCTGCGGACGATCTTCACGGTGCTGGTGATCCTCGTGTTCTTCGGCATCGTGGCGTGGGCCTACTCCGCAAAACAGAAGGCGTCATTCGACGAGGCGGCCAGACTGGCGCTCGACGATGATGACACGCCCGCCCGCAGTGGTAGCGCAGGTCATTAGCATAACTGAAAGGAATTCGGTCATGGATCTCAACTTTACGAGCGACCTCGTTGGCTTTTGGAACCTTTACGTGGTTGTAATCGTCGCGGTCAGCATCATAGCCTGCGGCGTATTTCTCTGGTCACAAAGCTCGGCCGACCATAGGCCGGGCGAAGTGACTGGCCATGTGTGGGATGAAACCCTTGAGGAGTACAGCAACCCGTTGCCCAACTGGTGGCGCTGGATGTTCTACATCACAGTCGTTTTTGCTCTAGTGTATCTAGCGCTTTATCCGGGACTGGGAAGCAATAAGGGGCAATTCGACTGGACCATGCGCGGACAGTACGATGCTGAAATGAAGGCCGCCGAACAGACCTATGGCCCCAAGTTCAACCAGTTCCTTAAGCAGGATGTGATGAGCGTGGCAGCTAACCCGGAAGCTAGGGAAATGGGGTCACGCCTGTTCCAGACCTACTGTGCGCAATGTCATGGCGGTGATGCCGGTGGTCAGCCCGCCTTCCCGAACCTGAAGGATGGTGACTGGCTGTGGGGCGGTACGCCAGACAAGATCAAGGAAACCATCAATATGGGTCGCATGGGCATCATGACCCCCATGGGCACCAAGCCAGACATGACTGCAGAACAGGTCAAGGATGTGGTTGCCTATGTGCGTTCGCTGTCCGGGCTTGAGAGCAAGTCAGGTGGTAGTGCCGAAAAGGGCAAGGAACTCTATCCGCAAGCCTGCGCTGCTTGTCACCAGCCAGATGGCAAAGGTATGCAGGCTGCTGGCTACCCTAACCTGACTGACAAGGTCTGGTTGTACGGTTCCCGCGAAGAGACGATGATCGAGACGGTGACCAAGGGCCGGCAGAACCAGATGCCCGCTTTCGGCGAGTTCCTCGGCGAAGCCAAGGTGCATCTGCTCACCGCCTATGTCTGGGGGCTTGGCGGTGGCGTCAAGGCCGAATCAGTCGCGGAGGCAGCGCCAGCCGAGCAGAAATAGTTGAAGCACCGAACCTCCGGCCCCCCTGGAGCCGGAGGTTTCAATAGCGCCCTTGGGGAATCGCATTGAGCGGTTTGGGCGGAGCAAGAAAAAGGGTGATTTGAGGGGATTGCCTGAAAATCGGATGCTGTATTTAGCAATCAACCTGCCCCAACCTACTTTCAATTCGCCAAAGAATATGAACCAGCAGTCCCCCCAAACCGATTCTTCCACTTCCGCAGAACAGGCAAGTTCGCTCTACAAAGTTCACAAGAAAATCCACCCCCGCTCGGTCAAAGGGGTTTTCGCCACCTGGCGGTGGGTTCTGGTCTGGCTTACCCAGTTGCTGTACTACGGGCTGCCGTGGCTACCGTGGAATGACCGGCAGGCCGTGCTGCTCAATATTGTCGAGCGCAAGTTTTACATCTTCGGTCTGGTGCTGTGGCCTCAGGATGTCATTTTCCTGGCCATTATTCTGATTATCTCTGCCTATGCCCTGTTCCTGTTCACCGCCGTTGCCGGACGCTTGTGGTGCGGCTACGCCTGTCCGCAAACCGTCTATACTGAAATCTTCCTCTGGATTGAGGAGAAGATCGAGGGTGATCGCAGTGCCCGCATCAAGCTCGACAAGGCGCCTCTGGATGCACGCAAGTTCGGCCTGCGTGCGGCGAAGTTCGGTTTGTGGGCACTCTTGGCTTTGTGGACCGGTTTTACACTGGTTGGCTATGTCACCCCCATCAAGGATCTGTGGGTGTCCTTCTGGTCATGGAATCTGGGACCCTGGGAAACCTTCTGGATTTTCTTCTACGGCTTCATGACCTATCTGTTTGCCGGCGTCATGCGCGAGCAGGTTTGCCTCTACATGTGCCCTTACGCACGCTTCCAGAGCGTAATGTTCGATCCCGATACGCTGGTGATTACCTACGATACGGAACGCGGCGAACCGCGTGGTCAGCGCAAGAAGGGCGTCGATCCGAAAAGTGTCGGCAAGGGCGATTGTGTGGATTGCGGCTTGTGTGTGCAGGTTTGTCCGACCGGCATCGATATCCGCAAGGGTTTGCAGTACGAGTGCATCGGCTGTGCAGCTTGCATCGACGTCTGCGACGAGATCATGGAGAAGATGAACTATCCGAAGGGCCTGGTGCGCTACACGACGGAAAATGCTTTGGCCCAGAACTGGGATTGGAAGGATATTGCCGGACATATCATCCGCCCGCGCATCATCGTCTATACGGTGATTCTGATCGGCATTTCACTCGGTCTGGTCTGGGGGATCGCCAACAAGCCCGATTTGCGAGTCAACGTGATTCGTGATCGTGCCATCCTTGCCCGCGAAGTCGAAGGCGGCTTGGTCGAGAACGTTTATCGCCTGCAGGTCATGAACGTATCCGAGCAACCTCACCGGTATAGTGTGTCCGTAACGGGGCTCGATGGCATCAAACTGGAAGGCGAGAGCTCACTGGAGGTTGCCCCGGCCGCCTCCAAGAGTTTCCCTCTCTCGGTGCGTGTCCCGCCGGAAGCAGCGCCCAAGGGCTCCCATATGATCTATTTCGATGTCAAGGCCGAAACGGGCGAGAAGATATCCGTCCATGAAAAAGCCAGCTTCCTGATGCCCTGAGAAAACGAATGACTGTGATGACAACTGCCGACAACCGCATTGCAAAACCCTGGTACCGCGAGCCATGGCCATGGATTCTCATGGTGGGCCCTGTCACCGTCATTGTGGCTGCCCTGGTGTCGGCCTGGATAGCCATTTCCACTAACGACGGTCTGGTCGCGGACGATTACTACAAGCAGGGATTGGCTGCCGGAGAAACCTTGGCAAAAAGCCAAAAAGCGCAGGAGCTCGGTTTATCCGTGAGCCTGCGCCTGACCAGTGACAGTATTCGTATTCGTCTGACGTCTCGGGAAGCCGATTTTCCTCAGCCTGATGCGTTGATGATGACCATGTCTCATCCGACACGCGCCGGTATCGACCAGAAAATCTCGCTCAAGCGTTCCGCTGACGGATTTCAGGGCGATTTCAATCTACCCGCATCCGGTCATTGGCTGATTCTGGTCGAGGATGATGCAAAAACCTGGCGTTTGATGGGTACGGTGATGTTGCCGGCGTCTGCCGAGGCGGTTATCGGGGGTGCAGGCAGTACAGTCAAGCCACAGTCTTAGTCGTTCAATTTAAACTTAATGGGAGGCGAACATGGAAGCTTTAAAACTGCTATTTGGCACTGACATCGGTTTGCTAAGCGTGTTTACCGTCGTCTTTGCCACCGGTACGGTGGTCTTTATCTACGGCTATGCCAGGAGAAAGATGGAAGAAGACGGCAAAAACGCTGTGAAAAACGCCATCAAAAAGTAGTCTGGCTAATTTTGAGGAGGGCCGACGCCAATTGGCGGCGGTGCCAGATTGACGATGCGGGTGAACAGATCACGGAATTCGTGATCGGGTTTCGAGCCAAAGCGCGGGTCGCCATGCTCACCGAAGGCATCAGCGATGTCGATCCAGTCCTCGGCAGTCAGGTGTTTCTTGGCCAGAGGGATGACAACCTTTTCCTCTAGGCTCATGTGTTGCCACGCCTCTTCAATGTGGGCTTCGGCGCTTTTTGCGAAGTTCTCCAGACTGCCGGGTATGCCGGCCTCCAACTGGCCTAGCACTTGTTCCAACTCTTTCAGGTGTGTTGCGCCTTCCTGATGCTGACGTTCGAGCTCGGCAATTACCTCATCGGCTTTATGGGTGCGATCTTTCAGGCGCGCAAACAGGTAGGTGTCTTCGCGGGGATTGTGCAGCCGCTCTGAAAACGCATCCATGTAATAGATCATCGCCCAGAGGAGCTTGAAGTCGGGTGGTGTGGCTTTTTCCTGCATGTTCCTGACCAGGAAACGCAAGCCGTGTAGGACTGCTCCGAGGGAGCGGTGCTCGTCATGAATGATGGCCAGCGCTTGATTCAACATTGGAATCCTAACGATAGACTAGGACGGGAATCTTGGAGTGCGTCAGCACTTTCTGGGTTTCGGAGCCAAGTAACAAGCCACTAATACCGCGCCTGCCGTGCGATGCCATAAAGATCAGATCGCACCCGGTAGATCCGGCTGCCTCGATGATGGCTTCGTAGGGGATGTCGCTGGTCGAAGTTCGATGGCCGCAAGGGACATTGGCTGCTTTGGCGATTTCTTCGCAGTTGGCAATGATTTCCTGTGCCTGCTGTTCCGCCATTTCTGCAAACATCTCAGGCGTGGTTGGGTCGATGAGAGCCCCTTCACCATAGAAGGCTACAGGATACTCTGGCTTTGCATAGAAGAAGGTAATGCGTGCGCCAGCCTCACTGGAAAAGCTGACGGCCCGCTTGACGGTTTCCATCGAGAGCGGCGATCCGTCTGTGGGTACCAGAATATGTTTGAACATGAGTTACCTCGCTTTCCTTTCTTGTGTCGGCCGGTTCTGTAGGGATTGACACAGATCAACACGAAGCGCGCCAACCTTGCCAGAATCATAGCGCATTCCCCCGCTTGGGTTTGATGCTGGCGCGTACGCTATTCCAAGGCACGCAAAGTCCACGGGGCGATGCGTGCCGCCGAGGAGAGTGGATATGGCAACGAGCAAACAAATGGCAGCTGCGATGTCTCCGCACCGCAATTTTCAGGCGATGCATGAGGTGATCGAGGCCAATCTAGATCCGCTCGGGGTCGTGATGCCTCTGATGCATGCCCAGTTGGCTTGGGTGGCGCATCCGCAGGAACTCGCCGAGGCCGCTGCCGAATACTCCACGCACATGATGGCTTTGCAATGGCAATCCTGGCAGCGCATGTTTGGCGTTGAGGCCGACGACGTCGAATCCCCCAACCCTGACGACAATCGCTTCGTCGATTCGATCTGGCATGATTCCGCGACTTGGGACATCACCAAGGAGTGGTACCTGCTGATGACCCACCATGTCCAGGACATGCTGTTTCGCACACCTGGTCTTTGCAGTCGCGATCGACGGCGCGCCGCGTTCTGGTGGCGGAAGTGGCTTAATGCCATGGCGCCGACGAACTTCCTGCTGACGAATCCGGTGGCGATGCAAAAGGCCGTAGAATCCAATGGCGAGAGCCTGGCCCGCGGAATGCGCAACTTCATCGACGACATGCAGGCTGGCAATATCCGCATGACGCGGCCCGACGACTTTAAGGTTGGCGTCAATCTTGCCAGCACACCGGGCAAGGTGGTGATGCAAAACCTGCTACTGGAAGTCATCCACTACACTCCGACGGCGACGCAGGTCTATCGCACCCCGATCCTGATCGTCACGCCTTGGATCAACAAGTTCTACATTCTCGACTTGACGCCCAAGAAGAGCATGATCAAGTTCCTGCTCGATCAGGGTTTCGACGTCTATATAACGAGTTGGAAGAACCCTGACGCATCGATGGCCGAGGTAGGCTTCGATGACTATATCGTCGATGGCGTCGCGGCCGCTGTGGAGACCGTGTGCAGCATATCGAAGAGCCCGAAGATCCATATGGCCGGTTACTGTATCGGCGGTGCAGCGCTGGCGACTTATCTGGCTTGGGCCAACCGTCAGCATGCTGCGAAGGACGTGCCGGTGGCGAGCGCCACCTTTTTCACCACTCTGGTCGACTACCACAAGCCGGGTGACATCGAAGTTTTTCTTGATGAAGGCAGCTTTCATTTCCTGTCACGCAAGATGGAGGAAAAGGGCTTTCTCGACGGCAAGGAAATGGCCTCCGCGTTTCGCCTGCTGCGTTCCAACAGCCTGATCTGGCATTACGTCGTGCATGGATACCTCTATGGTGAAACGCCTCCACCGTTTGACGTTTTATTCTGGAATATGGATACCACGCGCATGCCGGCCCGGATGCACACTTGGTACCTGCGCAACTTGTATCTTGACAACAAGCTGATCAAGAAGGATGCGCTAGAAATCGCCGGTCAGCTGATCGACCTGTCCAGTATCGTCCAGCCGCTCTATTCGGTGGCTGCGGCGGATGATCACATTGCCCCCTGGAAACAGACTTTCCGGCTCAATAACTTTGCAGCCGGATCGAAGCGTTATGTATTGTCGAGTTCCGGACACATTCTCGGGATCATCAATCCGGTCGTGAATCCGCCCAAGCGCGAGTACTGGGTGAGCCATGCCGAGCGCCATGACAGCGCCGATGAATGGAAGGAACGTGCTCAGCATCACGCCGGTAGCTGGTGGGAGGACTGGATGGCTTGGCTAAAGCCCCAATCCGGTGAGATGGGCAAGCCGCCGGTTATAGCCAGCAAGGCTTATCCGGTACTGGCAGATGCGCCTGGTACCTACGTGCTGGAATCTTGAGGCAGGGTTTGAACGGAAAAGGTCGGCGCTGGCAGGACGGCGCCGGTGGCATCGGCTATTATTCTCACATTACTTTAGCAGGCCGCTGAACGACGGACTCACCGGCGGGCACGCTTGCGGACAACGATAATGAAATGTGTGGATGATTTCCGCCTGCGGCTGGGCTGGCACGAGCTGATTCCGATCGTCGTGGGGGGGATGGGCGTCGATATCTCGACGGCCGAACTGGCGCTTGAAGCGGCGCGGCTGGGTGGCGTGGGCCATATATCCGATGCGATGGTGCCAACTGTGGCCGACCGGCGCTTCAAGACCCATTTCGTCAAGAACAAGCTCAAACTGTACAAGCACAATGTCGCCAATACCGACAAGACCGACGTGCAGTTCGATCTTGCGCTGCTGGCCGAAGCGACGCAGATGCATATCGGACGGACCATGGAGGCCAAACGTGGTCCCGGGCTGATTTTCATCAACTGCATGGAAAAGCTCACCATGAACGCGCCGAAGGAGACTTTGCGTGTGCGTCTGCGTTCCGCGCTCGATGCCGGTATCGATGGCATCACGCTGGCAGCCGGCCTGCATCTGGGTTCCTTTGCGCTGATCGAAGACCATCCGCGTTTCCGTGATGCTCAACTGGGCATCATCGTCTCTTCCCTGCGGGCACTACAGCTATTCATGAAGAAGAGTGCGCGTACCGACCGCTTGCCCGACTACGTTGTGATTGAGGGTCCGCTGGCCGGCGGCCACCTGGGTTTCGGCATGGACTGGGCCAAGTTCAATCTTGCTACGATTTTTGCGGAAGTCCGTGCCTGGCTGGCAACTGAGAAGCTCGACATCCCTTTGATCCCGGCTGGCGGCATTTTCAGTGGTGGCGATGCGGCAACTTTCCTCGAAAACGGCGCTGCTGCAGTGCAGGTTGCGACCCGCTTCACGGTGGCGAAAGAATGCGGCTTGCCCGACCCGATCAAACAGGAATACTTCAAGGCCGGGGAGGACGATATCGAGGTGAATGGTATTTCGCCCACCGGCTACCCGATGCGTATGCTCAAGTCCAGCCCGGCAATCGGGGCTGGCATCCGTCCAAATTGCGAGGCTTACGGTTACCTGCTCGATGCCAACGGCAATTGCCAGTATATCGACGCCTACAATCGCGAAGTGGCCACCCATCCCGACGAGAAAAAAATCAGGGTGTGGGACAAGACTTGTCTGTGTACGCAAATGCGCAATTTCGAGTTATGGACCTGCGGGCATTACACTTACCGGCTTAAGGACACGTCGCGACGTCTGCCCGACGATAGCTATGTGCTGCTGTCGGCAGAGCATATCTTTAACGACTATCGCTATAGCACCGGCGATGCCATTGCGTTGCCGGCTGAACCTTGATCGGGCGATGATGGACAGCGTGGAGGTCATGACATGGCAGTGTTAGTACAGGATTCTGGCCGGGAACTGCGGCGCATCGTCCGAACCAACGAGGAAATCAAGACAGTCGTCTTGCGCGCGACCAAGATCAACCTGATGGCGATGAATGCAATTTTCCTTGCCAAGCGAGCTGGTCAGTCGGCATTGGGGTTTGGTGTGCTGTCGAACGAACTGCGGCGCTTTGCCATGGACCTGCAAAAGCAAATGACCCGACTGCGCGAAATGACCTACGGCAGCGTGGGGACAATCACCGCTCTGGTCCAGCAGGGGCGCGTCAATAGGCTGCTCGAACGGACGCGCAAGGAATCTGCGGGCAGCGGGCGCAAACTGATCGATGAAGCTATGCGCGGGCGCTACGGATTGGCCCATGGACGCCATCGTGACCAGATCACCGCATTGAACCGCCGCCTGAACCAGATGATTGCCGATACGACGCAACTGGTCGAACTGGGCAGCGTGTTGGCGCGTTCGGCAAAAATTGAAGCAGCTTATGGCGGACCGTTCTCCACGTCGTTGATGCAGGTTTCCAGCGATTTCGAACGTACCATCGGCGAAATCCAGAGTTCTCTGGAAAGCCTCTCCAAGCATGAGGATGCCTGATCATGAAAACTGCACAAGTTATCTACGAAGAAGGTGCCCACCGCTGGCTGGCGCTGGTGCGCGACCCTAGTCGTCCGGATTACCTGATCGATACCAACGAGTATCTGGTCAGTGTCGGCGACGACGCGATCCTGCTTGATCCGGGCGGCAGTGAGATATTCCCGGCAGTTTTTTCCGCACTGTCGACCGAGTTTGATCCGCGCAAGATCAACAAACTGTTCGCCAGTCATCAGGACCCCGACATCATTTCCTCCCTGTCGCTCTGGCTTGAGTTCAATCCGAACATCCAGTGCTACGTCAGTTGGCTGTGGGCAGGGTTCGTTCCTCACTTCGGCGGCGATCAGGAGACCTTCATTCCGCTGCCTGATGGTGGTGCCGACATACCTCTTGGCGGGCAGCGCCTGCAGGCGATTCCTGCTCATTACCTGCACTCGTCGGGGAACTTTCACGTCTACGATCCCCATGCGAAGATACTGTTTTCCGGGGATGTCGGCGCAGCCCTGTTGCCGCCTGGTGAAGACAGCTTGTTCGTCGAAGATTTCGATCGCCATATCCGTCATGCGGAAGGCTTTCACCGGCGCTGGATGGGCTCCGATCGAGCCAAGCGCGATTGGTGTCATCGCGTCAGCCAGCTTGACATCGAGATGATGTGCCCTCAGCACGGAGCCATCTACCGGGGCGAACAGGTCAAACGTTTCATCGACTGGTTTGCCCAACTCGAGGTTGGTGTCATCAAGTAGCCTGGCGATCCTCGCAGCATGGGTTGATTCGAGTCAAGGTGATTGGCTGGCCTGAAGGGGACAATGTGTCGCCCTTTTTATCAAGGTTGCCCCGATGACATTCCTGACCGAACCGCTACACCGGCACCACAAGTACTGCGATGACCTGTTTGCCAAAACCGAGGTCGTCGTTGCCGATCGCGATTGGGTCCGCGGCCCGGTTCTGTTCGATGATTTTCATGTCGAGATCGAGAAACACTTCCGTACCGAGGAGGTGACTTTGTTTCCGGCTTTCGAAGCGGTGATCGGCATGACCAGTGGCCCGAC
This sequence comes from Rhodocyclaceae bacterium, assembly GCA_013426785.1. Classification (GTDB taxonomy): domain Bacteria; phylum Pseudomonadota; class Gammaproteobacteria; order Burkholderiales; family Rhodocyclaceae; genus Sulfuricystis. The sequence continues at coordinate 369 of JACDZI010000014.1, read as the reverse complement.
CCAGATGATGCGCCTCGAACACGCCCAGATGCGTTCCTTGCTTGAGAAGATGAGGTCGTCCCTTGATGGTCAGGAGTCCTCTGCTTTCGCCGGAGCGGCGGAGACCCTCCTCATCCTCATGCAGCAACACAACATGAAGGAAGAGAACATCCTGTATCCCATGTGTGACCGCAGCCTGACTCTGCACGCAGAGGAGCTTGGCCCGGTCGTACGACAACATTTGAATGCCCCACCCGGTGGCAACTTGAGCGACGTCCCCAAACGCACCCTGGTTAATGGCCGCGACTTGCAGCCTCCGGAGCCGCTGGAGAAAAGTAAGCGGCCAGCCCTACCTCGTCGACAGGCGATGGTCGAGGGTGTTATGTAGTT
>JACDZI010000106.1 GCA_013426785.1 Rhodocyclaceae bacterium | reverse complement strand
ACTGGCTCCTATACGCCGATCTTCAACTGGCTCCATTACGGCGATCGCTGACACACGCTCAAGGGCCTGTCTATCGCCTACGGCTACCGCAGCGTCGATGCCTTCGCGCAAGCCCTGCAGCGGCCGTACCCGAAGATCGAGAAACTCATTGCTCAATGCGTTGGCGAGAAGCCGGAAATCATTTGGCCCTCGCGTTACCAAGGCAAGTATAGCCCCGCCAGTAACGCCGGCAAGGTCCATCAACAGACGGCTGGCTGACATGCGCACCGATATCACTTTCGACCTATTCTCCGATGCGCCGGAACGTCCGGGCGGGCTGGCCTGCGCTATCGAAATCGCCATGACAATGGGCGAGGCGCTGGCGCGCATGGAAGCGCGCGGCGTGAGCCGCGATGACGTGGTCGAGCGAATGGCGTTTCATCTGGGTGAGCGGATTTCCAAGGCGACGCTCGACACCTTCACGGCGCTGTCGAAGACCGAGGATGAAGACGGCAGGCCCGGCAAGCCGGAGCGGGAAATCAGCCTGCGCCGCGCAATGGCCTTCGATGCCGCCCTTGGCGAGGACGTGCTCCTGGGCCTGTATGCCCGCAAGCGCGGCGAGCGTCGTGTGGTCACCGCCGACGAGGCGGCCTTTATCGAACTCGGCCGCATCCATCAACAGGAGCGCGAGCTGGCCGAACGCAAGCGCGCCCTGCAAACCCTTTTGAAATCCGGAGGCCGTCCATGACTACACGCCGCAACCTATTGACGCCAGAGCAGAAACTCAAGCTGGCCAACAAAATCCGCCGCATCGTCGAAGACGAATACCCGCAGGAAACCTTCGATGGTCAGGATGAGGCGTTGGCACTGGCTTTGATCGCCCTTACCAACGCCCGTTACGCCAGGGACCTACTTGGCACCGCCGGTTAGGTCAACGAAATGCGCCTCGACCGACTTCAGGCAGTCCTCGAAAACGGTCTCGACCGTTGGGGAAGAGGCCGAACTGGTGGCGGTGGCGCGCTTCGCGGCTATCGCCGCAGCAGCAAGCGTGGCGGCGATCTTGAGCAAATCAACAGCAACATCTTGTTTCATGAGGGTTCCCCTGTGAAGTTGATGGAAGTGCAGATTGGAAGCCTGCGCATTCATTCTATCGGCATGGGCGGAACCCTCGCCAATTTCAGTCGCGCCGTCCTGCCAGCGTCGACTTTTGCGTCTACCTCCTCCCCGGCACCTTCAGCCGCCGGGGCTTTGCCGGCCATCGAGCGCCCCGCGCGCCCGGCCGGCCTTTTTATTCCTGGGCGTTCCTCATGAAAACCCACTACTCCTGCGCCGAACTGGCATCGATGAAGCTGCCTAATCTGCCTTGGTCTGAGCGCGGATTTAGGAAACTTGTTTCTCGCGAAGGCTGGAATTTCATTGAGTCAACGGGAGCCGGTAAGGGACGAGGGAGTGTCGTAATTGAATACGCTCCCCCCGCCAAAATCCTCAAGCTGATCGAAAGCGAGCGCGCCATGATTGCCGGCGCGAAGTTCGCCGAGGCGATGATCGCGGCCCGCAAGGCGCTGCACGAGGAAATGGAAGCCTCCCAAGCCGAGCGCATCAAGAAAGGGATCGCCAACCTCAACGCCATCTCCGGCGGCGGCCTGCGCGAACACGAGCAACGCTCGCTGACGGCACACTGCGAGCTGGCGGATGGCTGGAAAGTCTGGTTCGTGCGGGCGAGCAAGTCGGCCGCTGCCAAGGGCATGAAGAAACCGGGCCGGAAAGCCAGCTTCGCGGCCTTCGCCCAGGATTACGCGGCCGGCCATGTGCCGGTTTCGGAAGCGGTGCGGCTGGCGTACCCGACCATATCCTCGCGCAGCATCGAGCGCTGGGTGACCGACTACGAAAAGGGCGAGTTTGGCGCGCTGGTCGACAAACGCAACGGCGACAAGAGCCGCGACGACAACATTTTCACCCGGCAGGCCGCGCTGCTCTCCGCCACGACGGCCATCCTGATCGAACGGCCCGGCATCAAGACACAGCAGCTGTGTCACCTGCTGGAAACGGCCGCTGTCGACAGCGAGACTGGCGAGGTGCTCTTCACGGCACCCTCCTACCATCAGGTCTATCGCTTCCAGCGTGCCTGGATCGAGAAGAACCCCGAGCTGTACCTCGCGGCCACCAATCCGGACGCCTGGAAGAACCAGAAGATGCTGGCGCTGGGCTCGGCCTCTGCCGATGTCGTCGCCCTCAACCAGCGCTGGGAGATGGATGCCACACCGGCCGACTGGATGCTGACCGACGCGGACGGTGTGCGGCGGCGTTACACGGTGTCGGTCTGCATCGACGTGTGGAGCCGGAGAATCATGGTGGTGATGGCGCCGACGCCGAAGGCGCAGACGCATGCCTTCTGCCTGCGCCAGGCGATACTGGCCTGGGGCGTGCCGCAGGAGATCGTCACCGACAACGGCAAGGATTATCAGGCCGAGGAATTCAAGCGCGTGCTGCAGGCGCTGGGCATCGACCACCACACCACCGGCAAGTTCTCCCCCTGGGAAAAGCCTCACGTCGAGCGCGGCATTGGCACGCTCAACCATTCCATCCTCGAAACCCTGACGAACTTCATCGGCCACAACGTCGCCGAGCGCTCCGCCATCGAGGGGCGCAAGAGCTTTTCCGAACGGCTGTTCACCAAGAATGAAGTGGTGGAGATCGACATGAGCGCCGACGATCTGCACGCCCGCATCAATGCCTGGCTGGCCGGTTCCTACGAACACAACAAGCATGGCGGGCTGGACATGAGCCCGGCACAGCGCGTGGCCACCTGGACAGGCAAGGTGCATCGCATCGACGACGTACGGGCGCTGGACATCCTGCTGCTGCGCCCGGCCGGCAACAACGGCCGCCGCACCCTGCAGAAGAAGGGTATCCAGATCGACGGTGCATGGTTCATCGCCGCCAAGTTCGGTAAGGTCGATGTCGGCAACGAGCTGGACGTGTTCCAGACCGAAGACATGGGCGAAGTCGTCTGCTATCACGAGGGCGAATTTCTTTGCATCGCGCAATGCCCGGAGCGTCGCAACATCGACCAGAAGGCCATCGCCGCCATCGCCAAGGAAACGCAGAAGGCGCGCGTGCAGAAAGCCAAGCGCGAACTCAAGCGTGCCGCGAGGAACGTACCGAAAGTCGACGATCTGCTCGACGAGCACCTGCGCCGCCGCGCCGCCGCCGCCCGCGCCCTGACAGCGCCAATAGAAAACGTTGTGCCTTACACCACGCCAGCCCTGGATCAGGCCAAGCGTGCCGCTGTCGCCCTCGATGGCGTTACCGCGCGCATCCCCAGCGCACGTCCGGCACCGGCACGTGTTCCGCGCCGTTCCGACCGCCTACCGGCCGAAAACCACGCCGACTGGCTGGCGGTGGGCGTCCGCATCGCGGCGGGAGAGGAAGTTAGCGATGAGGACCGCAGTTTCCACGAGAGCTGGCCGAACTCCAGCCAGGGACGGTCGGTTCTCGGCACCAAAAAGAAAACCGCCTCAGGCATGCAGGCCTGAGGCGGCATTTGAAGCAACAGCAACTACATAGGAGATCGAAGTATGTCACAAGTCGCACAAATCCATAACCTTGACCTGGTCAGGAACGCCCTGGCGCGCCTGACCGATCGCGGCAACGGCCTGCCCGGCTTCGCTGTGCTCTACGGCCCGGCCGGTTATGCCAAGACCACCAGCCTGGTCGCCGTGGCCAACCAGACTCGCGCCTATTACGTGCAGATGCGTAGCGCCTGGAGCCGCAAGAGCCTACTGGAAAAAATACTCATCGAGATGGGCGGGCACCCGGCTGGCACGATCCCCAAGCTGCTCGACCAGGTCTGCCAGCAGCTCGCCGCCAGCCGCAGGCCACTGATGATCGATGAGTTCGATCACTGCACCCGCACAGACAATATGGTGGAGCTGGTGCGTGACATCTACGAAGGCAGCCAGTCGCCAATCATCCTGGCCGGCGAGGAGGCCCTGCCGCAAAAGCTCGAACGCTGGGAGCGTTTCCATTCCCGCGTGCTGGCCTGGGTGCCGGCGCAGCCGGTCAGCTTGGCCGATGCCAAGGCGCTGGCGCCGATCTACTGCCCTGGCATCGTCATCGCCGACGATCTGCTGAAGCACCTGGTAAGCATCGCGCGAGGCAGTGTGCGGCGCGTCTGCGTGAATCTGTACGCCATCGCCGAGGCGTTGGCCATCGAGGGTATCAAGAAGATCGACCTCGACGGCTGGGGCGACCGAGAACTCTATACCGGCCACGCGCCCGCGAGGCAATCATGAGCCTCGTCGATATGCCTGTCTGCGATTACTGCGGAAAGAACAGCACCCAAGTCAAGCGCATGGTGGCCGGCGCCGGGAATGAGAAGCACATCTGCGGTGACTGCATCCGGAAATGCAACGCGATCCTCACCGAGGATGCGCTCGTCGAGGGAAGCCGCATGGCCGGCCGCAAGGTGATTCCGTTCGCCAAGCCGTTCGGAGGTCCTCATGCCGCGTAAATCAATTCCCAAGCCAGTTATCGTGCGCAACCAGTGGAGCATGATCAAGATCATCACCAGCGTCGATGAAGGCTTGGCGATCGTGACGTTTTCGCTTTACGACGCCATCACGAAATACGATTCAGTCGGTCGCTGGCTCAGCGGCACAGATGCCTTGACCGCCGATGAGTTGATGGCCGCCAGCAAGGCGCTGGCCTCCGCCGCGCGGAGGTTGAATCGTGCGTAAGCCCGCCCACCTCGAACTCGTCGGCGGCAAAGGTCTGCGGCAGCGCGTGTGGGACCGCATCCGCCTGCTCGCCACCGGGTCAGACTTCGCCCTGCTCGATCTGGTGATCGGCGACGAATGCACTGCCACCGTGCGCGACTACACCATCGGCCTGGAGCGCGCCGGTTACATCGCCATCACCCAGCCGCATACGAGCGGCGGCCACAACGTGGCGAGGCGTTGGCGGCTGGCGCGCGATGCTGGCGCCGAAGCCCCGCGCGTCCGCAAGGATGGCACGCTGGTCACCCAGGGCCTCGCCCAGGAACAGATGTGGCGCACCCTGCGCATGCTCAAGGGCGACACCTGCGCCCGCGAGCTGGCCGCACATGCCAGCACGCCGCAGATCCCCGTGCATGAAAAGGCAGCCAACGACTACCTGATCAACCTGCACCTCGCCGGCTACCTGCGCCGCACACGAATCGGCAAGGGCGCGGGGCGCCGGGGCGGCATTCCGGCCCGCTACCAGCTCATCACCAACACCGGCCCCCGGCCGCCAATGGTCTGCCGCGCCGACGCGATCTACGACCCCAACCTGGGCAAGACCGTCTGGGTCAGGCCCGTTACCGAAGAGGATGCGATCTATGGAACATGAAGCCGCAGTAACGCATGACTGGCGGGCCATTCTCGCCCGCGAGATAGCGCTACACCCGCGCGGCAAGGCCGGCGTCGCCGAGCGCCTCGGCGTCACGCGCAGCTATGTGAGCCGCGCCATGTCGTCAGGCAGCAGCGCTTACGCCGCAGTGCCCGCCAAGTTCATCGCCCGCGTGTTCGACATCGAATCCGACGTCGATTGCCCGGCCAACGGTAGCCGCGTGCCGCGTGCAGATTGCCGCAAGGCCAACGGCCCAGCGCCCACCCACAACCCCTTCGCCATGATGCTCTGGCGCCAGTGCCAGAGCTGCCCCATCAAGCCCCCGCAGGAGGTCAAGCCATGATCACCCCCGATGATCGCACCGCCATGAACCGGCTCATCGTCAATGGCCAATACAACGCCGCCCGCTGCATCGAGCGCCTGCTGATGGACGGCATCACCGTTGTCCGCGTCATCATCACCTCGCTCGGCGAAGAGCGAGGCACGCGCATCGACATCCTGCCGCCGTATCAGAACAACCCGCTGTGGGATGCCTGTGGCTCCAACCGGCGCACCGATCAGGGCCTCACCTTCTTCGCCGTGCGCTACGGCTGCCAGATCGTCTGGTCGCTCACCTGGGCAGAGATCGAACTGTCGCGCATCGCCCAAGCCGCCGGGGGGGAGGTGCATTGATGAACGCCCCCGACCGCAAGATGCTCGACCTCGTGCCGCCGCAATTCCTGCGGCGCCAGCAGCCCGCCAGCTATGCCTGGTGGTCCGACCGTTCGCTCACCATCGTCAAGGGCGAGGAGACCATGCACCTATCAATCGACGACATCCTTGGACTGAAGCGCTTCTTCGACCAATTTGATCTGGAGGCCCGGCCATGAACGGCTGCACCCTCATTGACGAATTCCGCGACCTGCCGCGCTTTTGCGAGCGGCGGCGGCATGAGAAGGAACAGGAGCGCGAGGTAATGCGCAGCCGGCAGATGAAGAAGCGCGAGCGCGCCCCAACCCACTCGTCGCGGCTGCTGGCATCCCTGGCGCAGGGCCAGCGTTACACCTGGGCCGAATTGACGGCGGCGGCGGTTGCAGTGGGCGTGACAGCCTGCTCGGCCCAAAACGTCATCTTCAGCCTGATCAAGCGCGGCCGCCTCACCGCTCATCGCCGTATCGGCTTTGCGCGCGGCGCCATCTACACCCTCAACCCGGAGGATTGAACGCATGGACCAGCCCGTTACCCAGAACGCCCTCTACCGCGCCCTCCGGCACGGCAAAGCGGGCGGCAAGGATGTGAAGACGCTGGCCTTCGAGGTCGGCACCACCGAGCGCGCGATCCGCAAGCTGCGCGAAGAGCTGGTGGAAGCGGGCATTCCGGTGTGCGCCCATCCGCAGCACGGCTACTTCATCCCGCAGACCGTCGA
>JACDZI010000105.1 GCA_013426785.1 Rhodocyclaceae bacterium | reverse complement strand
CTGGGCCAACGCTTCCGCGTGCCGCAACTGGCCTTGCGCGTGCAGGGCGAACTGCAACTGTTCGACGATCCCGAGGTGCTCGACTACCCGTGGCATCTCTCACCCTACGATGCCACCCCGACCGCCAATGATTTGTCCCTGCTGGGTGCGGGGCTCAAGGTTTCCGAGGGTGGCGAGATCGATGTGGATGGGGAAACCGGGCGGATGGTTTCCCGTTTCTTGCCGGAATTGCAACGCGATCTTGGCCTGGCCTGGCGCCCGGAGCATTGGGACGAGGTACGCCTTGCCACCTGGCTGTGCCGCAATCTGCCCGAGCCTGCATTGACTCACGTAACAAAACAGGCCTTCGTGGCGGCATGGCTGACAGCCTTGCTTGGCCAGGAGGGATTCACGCTGGCGCGAGTCAACCTCCAGAAATTCCTGATCCGCAACCTGATCGAGGCACGCATTCGCGACCTGCGGAAACAGGCGATCGGCACGGCATTCCAACAGGCCTTGTTTGCTGCGGATGCCGCTACCCGCGTGGCGGTGACCGATCCACATGATCCGGCGCTGGCCTTCGAATTCCATCCACAGGCCTACGCCCCCAGCCGCGATTACGATGGTCAGTTTGGGCCATTCGATTTTCGTCGGCACTTCTACGGGCGCATCGGCGACTTCGACAGCCGGGAAGAATTCGAGTGCGCCTGCTGGCTGGACATCCAGGCGCAGAAGGGGCGCATGCGGTTCTGGGTGCGCAATCTGGTGCGGCGCGAGGGTTGCTCTTTTTTCCTGCAAAAGGCGGATGGCCGCTTCTATCCGGATTTCCTTTGCTTGCTACCCGACGATAGCGTACTGGCGGTCGAATACAAGGGGGCGGACCGCTGGACCGATGCGGCGGATGATCGCCTGATCGGGGGACTGTGGGCTGACCTGTCCGGCGGGCGATGCCGTTTCGTCATGGTCAAGGACAAACGCTGGGACTGGATCGAACAGCAGTTACGCTGATGCCTCACAACATCCTCAACGTCCCCAAGGACGGCATGATCCTCGCCTTCAATGCGGCGCTCACCGCGCGCGGTATCGTGGCGGACGAGGCCCAGCAGGCGGCGGCCGAGCGCCTGCAAGCCTTTTACGACGGCCTGCTCGCCTTCAAGGCTAAGCGGCGTTCGAAGCTGCGCAAGTTGCTGGTGCGCCCCGATTTGCCCAAGGGCGTGTGGTTCTGGGGTGGGGTCGGGCGCGGCAAGAGCTTCCTGATGGATTGCTTTTTCGACGCGGTGCCCTACCAGCGCAAGCGCCGCGTGCATTTCCACGCCTTCATGCGCGAGATCCATGAACGGCTGAAAGCCGTGAAGAACGAGGTGGACCCGCTGGCGAAGGTGGCGGCGCAGGTGGCGCAGGAAACGCGCCTGATGTGTTTCGACGAATTCCACGTGTCCGACATCGCCGACGCGATGATCCTCGCCCGCCTGATGCAGGCGCTATTCGAGGCTGGCGTGCTGTTCTGCATGACCTCGAACTATCCGCCGGATGGCTTGTATCCGAACGGCCTCCAGCGCGACCGCCTGCTGCCGACTATTGCCTTGCTGAATCAGAAGCTGGATGTGATCCGCATCGACGCCGGCATTGACTACCGCCTGCGGGCGCTGGAACAGGCGGCGGTGTACCTGTTGCCGCAGGATGGCAATACGGACGAATTGCTGCTGCAGACGTTCTTGCAAGTCGCGCATGGCGAGGGACTGACCGAACCCATCCAGGTGCTCGACCGGGCGTTGCCGGTCATCCGTTGCGCCCTGAGTGTGGTCTGGTTCGATTTCGCTGCGCTATGCGGCGGGCCGCGTTCGCAGAATGATTATCTCGATCTCGCCCATCGGTTCCACACGTTGTTCGTCTCGGGCGTGCCGCGCATGGGGCCGGAGACGGCCAACGCGGCGCGGCGCTTTACCTGGCTGGTCGATGTCTGCTACGACCACCGCGTCAAGCTGGTGATCGCAGCGGCGGTGCCGGCCGAGGATCTATATGTTGCAGGTCCGCAGGCGGTGGAGTTTCAGCGTACCGTGTCACGCCTGATCGAGATGCGCTCGCACGAATACCTGGCCAGCGCCCACCGGCGTTACGAAACGCACGACCCGGCCACGAATCCCTAGCCGCCGTCTCGCCAGCGCCGACTTTTCCATCCGCTACAATCGGGCGCCATGTCCCTGCTTTCGAGCCTGCTGGTTCTGATCGTCGTTGCGCGTCTGCTCGGGCAGGTGTTTGCACGCTTCAACCAGCCGGCGGTGATCGGTGAGATGTTGGCGGGCATCCTGCTCGGCCCCGCCGTGCTGGGTTTCATCGAGCCGACGCGAGCACTGGCGGGCATTTCCGAGCTGGCCGTGTTCCTCATCATTCTTTCGGCCGGCCTGGAGATGCGCTTCGAGGACATCATCGATGCCATGAAGGGTGGTGGCATGAAGCTGGCACTACTCAGCTTCCTGATTCCGTTTTTTGGCGGAGTGGCGGTGGCGCTGGCCTTCGATCTTGATGCCATGCGCACCGTCTTCCTCGGCCTGTGCATTTCCATCACGGCGCTGCCGGTGGCGGCAAAGATTCTCGAAAACATCGGCATTCTGAAGACGCCGATCGGCCGCTATGCCATCGCCACGGCCATCATCAACGATGTTGCCGCAATGCTGGTGCTGGGCGTAGTGTTGGCCCTGCCACCGCAGCCGACCTTCACCGCAGTGGCTTCCTCGGTTGGCATCGCCGTCGCCAAGCTGATGGCGCTGGCCGCGCTGGTGGTGGCGATGAACCGCGGCCTGAGCTGGCTTGACGGCAAGGGCTTCAAGGTGCATTACTTTCCTGAGCGCCTGGTCGACTGGCTGGGTTCCGAGGCACTGTTTGGCATCGTCGTGCTATTCGTGCTGGTGTTTGGCTCGGTCAGCGAAATGCTCGGTTTCCACTTCGTCATTGGTGCCTTCTTCGGCGCCCTGCTGCTGGACAAACGGCACTTCCTCGCCTACCGCTACAACGAGTTGAAGCTGACGCTCGGTGCTGTCACCGGCGGCTTCCTGGCCCCGGTGTTCTTCGCCTATCTGGGGCTCGAATTCGACACCGTTGCGTTTCACTCAATGGACTTCGTCTTTGCCGTGCTCGGGGTGTCGATCCTCACCAAGGTGCTGGCGGGTTGGTGGGGAGGGCGCTGGGTGGGCATGAATTCACGCGAGTCGCTTGGACTCGGCTGCATGCTCAACGGGCGCGGCGTGATGGAACTGGTGGTGGCGAGCATCGCCTACCAGAAAGGCTTCATCGGCCCCAGCATGTTTTCGACGCTGGCGCTGATGGGCATCGTCACCACGGTACTGACGCCCTGGTTGTTCACCTGGGCCATGCCAGAGGACCGGCTGGCGGGCTATCGCGCCAAATGGGCGGTAACTACTCCGCCGCCAGCCCCTTGAGCGCATAAAGCCGTTCCAGCGCCTCGCGCGGGCTCAGGCGGTCGGGGTCGATCTGGCGCAGGGCATCCAGCGCCGGATGCGGCTCGTCCGGAAAAGTCGGCGCTGGCAGGACGGCAGCCGGCGGTGCGAACAGATCCGCCTGTGGGGTGTTGGCGGTGTCGCGGTTCTCCAGTTCGACCAGCCGCCGCTTCGCTTCGCGCAACACGGCGGGCGGCACGCCCGCCAGCGCGGCGACCTGGATGCCGTAGCTTTGCGAGGCCGGGCCGGCCTCGACGGCATGCAGGAACACCACCGACTGGCCATGCTCGACGGCATCCAGATGCACGTTGGCGCAAGTCGGGTGATCCAGCGCCAGCCGCGTCAGCTCGAAATAGTGGGTGGCGAACAGCGTCCAGGCGCGGTTCTTTTCGATCAGGTGGCGGGCGATGGCGAAGGCCAGTGCCAGGCCGTCGAAGGTCGAGGTGCCGCGGCCGATCTCGTCCATCAGCACCAGCGACTTTTCGGTGGCGCTGTTGAGGATTGCGGCGGCCTCGGTCATCTCGACCATGAAGGTCGAGCGCCCCGAGGCGAGGTCGTCGGCGGCGCCGATACGGGTATGGATGGCGTCGATCGGCCCGAGCCGGCACGCGCTGGCCGGCACGAAGCTGCCGCAGTGGGCCAGCAGCACGATCAGGGCTATTTGTCGCATGTAGGTCGATTTGCCGCCCATGTTCGGGCCGGTGATCAGCAGCATGCGGCGCGTGGGCGACAGGTCGATGTCGTTGGCGATGAAGCTTTCTCCTGCGCGCAGCACCTGGCGTTCCACCACCGGATGGCGGCCGTCGCGAATCTCGATGCAGGCGTGCTCGACGAATTCCGGCGGGCGGTAATCGTGGCGTCGCGCGGCAACGGCGAAGGCGGCCAACCCGTCGAGTTGCGCCAGGCTGCGGGCGATGTGCTGCAGGGCGACGATGTGCACGGCGAGATCGTTCAGCAGTTCGTCGTAGAGCCTTTTTTCCAGCGCCAGCGCCCGCTCGTTGGCCGATAGCGCCTTGTCCTCGAAGGTTTTCAGTTCCGGCGTGATGTAGCGCTCGGCGTTCTTCAGGGTCTGGCGGCGGCGGTAGTCGTCGGGAATCTTCTCCACGTGGGCATGGGTGACCTCGATATAGAAGCCATGCACCTTGTTGTATTCGACCTTGAGGCTGGGAATGCCCGTGCGCGTTTTTTCGCGGGCTTCCAGCTCGATCAGGAACTGGCCGCAGTTCGACTGCAATCCCCGCAGCTCGTCAAGCTCCGCACTGAAACTTGGGGCGATCACCCTGCCTTCGCGCAGCAGGGCGGCGGGCTCGGCGGCAATCGTGCGTTCCAGCCGGTCCAGGCAGTCATCCGGTGTGGCGAGGTCGGCGCACAGGGTCGCCAGCAGGTCACCCTCCTGACATGCGCCGTCCAGTAACCCGACGACAACCGGCAGGCGTTGCAGGGTGTCGCGCAGGGTCGCCAGTTCGCGCGGCCGCACACTTTTCAGCGCGATGCGCGCGGCGATGCGCTCGATGTCGGCGCTGCCGGACAGCGCCGCCTGCAACGGGTCGAGCCGGTCGGGCTGCGCGCGGTCGAGCAGGGTGGCGAGGGCGCCGTGCCGGGCGGCGGCCAGCCCGCGATCGGTGAGTGGATGGTGCAGGCAGTGGCGCAGCCAGCGGGCGCCCGCAGCCGTATTTGCGCCATCGAACAGTGACAGCAGGGTGGGGCTCGGTTCCCCGCGCAGGGTTTCGCTGATTTCGAGGTTGCGCCGCGTCGCCGCGTCGAGGCGCAGCCAGTTCGATTCCTGCTCGAGCTTCAGCGAGGTGAGGTGGCCGAGCGACTGCAACTGCGTCGCCTGGGCGTAGCGCAGCAGCGCGCCGGCAGCGCCGAGGGCGAGGTCGGCCTCCGCGCCTTCGGGAATGAAGGCGGCGAGGTCGTGCGTGCCGTAGTGCGCGGCGAGCAGTTGCGTGGCGCTGCTCGTCTCGAAATGCCAGTCGGGCCGGCGTCGGCTGCGCCCGGCGAACTCGTCGGGCAGGCTGATCGCAGTGCTGTCAGGGCCGAGAATTTCGGCCGGCTGCAGGCGAATCAGTTGCGCGGGCAGACTCGCGCACGCTGTTTCCATCAGGCGCAATTCGCCGCTCGCCAGGTTCAGCCAGGCCAGTCCGGCGCGTTGCCTTGCCACGCACAGGGCGAGCAGCAGGCTGTCGCTGCGCTCGTCGAGCAGCGCCGCATCGGTGAGCGTGCCCGGCGTGACGATGCGCACCACCTGCCGTTCTACCGGCCCCTTGCCGCTTTTGGCAGATTCAGTCGGGTCGCCGATCTGTTCGCAGATCGCCACCGATTCGCCCAGTTTCACCAGCCGCGCCAGATACTGCTCGGCGGCATGGTAGGGCACGCCACACATCGGGATCGGCTGGCCGGCCGACTGGCCCCGCTTGGTCAGTGTGATGTCGAGCAGGCGCGCGGCGCGTTTGGCATCGTCGAAGAACAGCTCGTAGAAATCGCCCATGCGGTAGAACAGCAGCACGTCCGGATGAGCGGCCTTGAGGCGCAGGTACTGCTGCATCATCGGCGTGTGCTGGGCTTCTTTCAACATGAGTTTCTGGTGAAGCGGGAAAGTCGAGCATTATCCCTCACCGCTCACCAAACCTGACCCACCTGTGCTCATAAAAGCTGACCCGGCAAGTGCGCGGCAGATAGCCGGGAAAGGGGTCAAGGTGACCGTGGAATAACCGGCGCGCTCAAAATCCAAGTGCAACATTATCGGGAGAGAATGTTGCACTTGGATTTTGAGCGCGCCGGGATAAATGCGAGCGCGGTAAGCGGTGGGGATAGGAGAGTGAAATTGTTCGCTCGCGTTTATGCCGCGAAAGCCCCTTGACGCCTTGGACGGCGGATACGCTCGTGGCAACGGCCGGGGATGGGGTTTATTCATCCCCGGGGGTTGCCTCACGGCGAGTGCGGGGTGCGGGGCGGTGCCCCGCAACAGGGGCGGTTCAGCGGATCGCCGAGTTGGCAACGAAGGTGCTCAGGATGTTTTCTTGCTACGTGGTTTGGTTGCGGGAGACGTGGTGCGTAAGGACGGACCGTCGATGCGCAAGGTAATGCAGCGATGCTGGAAGCGATCGATCAGGGCATCGGCCAACGGCTTGTTATTGAAGAGCGGATACCAGTCGGCCGGCTCAAGATTCGTGGTCAGTATGGTGGATACGCGGTCATAGCGCTGATCCATGAGGCGGAAGAAGGCATTGGACTGTTCCGGCTTGAGGGAAAGATAGCCCAGCTCGTCAATCAGCAATGGCTGAATGCGTGCCAGTTGCGTCAGCAGTTTGATCGTCGAGCGATCCGCCAGCGACGCATACAGCTCATCGAGCAAGACCTGCGCGTTATAGAAGCGGCCGGGATGGCCATTGAGGCACGCCTCGCGCAACAGCGCGATCG
>JACDZI010000104.1 GCA_013426785.1 Rhodocyclaceae bacterium | reverse complement strand
GAGCACCACCTTGACATGGTGGGGGTCGTTGGTTCGAGTCCAATCGCGCCTACCAGAATTCTGGTAGTCGAGACAGACAGTTAGCGCTCTGTGCGCTAACTGTCCTCTCCCTAGATCGAGTTTTTGGCACAAATTTGTCACACTTCGTCAATTGAGGTGGCATCGTGCCAACGATCAGAAAACGTGGGGATTACCAGTATCAGGCGATCATTCGTCGCCGAGGATTTCCCGAGCAGTCAAAGACTTTCATTTCGCGGCGCGATGCCGAGGCGTGGGCGTCTCGCATCGAGAGCGAGATGTTGCGCGGCGTCTTCATCGATCGTAGTGAAGCCGAACGTACGACGCTTGGGGAGTTGATTGATCGATATGTCCGCGAGATCTCGCCGACAAAGCGTGGCGCGTTGAGCTTGGCGAACGAGTCCTGCGTCGCGAGAATCATCAAGCGTGATCCTGTTTCCGAGTACAAGGTTGCGGCCTTGTCCGGCAAGCTCCTCGCAGAATACAGAGATCGGCGCCTGCAGCGAGTCTCGGGCAGCACGGTTAATCGTGAGCTGACGATCATTTCACACGCGTTGAACATAGCCCGCAAGGAATGGGGCATCGAGTGTGATAACCCGGTGGCCTATGTTCGCCGGCCCAGGGAGAACCCGGCGCGTAATCGACGGCTTCAGCCAGGCGAGCGCGAACGGCTACTGGCGGAGTTGGAAGTTGGGGAACGCAATGCCGACGGTACGTTCGGCGAAGGAGCCAGGAATCACTGGACCAAGCCGCTCGTTGAGATGGCGCTCGAGACTGCCATGAGGCGCGGCGAGTTGCTCACCCTGCGATGGCCAGACGTCGACCTAAAGAAACGCGTTGCCAGGCTGCATGTCACGAAGAATGGCGAAGGTAGGACCGTACCCCTTTCCAGCACCGCTATAGCGGTTTTGGAGGCTCTTCCGCGAGCGATTGATGGCAGAGTATTCCCAACCACTGCCGAAGCGCTGAAAAAGGGTTTTACGCGGGCGTGCGAGCGCGCCGGGATCCAAGGACTGAGATTCCATGATCTGCGCCATGAAGCGACCAGCCTGCTATTTGAGCGCGGCGTTTTTGACATGATGGAGGTGGCCACGATCACGGGCCACAAGACGCTGTCGATGCTCCGGCGCTATACGCATCTGCGCGCCGAGGATCTAGCGAGGAAGCTTGGCTGATGGCTGCTATTGAATGACATCAACCACGGGCGGTGTTATTTCGCCCTTGGCCTGTTCCTTGCGGAACTCATCGAGTTCTAGCTGTTGCTGCCAAAACTTTTCAAATGATTTCTCCAGTTGCGTTGCATAGATCAGATTCTTCCGCCAGAAGTTGATTTTCACGATCCAGTCGTACCCAAAAATCCAGGCTCTCAACGCATAGACTGGCTTCAAAGAGGTGAAGCGGCTCCCAACGAGTCTGATGCGCTCTTCCCGTATTTCACCTTCGATGAATTGAAGGTTGAAGACTTCACCCCATTTCTCGACGTCACCCTTCTCTAATCCCATTGCGACTTCTAGCCGATCAAACGGGGTTACGGTCGACACAGAGCCATAGAAATCGACGGGCTTACCGTCCTTGTCATGGAGTTCGATAAGCCGCGTTTGGATGCTGTTGTACGGAGTGTACACACGGTTTCCTTCAATCCGCACATTCCTGAATGGGACGCTGGGCAGTGCCGCCTGCGTCGGTGTGGAACCGACCTTGTAAAACGAGAGAACATCTTGATACCTTACCTTGACACTAGATGCTGTCACTGACAGCACAACCTTTGAAAACTCCTCGTCCTTCAAGGCGCGGATCCAAAAGAGGGGACTGTTGATCTTGTCGCCCAAATAGTACTTTCCCCATTCGATGTCGTATTCAAGGTGCTCGGTGAGTTTGTGAGGAAACCTGCCCAGCACCTGTCTATGGCTATGAACAAGACTCGAAATCCAATAGGCTCGGAAAAAAAGCAGCTTCTCGATCGGCGAAAGAATGGCCCTAATCACCGATAGGGCGCCACCAATGTGCAGGTCCATGTCGTCTTAGATTTTGTCTGTTGCGTTCTTGATGTCGGCTGCGGCTTCGTTGTATGCACGCAGCAAGTGAGGGTTATTCTTTGTTGGATTCAGTAGCACATGATTGGGTGCGACTTCTCGCACAGCTTCCCTAAGTAGATCCTTGACGGCCAGCAGGCCTGCAAGGCGCTTCTTCAGTGACAGGATCTCATTTTCGAGCTGTAGACGGTCGTACAGCCCTTCGCCGTGCCGTGGAGCTACCTTGCCTTGGTTGTAACTGTTGATGTCCACCATGTATCTCCGTTCCGAGTTGTGATGAGTCGGTTTCAAATCGACGTTGACACCAAACACAATGCCGGTGGGATGGTAATGGAAAACTGATGTAACACCGTGCAACCATCCCCAATTTCTGTGGACAAGTCTGTTAATCCGAGATGGATTCCCTTGTACTGCTGGGGATTCTGGCACATGGTCAAATTTCGCCCACTCCTTCGCTATAGACAGCGCATGAACCTCTCCACCCAAACCGCTAAGCGGCTATGGGTGGAGTTTCTGACGGCAACCCAGCCATAAAAGCTGAACCCGTCTGGCCCGTTCCAGACCAGAAATCGCCTTCGAGAAGCCAGCGCAACAGGGTTTTTGCGGCGTTCTCGTCACGACCGCACTCGCAGCCGCAAGTGCATCGATGCACGCGATCCTTGAGTTCTTTCTTGACAATGGCGCCACAGCGATGACACCGCTGCGTGGGTTTCACTTCTCGGGTATTCGCAAGCGCGAACACGGACGCAGCCTCTGCCGCTTTCGTCCGGAGCATTCCGAGAAGCATCGAAGGTGCAGCATCAAGGATGCTGCGATTAAGTCCTGCTTTGGCCGCCGCACCATTAGGCAGAAACTCGCCCGGCTGATCCGGATCAGGTTTCGCTTTGGGTGCGCGGCTCATGTTTTTCACCGCCAATTCTTCGGTGCCAAGGAAAGCAAACCGCTTCACCATTTCGCCAGTCAGCTTGTGATAAAAGTCGTGACGCTGCCTGGCTACCTTCCCATGTAATGATCGCACCTGAGCATAAAGTCGTTTGAGCTTCGCTGTTACCGGCAGCCGCTGACCTTTCTTCAGTGGCTCATCCGCTGCCAGACCAAGCTGTGCTTTGGCCTTAATCTCTTCGGCCGATACAGTGCGCTGCAAAGATTTGATCGCATCGAGCTTCGATTTGAGCCAACGTGGATTGTCAATTTCTTCCAATGTGCCGTCAGCCTTGGCAATGGTCAGCAGGGTATTCAGACCCCAGTCAAACGCAGCCGCCTCACTGCCGCGCTGGCGCGCCACTACCGTTTCGTCCACATCATACGTGACCGACAAATACCATTTTCCAGCCTTGTGTATGACCTCAGCAGTTTTTGGGGTGCCGGTGAAGCGACCTTTGCCGCGAATTCGAATCTCACCGATCCCGGAGAGACGCAATTTTCCATGTTTGCCATCGGATTGATGCAGCTTCCAGCCATCGCCATACGTTTTATATCCCCATCCAGCGAAGCGCTGGAATGGCTTAAAGCGCGGATAGCCCGGCTCATCACCGGATTTCAGGCGGCGGAAAAAAGCATCAAATGACAGGGCAACGCGTTTTGCCGTCACTTGCAGTGATTGGGCATTCAGGCCACGCAGAGCGTCAGCGTAACCCTGCCAGACGGTCAGATCTTTGCACATGGTGCTGAAGTTGTATGCCTTCTCGCCAGCCTCGTACCGGCGGCGATGTTCTTCGAGCAATGTATTGGTCACCCGGCAATGCAATCCGCGCCAGTTATCGAGCGCTTCAAGCTCGCTGGCATTCGGGTACATTCGATAGGTGATCTTGCGTTGCAATGCCATAAGTCGTTATTATAGTTATACTATGTCAGAGGTCAATATCAACAAGCTTTACCACTGCACTTATGCGCTTAGTTATCACTTCGTTTTTGTAACGAAGTATCGGCGCAGATGCTTGACCGCCCCCATGCTGGAACGGCTCAAGGAAATCGTTGCGGAGCTTGTGAGTGGCTGGGGGTGTGTTGTCGAAATAAACGGCGAAAGCGACCACGTTCATATGCTCCTCGAACTGAACCCGAAAGCTGCCCCTGCAACGCTGGCAAACATGCTCAAGACGGTTTCCAGCCGACTGTTGCGTCGCGACTTCAAGGAGCATTTGGCCAAGGTATATCGCAAGCCTGTACTTTGGAGCCGCAGCTACTTTGTCGCATCATGCGGTGGTGCGCCGCTTTCGGTGATCAAGCAATACATCGAACAACAAGAAAGACCTGAATGATCGCTTTGCGATCATGCCGCTTCACCACCACCCAAGCCGGTCGGCTTCGACTGGAAGCCGCTCCGCGGCTGGCCGGCTATGGATGGAGCACTGCGGCGAGAGTCCGGTAGCGCAAATCGGCCGACAGGCCGATGCTGACCCTCCCCGGAGGGGGAGGTGCCGGCATCAGCCGGTGGAGGGGGCGGGGTTCGGCTTTCCACGGTTTCCACAGTCCGCCCGGAGGGCGAGGCCCGAAAGGGCCGAGTTAGCCGGCTGGCCCTCCAGCCAGAGCCGGCGGTCGGGCTGTGGGAACGGTGGGAAGGCGGGGAGAGGTCGCAGGTCGCCACTATCCTTTCCACCAGAGCTTATCCCCGTGTGACAAGCAAATCGGCTTGGTCCATGTTACGGTCGGTTGCAGCGCCCAGCGCAGCGACGCCGGCCGTGGCCGGTCGTTCATCGCCAGGAACTCGGCGATCTCTTCGGCCTCGCGCCGCGTCTCGGGATCTTGCGCCAGGCGGAGCGCTTGTTCTTCGATCTGGCGGGCATGTTCGACGCACCGCGCGAATTCGTCGGCGGCGCCGAGGAATTCGCTGCCGGCATCAAGCTCGCGGGCGCGTCGTATGACACGGCTTGCCGCGGCGTCGAGGTCGCACAGGAGCCGATGTAGCTGGAGCATGCTCATAGGCTGGGCGTCGCCGACTTCTTCAGGGCCGGCCGTTCCTCCATTTCTTCGCCCTCAGACTGCTCCTGCACGGCCCGAGCTGGTGGCCAGTCGGCAAAGTCGCGCATCATTTTGCGAGCGTGGATGAGGCCGAGGAGCCAGAGACGCGCGGCGCGCGTCGGCGCCGTGCGGGCCAGTTCCTCAAGCTCCTCAATTGACCCTTCCATGACATCGACGAAGTCGAGTTCCATGAGCCACGCCTTGGCGTCGTCCGTTTCGGGCAGAGAGCCCCACGGATATTCGACCTCGGTACTGCTCAAGCGCTCTGCCAGTTGCTCTTCCAGTTCCATGTGTTGTTCCTCCTTGTTTGTGCCGGCCACGGCCGGCGAGTGGTGGTCAATCAGTCGATTTGACGTGCTGCCGTCCGCTGGGTGGCGCATTCGCGCGGTCAAGCGCCTTGTCCTTGTTGTCGGGTGCAGGCTTGTCCTCGCCACTTGGACCGCTGCCGCCACTGCCGTTGGAGCCGCTGCGGCGAGTTGCCGCCTGGGCGATGGTGCTGCCGGCCGCTGCACCGCCGCCGTGCGCTTGCTCGGTCGTGGCAGTGGCCACACCGCTGCCAACGTCCGACCCGAATTGACCGCCGATCCAGGTGAAAATCTGGTTCGGTATGAGGTTCAGAAGCGATGCCGCGGTGCCGACAATCTTGATGTTCAGGACTGTCGTGATCCATATCCCGGCGGCCATCATGATGAGCACTAGGAAAAGGCTGTCGGCGTTGCTTTCCATCAATTTGGCGATGGCGCCGGACATAACGTCATTGGCGAAGCCACCGAGAACCCCACAGAAGCGCTGCGCGAAAAACGCCGCGAATACGAGGATTGATGGCCGGAACAGGAGATTGAGCATGAAAATGTAACCATGCGCCGTGCGCTGACCCATACCCTCGCCCTCAGGATCGAGGTGGGCTGCTGCCACTGCTCTGGCGTCAGATCTTGGCCGGGTGGCAAGCTCAGCGACACATGTAGGACAGGCCGCTTGCAGTCTGGACGGAGCTGGCGCACGGCCTTGAATTCGGCGGCCAGCGAGCGTGGATCTTGGCCGGCAAGATTGCCGCCGATGACCTCGCCGGGCGGGATTCTTGGCCGGCGCTGCTGGCCGTCGCGCAAATAATTGAGAAGGCCGCGGAATCCGCCGCCCTTACTCACTTTCGCTAGCAGGCTCACGCCTGGGCGTCCTCCAGGTGTGCGCCAAGGAGGTCGGCTCTGAACTTCTGCAGGGCGTCCAAAACGGACGCAGCTTGATCTCGCGCTGCGGCGAGCAGCATATCGCCGCCGATGTTGTGCGCGGAGTTCAAGCGGTGGGCCAACTGGTTTAGGTTCGCGGCCGTGGCCGCCAGCCGGGTCCAGGCTTCTTGGTTGAGTTCAGGGACGCGGTGGACCGCACGGCCAAGCAGGACGGCGCGCACCATCTGACTGAGCGGTATGCGTTCACGCGCTGCGGCGGCCTTCCAGGTGGCGAGTTGTGAAGACGAGATGCGAATCTTGACGCTGCGATCCAACTCCATGCTTGCTCCTCTCAATTGCAACCGAAGGGCGGCAGAGTCCGGGGTTCGCCCCGGCAGGCGCAACCGTGGGGCTTGTACCCACGGTTGCCTAGCCTGCTCCCTGCCGCTGTCTGTACTGCTGTGAGAAGGGTAAAACCGGGTGGCATTGACGGGAGAGGACAGTTAAGCGACAGGCGAACCCCCGGCGCGTTGTCCGACACAGAACCGGGGAGGTTTCAACACACAAACGGGGAGGTTATGCGTCGGGCATCACAGAAACGGGGAGGTCTCGACACAGAAGCGGGGAGGTTTGCACAGAAGCGGGGAGGTTTCCGACACAGAAACGGGGAGGTTTCGCCGGCCTCGTGCCGTTGAATCAACCTATTTTCCTCACTTGAACATTCCAAAGTTGCTGCAAACCGTGATTTGAT
>JACDZI010000103.1 GCA_013426785.1 Rhodocyclaceae bacterium | reverse complement strand
AATTGTTAAAGATCATCCACCACTCACAGCAGTGAAGAGCCAGTAATTATAACTATTACTTTACGAGCGTCAAGTGAAAGTGGGAGAAAAAAATTCTGGGGTGGTATCCGACAAATCAAGTCAGCGTCACGCGTGCAAATTTGCGCTTGCCTGCTTGCAGCACAAAAATCTCGCCGGCAGTTAAAACCAATCCCTTGTCGCTGACTTTCTCACCGTTCAATCTAACCCCCCCACCATCAATCAAACGCAAGGCTTCCGAAGTACTGGCCGTTAGTCCGACCGCTTTCATGACACTCGCGATTCCGCCAGCAGATGCCTGGACCTCTGGCATGTCGTCAGGCATGACTCCGCGCTGAAAACGGGCCTCAAAGTCTGCCAATGCCCGACACGCGGCATCTACCGAGTGGAATCGCGCAACAATTTCTTGTGCGAGCATCACCTTGACGTCTCGGGGATTCCTTCCTGCTGTTACCCCGTCACGCAGTGCGCGTATCTCATCTATCGAGCGGAAGGAAAGGAGATCATAGTACCGCCACATCAACTCATCCGATATCGACATCAGTTTGCCAAAAACTTCTTTGGGTACTTCGGCAATACCAACATAATTTCCAAGTGATTTGGACATTTTGCTGGCCCCATCCAACCCCTCAAGTAGGGGCATGGTCAAGATACACTGCGGAGCCTGTCCATAGTGCTTTTGTAGCTCACGCCCGACCAGCAGATTGAACTTCTGATCTGTGCCGCCCAATTCGACATCAGCCTTCATGGCAACAGAATCGTAACCTTGGCAAAGTGGGTAGAGAAACTCGTGGATCGCAATTGGCTGATTCCCATCGTAGCGCCTCGAAAAATCATCGCGCTCGAGCATACGAGCAACCGTGTGCTGTGCTGCAAGCCTGATCATGCCGGCAGCACCAAGAGCATCGAACCAAGTCGAGTTGAAGCAGACCTCGGTTTTGTCTGGATCTAGGATTTTGAAGACTTGATCCCGATATGTTTGGGCATTCTGCAAAATTTGCTCTCGGGAAAGAGGGGGACGTGTTGCGTTTTTTCCAGTTGGATCGCCGATCAGACCTGTGAAGTCACCAATCAGAAACATCACATGGTGACCCAATTCCTGGAAATGACGTAGCTTGTTGATTAGAACGGTATGTCCGAGGTGCAAATCGGGGGCAGTGGGATCGAAGCCGGCCTTGATTCTGAGCGGCTTCCCAGATTGAAGCTTTCCGATTAGCTCTGCTTCAACCAGTAACTCTTCTGCACCACGCTTGATGACCGCTAACTGTGATTCGATATCAATCATGTCGTTTCCACAATTATTCTAGGGGATTGTCTGATAGACTGGCTCGCCATTTAGGCAACGCTTTCCTTGTAGCATTGATCTCATGAAAAGCAGATACCATATTCTAGCCTACCCGTTCTCGCTACCATCCGGGCGAGGTGGCTTGATGGCAACTACTGCCATTCTTGCAATGTTGGTTGGGGGGATGAGTGCTTACGGTACCGCACCGAGCACCGTAACCTACTCTGGAGAATTCCAGGAAGTAATTGAATCCCTCACAGCGCCCATTCCGGGGGTGGTTGATCTTGAAATTCCCGCGAATATGCATTCACGCGAGGTCGGTATCCGGCAAGGAGACACATTGTCGGCGTTGCTAGCAAGAATGGGGGTCAATGATGGATCTGTGCTTTCATTCTTACAGAACGATCGGAAAGTGGCCATCCTATTTCGCCAATTGGTTCCAGGAAAGGTGCTGACTGTAAAAGTCAACCCCCAAGGTGATTTGCAATCGCTGGGATTCCCTTTGAACGGGGACAGGAACTCCGCACTAACGATACTGCGTACTCCAGACGGTTTCACTACAAACACCCAAGAGATCTCATACGAAAAAAGTGTCGTACAGCAAACCGCGGTGATTCGCCACTCCTTATTCGGTGCAGCCGATGCAGCTGGCATCCCGGATAGCGTCGCCAGCCAGCTTGCGGATATTTTCGGTGGGGACATTGACTTCCACCGTGACTTGCGTAAAGGTGATCGCTTTTCCGTTATCTACGAGATGGCAAGTCACATGGGCAAACCTCTCCGTATCGAGCGAATACTTGCGGCTGAATTCATCAACGACAACAAGACATACCGCGCTTTCTGGTATCAGGATCAGAGTGGCGCAAGCGGTTACTATGGCGACGATGGCAGAAGCCTACGAAAGGCTTTCCTGCGATCCCCCCTTGAATTTTCCCGGATTACCTCGGGCTTTTCGAGTGCCCGTTACCACCCCGTGTTAAAGGAAACTCGTGCTCATAAAGGCATTGATTACGGCGCACCTACGGGCACTCGTGTCAGAGCGACAGGGGATGGGATCATCAAACTTGCCGGGGTTCAAGGCGGCTACGGCAAGATGGTGATGATTCGCCATGCGAGTGACAAAACTACGGTCTATGGTCACTTATCCGCAATCCCCTCAGTAATCAAGAAGGGGCAACGGGTTTACCAAGGTGACATCATCGGCTATGTTGGTGCAACCGGCATCGCTACTGGTCCCCACTTGCATTACGAATTCCGCGTTTCAGGGGTTCACCGCAATCCGTTAACTGTAGCTCTGCCGGAGGCCACGCCAATGCCTCAGGCTAGCTTGGCGGCATTTCGATCACATGCCGAATGTCTGATGGCGCAAATGGATACGATCAGGGATGTTCAACTGGTCTTACTGGACTAGCCAGACCCTGACCCTGCAGGGGTAAACAGGAAAAGCCACCCCTGAGGGCATTTTCTACTCAGGCAGAAAAAGAAGAGCCACAGCCACAGGTGCTGGTGGCGTTTGGGTTCTTGATGACAAACTGGGAACCCTGCAAGCCTTCGCTATAGTCAATCTCCGCTCCGACCAAATATTGGAAACTCATCGGATCAATCAGTAGGGTTACGTCGTTTTTCCGCATCACGGTATCGTCTTCATTGGCGACTTCATCAAAGGTAAAGCCATACTGGAAGCCAGAACATCCTCCACCAGTGACGAAAACACGCAACTTCAGATCGGGGTTTCCTTCTTCAACAATCAGTTCCTTAACCTTGTTTGCCGCACTATCAGTAAAAATCAGCGGGGCGGGCATCTCTGCAGGTGCATTCATGCTTTGACCTCCTAGTTTGGGCAGGGTTTGAGGGTTTAGTTGCGCTTGACTGCTTATAGTCAAACTTCTATGTGCGGCGGGCCAGCTTTATTTCAATGACTCGCTGCCAGTTTTAATTCAACTGTTTTGGCAGCGGCACTTCCTTGGTGTATCAGCCGTCCCTGAACAATGGCACCAAGATGTATCTCAATATTATTGTATTCAACATCACCGTTCACTCTTGCATTAGGCTGCAACTCAAGGAACTCGGTGGAGCGAACCGGACCATTAACCGTCCCATTGAGGACAAGGTGGGAAACGCTGACTTCACCATCAATCCGTGCCTGCTCACTCAGAACGAGGGTACCCGCCTGCTCTCCTGATCCGCTGACGTTGCCACGAATTTCTCCGTCAATGCGCAATCCACCAGTAAAAATGACATTTCCTTCGATAACGGTACCGGCGCCGATCAGGCTATCAATACGATTGTTTGGCTTGCTGGACTTCCCGAACATGCCATTTTCTCCTATAAGGTGATGTACTTGCTGGCTATAAGGACACCAGCCTCCAGAATTCTAATTTCCACTCCGCTTGGGGTCACCCCGACGGGTAGGACGAATTTACCCTCTATGCGCCGAAAATTGCGCATCATGATCTCGTATTGCGCCGGGTCATTTTCCTGCTGGCGGGGAAGCGCAATCTTAGCACCGGATGCCCCTCCGCGTGGAGTGACAAGTATTTGCAGGTTGAGCCTGGTCTCCTTGCCCCGCCGCGCACCTTGCAATGCGATCAGAAAACTGAATCGATAATGCCCCGGTAAAGCATCCATCCTTACATTCAGTTGATCCAAGGCGACTTCATTATCGCGCATGCTCTCCATCTTCGTGAGTCGCTCGAATACGGCCAACTCCTCCCTGAGCTTGCTGTTTTCATCAACCAATGCACTATTTTTTTCTGACAAAAGCTTTTGCGAAGCTCGCTCGATCTGAAGGCTGCTTTCACTGGCTGTCAACAGACTACGCAAGCTTCCGGCCTCCTCCTCCAATTTTCCATTCGCAACTCGGAGTTCGTCCAATAGCTCTCCGGATTCGCGTTGCTCGAAACCTGCGGTACGCAAACCAGTGTCGTATGCCCACCACGCCAAACCAGCAGCAAAACCAAAGACAGCGAGAATTCCGAGGATCCGCAGATGCCAGGGAACCTGGGTTCTGACTGAAACCTGCGGGGCGGAAATTCCAAAGCGCCCTCGAAGTCTCCGCAAAATCAAGGCAAGACGGGAACCAGAGAAAGGCCAAGACATTCGTCGAAACCAAACATCAGATTCATGTTCTGGACGGCTTGCCCAGCCGCCCCCTTGACCAGATTATCAATGACCGAGAGGATGACCAGTACGTTTCTACCCTGGGGGCGATGTACGGCAATACGACAGATATTGGAGGCCCGCACCGAGCGAGTATCCGGATGGGATTGAGCCGGCATGACATCGACGAAGGGTTCGGTTGCATAGCGCCTTTCGTAGAGAGACTGGAAGTCTTCCTCGCGCGTAATGGTGGCATACAGGGTGGCATGGATGCCACGTATCATGGGGGTCAGATGGGGGACAAAGGTCAGGCCGACAGACGCCCCTGCCATTGTTGTAAGCCCCTGCCGGATTTCCGGAAGATGACGATGTCCGGCGACCCCGTAAGCCTTGAAGTTGTCCGAGGACTCGGCAAACAGGATATGCGTCTCCGCCTTGCGACCGGCACCAGACACCCCGGATTTTGAATCGGCGATCAACTGATCGCTAGCGACGCACCCTGCCTCAAGAAGCGGCAGGAATCCGAGTTGAACCGCCGTCGGGTAACACCCGGGATTGGCCACCAGGCGTGCTTGTCGGATTGCCTGCCGATTCACTTCCGGCAATCCGTAGACGGCTTCTTCAACCAGTTCGGGCGAGGCATGCGACATGCCGTACCATTTTTCCCACTCGGCCACATCCTTGATACGGAAATCAGCCGCAAGGTCGATGACGCGTACTCCGACTTCAAGCAACTCACCGGCCTGCTTCATCGCCACGCCATTCGGCGTGGCAAAAAACACCAGATCGCAATCCTGCAACGGCGCAGTCGCAGGGTCACTAAAGCACAAATTGATGTGGCCGCGCAGGCTCGGAAACATGTCGGCAACCGCGCTACCCGCCTCAGCTCGGGAAGTAATGGCTGTTATGGTCACTTCCGGATGTAGCGCGAGCAAACGCAGCAATTCCACACCGGTATAGCCAGTACCTCCGACAATGCCAACCTTGATCACGACACGCCACTCCTTTCCTGACAACAAGGAAGAATCATAACCGACGATGCGGAACCCTCAGACGAAAAAGCCGCCCGCAGGCGGCTTTTTACTCGCGAGTACTCCAACAAGATTAACGCTTGGAGAACTGCTTGCGGCGTCTCGCCTTGTGGAAACCGACCTTCTTGCGTTCGACTTCGCGCGCGTCACGCGTTACAAAGCCTGCGTTGGACAGCACCGGTTTCAGCGCAGCATCGTATTCGATCAGTGCGCGGGTAATACCGTGCCGAACCGCACCCGCCTGGCCGGACTCACCACCACCATTCACGTTGACCATGATGTCGAAGGTGGCTAAATGCTGCGTCAGTTCCAGCGGCTGACGAACCACCATGCGACCCGTTTCGCGGGAGAAGAACTCATCGACAGGCTTCTCGTTAACAATGAGCTTGCCGCTACCGCTTTTCAGAAACACGCGCGCGACAGCAGTCTTGCGTCGCCCCGTGCCGTAATAGTAATTGGCTGCCATAATTTCCCGTCCGGTCAGATTTCCAGGAGTTTCGGTTGCTGTGCCGAATGGGGATGATCACCCCCGGCATAGCACTTCATTTTCTTCAGCATTGCATAGCCGAGCGGGCCCTTGGGCAACATCCCCTTGACGGCCTTTTCAAGGACGCGCGTAGGAAAGCGCTGCTGCAACTTGATGAAATTGGTTTCGTAAATTCCGCCAGGAAAACCGGAGTGGCGGAAATACTTCTTGTCTTGTGCCTTGTTTCCGGTGACGCGCAGCTTCTCGACATTGACGACGACGATGTAGTCGCCGGTGTCGACGTGCGGGGTAAAGATGGCCTTGTGCTTGCCGCGCAGACGACGCGCTATCTCGGTGGCCAAGCGGCCGAGTACCTTGTCCGACGCGTCTACGATGAACCAGTCGCGCGTGACTTCATGCGGTTTAGCGGAAAAAGTTTTCATGGAAGATCCCTGCTACCTAAAACTACTCTGTTGGCGTCCGACCCGGAACAGGGGTCGCAACGCGGAAAGCCGGACATTATATTCCAAAGTTTCTGTAAAAGTCTACCGGATCTTGATTAGTAATGAACGTCAGCCAAGCGCATGTGGTGAGCCTGCCGCCCACAAAGTGATCGCCATCAACCAACGCGAGGTGGCGATCATGGCAATGAACCGAATCCAATTTCAACCGGGGTTGTCGATGCCGGAATTTCTCAAGGACTACGGAACCGAGGCGCAATGCGAGCAGGCGCTTGAGGTGGTGCGCTGGCCTGAAGGGTTTTGCTGCCCCCGATGCGAAGGTGCCGGTCACTACGTTCTCCGTGACGGCACGCGCAAGGTGTTCCAATGCACAAGCTGTCGTCACCAAACGTCGCTGATTGCCGGGACGGTCTTTCAGGGAACGAAGTTGCCGCTGACTACCTGGTTCCTGGCAATCTATCTGATCAGCCAGGCCAAGACGGGGCTGTCGGCCTTGGCGCTGAGGCGGCAACTGGGCGTGAGTTACCACACGGCGTGGCTGATCCACCACAAGCTGATGCAGGTCACTGCTGTCCGGTTAAATGAAGGGTCGAATCTCTGAAAGCCATGACTGAAG
>JACDZI010000102.1 GCA_013426785.1 Rhodocyclaceae bacterium | reverse complement strand
TCAGGTCCGGCCACTGCTCGGGTCTGGCCAGGCAGTCCAGTTGATCGAAGGCATACCCGAGTTTGACACTTTTGAGGCACGGCGCGCTCAAAATCCAAGTGCAACATTATCGGGAGAGAATGTTGCATGGGAAGAAAATACGGGCAGTTGAGCATTGAAGAACGGACGTGGTCAGAGTGATACGCCCATTGCGAGCGCCAAGCCCATGATGAGGCCAAAACGAGCGGTATCAGCCAGTACTTGGTTGAGTTGTTGGCCCTTGCAGATCGACAGCATGCGGATCTGCTTCAAAGTCATCGGCAGAGTCAGCATTGCCAACAGCGCACCGGGGAACCCTGCAAAGGCAATCATGGGCAGGATGGCAAAGGGTGCAAGCATCATCGCTGCATAGGCACGACGCGCACCATCAGGGTCAAGTACAACAGCCAAAGTGCGCCGTCCTACCCTGATGTCGCCATCGCGATCTCGATAATTGTTGACCATCAGGACAGATGCAGCTGGCAAGCCTATGGCAGAGCCAGCCAGCAGCGCCGATAGCGTCAGAGTTCCGGATTGCAAATAGTGACTACCCATCACTGCAGCCACGCCAAAAAACAACCACACGATGAACTCTCCGAACGGCGAGTACGAAATTGGCTTCGGTCCACCCGAATAGGCCCAGCCGGCAGCTATCGAGATAACCCCCAGGGCAAAAATTGGCCATCCGGTCACCGTTGCGAGATACAGCCCAATCAAAAAAGCCACAGCGAAGGAGACCGCCGCGGCAGCATGGACCTGACGTGAAGAAAGCAAACCGGCGGAGGTCACTCGGAGCGGGCCGATACGTTCCGGCGTATCGTTGCCCTTTTCGAAATCCCTTGCATCGTTGTGAAGATTGGTTCCTATCTGGATCAGCGTCGCGCACAACAAGGCCAAGGCAACGACCGACCAGGCGTGCGTCGCACCCTCCGCCCAAGCTACCGCAGTACCCAGAATTATCGGTGACAGTGCAAGAGGGAGCGTTTTTGGCCTGGTAGCCAACCACCAGACCTGCCAGCTTTCCGGTTGCCGGGGAAGCAATGCGTCGGTATCAGAATGACTCATGCGGCCACATGTCCAATATGCAGGCAGGCAATCCCGAACGACTGGTTCTCCCAAGTGACTTTGACAAATCCGGCCTCGCCCATTTTTTTCGCAAATTCTTCCTGAGCTGGAAAACGGCGGATGGATTCAACAAGGTAGGCATAGGCTTCCGGAGCATCTGCGACCGCCGCACCAAGTCGGGGAATGACAGTAAAGGAAAAGAAATCGTAAAACGGCGCCAACCACCAGGCCGGCCGGGAAAACTCAAGACAGACAAAGCAACCGCCGGGTGACAAGACACGGTGGATCTCTGCAAGCGCGTCATCCAGACGGGTGGCGTTGCGCAAACCGAACGAGATGGTCAGCAAATCAACACTGCCATCGGCGAAGGGCAGAGCTTCCGCTTCACCGGCAAGCCACGCAACATCATCACCGTGCCGTTTACGCCCCTTGAGCATCATGGGCATGGAAGGATCGCAAACCATCACCCGGCGTTCCGGGCCCGCCAGCAATCGCGCAACATCTCCCGTTCCACCCGCCAGATCAACCACGGTGCCAGTAACGTCAGCAACACGGCGGGTAAGCGTGCGCTTCCACAGGCGATGAATCCCGAAACTCAACAGGTCGTTCATCAGGTCGTAACGCGCTGCCACTTTTGCGAAGACCCGTCGAATCCTCAGACGACGTTCATCGGTCGTCACCTTTTGCCGGCCGAAAGTCTGGTCGATTTCGTGAGTCATAAGAGAGGGGCGCTCTGATCCTTGGATTGAATACGGCAGGCCCGTCTAGGCAGCCGACGCGACAGTTCTAGCGCCCGCGCGATCATTGCGCAGAGCCAGCGTTACCATCAACATCAAGAGCATCAACACACTAACTGCAAAGTAAGCAATGCTGAATCCGCTTGAGCCACCACCGCCAAAGTCGGCTACAGCACCGATCGCCGCTGCCGACAACAAAGTGCCAATAGCCGTGCAGATATTGATCATTCCCTGTGCCGAGCCGCGCACCGCAAGAGGGGCTTCGTCGATGACAATCGTACGCAACGCACCGCCGACCACGACGCCGACTCCCATGCCGACCGGCACCGAACTCAGCATGAAGCCCCACAAGCCGAGTGCCGTGATCGCCGATCCGCCATAGCCGACCGCAAGGAGTCCGAAACCGATGAGGATCAAGCTGCGTGCGCCCATGCGGTTAAGCAAGCGCCCGGCCCCCGTCGATCCCAGCATTGCGGCCACGACCATCGGCAGCAGTGCGAATCCGGTATGTTTGGGTGCGATGTCATGCGCCAGATGGGCAATCGAGGTCATGAAGACGACACTGCCCATGCCAAATCCAGCCCCCACCGTCAGCAAGTAAGTCACGGCGAGTTGCCGATTGGCAAACAGGGAAAACGGGATAACCGGCTGCTCGGCACGCTTTTCGACCTGGATAAGCATCACCAGCATTACTGCAGTGATGATCAGCATCCAGGGCCAGATCAGGGCATTGACGAAAGCATCGGCGATTTGTGTGATGCCTAGCACAAGCGCGATCAGGAGCACAAAGGTGATCATGATGCCCGACCAGTCGAAGTTTGGCTGCGGCCCAGCAGCGCCACGCACCGGCAGCGCACGGGCGCCAAGGTAAAGGATGACCGCAGCAATGGGCAGATTGATCAGGAAGATCCAGTGCCAACTGAGGACAACCATCAGCAGCCCAGCCAGAGGAGGTCCAAGAACGAAGGCCATACCGTAGGTGGCGCCGATCAGACCGAGTGCTTTGCCACGCCCCTCGGGCGGGAATACATCCCCGACGACCGCACTGGCGGTTGGGGTAATACCGCCGGCTCCGATACCCTGGATAGCGCGGCTGACGACGAGCATCCAGAAGGACTGCGACAAGGCAATCAGCAGTGAGCCCAAGGCAAACAGACCAACGCTGGCCAGATAAACCGGCCGGCGCCCGTAACGATCGCTCAAGTTTGCCAGCAAGGCCGTGCTGCAAAGTGAAAACAACACAAAGACACTCATGACCAAGCCAACCTCGCGGTTGTCGACGCCAAAGGTTGCGCGCAAGACCGGCACTACCGGACCAATGACAGCGTTGTCCAGTGCGGCCATGAACACACCGACGAACAGGACCGTCATCAAGCGACGCGGTACCGGCTCGTTAGCTGTAGAGGACGTTGCAGTCATGAAACCCTGGAGAATAAGATCACTGGGTGGGAAGGCTGGGTATTTTAACGATCTACAAGCCGGTACTCATCAACCATTGGCGCGCTTCAACAGGAAGGCTTCGTAACGCCTGATGAACTCATCCAACCGTTCGAAATGGGGTAGTGCTCCGGTTGGCATCGACTCGATCAACCAGTTCGGTCGATGGGCAAACTCCACGGTGCCACTGTAATCGACGAAATCCCCGCGCACCCCATGCACCATCCATACCGGCAACTTCAGTGACTCATAGAGCATCCGGATATCGCCGCTGAAGAGGAATCCCGATACGAAATCATAAGGTGCAAAGCGTGCGCCTGGCTGATGGGTCGTCAACCAGGAGTATTCGAGTGCGCCCTCATCTATTTCCTTGGCGCCCCAGGTCTTTTCGAGAAAGAAGCGGATGCTGCGCCGACTCGTGAGTGCTGTGAAAAAGCCGCGCGTCCAGAGCGGAACGGTGAACGCCCCATAAAGCCACGGCATGCCACGCGTGCTGCCGGGGGCAGCAGCCACTGCAGCACGCCGGTTGAAACCGGTCGCACTCACCAGGGCGAGTGTGGCGAATGACTCCGGCTTCTCTTGAGCTGCGCGGGCAAGAAACTCGCAGGAAAGCGACAGTGCCAGCGCGTCGATAGGAGCATCACCATGCAAACGGCGAATTTCGGCGACCATGGCCAAAACAGCATCAGTCATCAAGCGCGGCGTATAGCGGCGCTTGCGCCGCTCGGAAAAACCAAACCCGGGCAACTCGAGGGCATAGACGGACCGTCGGTTGCGGTAATGCTCATAAATCGGCTTGACTTCATAGGCCGAGCCCGCCGCGTTGATGCTGTGAATGAGCAGCAGAGGCGATAAGCCCGCCTCGCCAGCGCTTTGTGCCGGTGCAGCTACATAATAGGAGAGCTTGCCGGCGGGGGAATCGAATTCGCGCCGCTCACCCGGCAGGGCGGGTGGCAAGGCTTGATGAAGGTTGTTTGTCATGGTGATCCAAAAAGTCGGCGCTGGCAGGACGGCGGTTGTGAAAGGAAAATCTCTCAGCCGAGGCTGGTTTAGCCACACCAGATTACCAACGGACTTCGAAGATACAGGCTGGCGCACCCATGGCCTGGCAATGCGTTTCCTCTACGCTGGCGCTGGATGTAACCAACTCACGAAACAAGTGCTCGAAGGTGGCTGCGTAATAGTCGCAAACGGGTCGCGCCGAGGTGGCCCCACTGCAGAGGGGGCAACCGGTAAGCGTCAGCTTGACCGGCGACCCCGACCCGGTAGCGAGTTGTCCGCTACCGGAAAATGTCCACGCGTTACGGCGGATTGCCGTCTGCAACAACCGGCTGGCCAAACTCGCTGGCAGCAACTTGAGCAGTGTTTGGACAGGGCCGGGAATGCGATTGGCCAGCAAATAATCACCGGTTCGCCGACCCGCATCGGCAAGCACACGTCGCGCCAGCACCTCATCCAGTTCAGCCCAGACGACGCGTTGCAATCGCGTCACCTCGCACTCGTCCACCATCTGTTCCGGCATTTTGGCCAGATACACATCCAGATCCGCTTTCAGCATGAGTTCACGCTCAACGTCTGCACTTGCGAGAGCACGCAAAGCCTCTGCCACGCGAATGATGGAATTCGGCCCAACCTTCCCTGAATTACCCGAATCTTGAGGCTTCATGTGCGGCGAATTTCCAATTGTGAACTCCTGGTGATCGGATGCAGGTCGAAATCAGGCAGAACGAATGAAAAACCCCCGCTAGGCACAAACCCAATTCACTGAGTTCTTGCCATAGGGGGGTGGTTTTTTCCCTGCAGGAAAATCAGATCTTCATCATGATCTTGCCTTCGCTCCCGGCAGGACGGTGATCTAACTTCTGCTCCGCAGCTGCAATCATCTCCTCAGTCATCTGCTCATCTCCGCCGCCACATGCCATCACCTTGGCGTGCTGCTCGGTTTTTGGCATTCCTTCTTTCCACACCGATGCCTGTTGCTCCCCCTTCATGGTGCGGTCATGCTTGGGACTCCAGACCACCGGACTGGCTTCAGGACGCTCGCGGGCCGCATCGAACTGGAAGTTGACCTTGGTCCGCGATTGCGGTCCCCAGTAATCCACCTTGCCGAGGTCATAGAACTTGCGTTGGAAGCCGGCTTTCAAGAAGGCCTTGAGGCAGCCAAGCAAATAGCGCCGCCTTGCCCCGGTTCCCGCCCATGGGTAGGAGAACAAGGCCTTGCGCATATAGAAACGGCGGTAGTTGTTCATGGTCCGATCGAGCAACTCGCCACGATCCATCGCGTCGGGCTTCATGATCGGAGTAACAAAGTTGTACTTCTCGAAGTCGAAGACCTCGACCTTGTCGCCCATTTCCTGATAAAGGTCGGAGAACGGCCAAGGCGTGAACATCGCCCAGTTGGCCAGGTCCGGACTCCAATCCTTAGCCATCAGATAAGTCTCTTCGAGGGTCTCGGCGGTTTCGTTCTCAAGACCGACAATGAACTGGGCCTCGACCACCATCCCTGCATCCTGCAAGAGCTTGATGGCCTTCTTGTTCTGGGCAACCGTAGTTTCCTTGTTGAACAAATCCAGCTTCATCTGGGCAGCTGCCTCGGTACCCAAAGAGACATGCAGCAAACCCGCCTTCCGGTACATCGGCAACAGCTTCTCGTCCCGCAGGATATCGGTGACGCGAGTGTTGATGCCCCACTCGATGCCAAGATCGCGGGCGATCAACTCTTCACAAAACTGAACGAACTTGCGCTGGTTGATGGTTGGCTCTTCATCGGCCAGGATGAAAAAACCAACATCGTGCTCGTTGACGAGTTTCTCGATTTCGTCAACCACCTTCTTCGCATCTCTGACACGGTAATCCCGCCAGAACTTCCACTGCGAACAGAAGCTGCAGGTGAATGGACAGCCACGCGCCATATTGGGAATCGCCACCCGCTTGTTCAGCGGAATGTACATGTACTTGTCCCACTCCAGAATGCTCCAGTCGGGATCGATGCCATCGAGATCGCGCACGGTCGGCGCAGCTGGTGTCGCAATGATCTGTTTGTCATCGCCATAGGCGATGCCCTTGATGTTTTCCTTTTCCGTTTCCCACTTCCCGGAATCGACCGCGCGGACAAGCTCCAGGAAGATTTCCTCGCCCTCTCCACGCACGATCGCATCCACCCAGGGAGCCTCCTTGAGCACCTGCTGGTACATGAAGGTGGCGTGAATCCCGCCCAGAACCGTTACCGCCTTGGGATGCATTTCCTTGGCAATTTCCAGCAAGCGTTCGGCTTTGTAAATGGACGGCGTAATGGCAGTAGTGCCAATGATGTCTGGCTTTTCCGCCGCAAAGATTTCGCGCAAAGCTTCTTCGCTGATATCGTTGGTCATGGCGTCGACGAAACGCAAGTCGGTATAGCCTGCTGCCCGGAGTGACCCGGCTAGATAGGCAACCCACGCAGGAGGCCAATTGCCGGCAATCTCGGCACCGCCTGAGTGGTAGTTCGGATGAATCAGCAGGATGCGCATTACGTATCTCCGTTCGCTTGATTGAATAATGGGTTGGGGTCAGGAAGTCAGTCCAGCGCCATAGCCCGTAATGGTACCGACTATGTGCGTCGATAACCACCCGCCTAACGAAGTGGTCTTTGTGGACTGGTTGCGGGATTCAGGTTGAGCAAGATTGGTTAGGGAAACGCTGAACAAGGCGCCGAGATTTTCATTGGCAGCGGCGAAATGAG
>JACDZI010000101.1 GCA_013426785.1 Rhodocyclaceae bacterium | reverse complement strand
ATAAACGGAAACTTTCGCTCGCCATGATCCGGAATCTGCACGCACAATTAAACGTGCCTTACGAATCGTTGCTTGGCGCATAATTTCATTTTTAATCAAGAAGTGAACGCGCAAAGGCCGACAATGAGCCACGGGACAGTACATTCAGTGAGGAAGGGAGAAACACGGGATAGGCGAGGCAGATTTTATCCCAGACCGAAGGGCGCATCTCTTCGACAATTCTGATGATTCTCATTGTGGTCTGGCTTCAACCCTGATAAGTCTGACCGAAGGTAAACATGTCGTCAAAACTGCCATAGCTATCATCGGCAGGATATTGAGTCGTTATGCCGCTTGACCGTTATCGCTGGAATAGAACAGGAACCTGAATGTCCGATAAAGAAGCCACAGCCCGCATCAAAATCAACAAGCTGCTCGAAGCGGCTGGCTGGCGTTTTTTCCAGGAAGGTAACGAACCCGCCAATATTCGCCTCGAACCCGGCATCACCATTAAATCCAGCGAACTGGACGCGCTCGGTGCCAACTTCGAGAAAAGCAAAAAAGGCTTCGTAGACTTTCTCTTGCTCGATGTCAAAGGCTTTCCGCTGCTTGTTCTCGAAGCAAAGGCCGAAGATAAAAATCCCCTCGTCGGCAAGGAGCAGGCACGCAAATACGCCAAATCCCAGAATTGCCGTTTCGTTCTTCTCTCCAACGGCAACCTGCACTACTTCTGGGACCTCGAACGCGGCAACCCCTACGTCATCACCTCGTTTCCGACACCGGACTCGGTCATCGGCTACCAGAAGGTCACGCCCAATCCGCAGCGCCTGATCGAGGAGCAGGTGGGCGTTGACTACATCGTTCGCACCCAGCGCCCGAACTACCAATCGGAGGCTGGATGGCGAAACGAAGCGGAGCGCCCCGGATACATCCAAACCAACAAGCTGCGTTTTCTCCGGCCATATCAACTCAAGGCCATCCACAGCCTTCAGGCCGCGGTCGGCGACGGCAAAGACCGCTTCCTGTTCGAGATGGCCACCGGCACCGGCAAGACCCTCACTGCTGCCGCCGTCATCAAGCTGTTTCTGCGTTCGGGCAACGTGCGCCGCGTCCTGTTCCTCGTTGATCGTCTGGAGCTGGAAGACCAGGCCAAGAAGGCCTTTGCAGCCGTACTCTCTGCCGACTTTCAGTCGGTGATCTACAAAGAGAAAAGGGATGACTGGCGACACGCCGAGATTGTCGTTACCACGGTACAGTCCCTTCTTTTCAACAACAAGTACCAGAAGCTCTTTTCGCCCACCGACTTCGATCTTGTCATTTCCGACGAAGCGCACCGTTCCATTGGCGGCAACGCCCGTGCCGTGTTTGACTATTTCATTGGCTACAAGCTCGGCCTCACCGCCACTCCGCGCGATTACCTGCGCCGGTTCGACAGCGCCAACCCAAACACCCGCGACCCGCGCGAGGCCGAACGCCGCCTGCTGCTCGACACATACCGCACCTTTGGTTGCGAGAACAGCCAGCCGACCTTTCGCTACTCCTTGCTTGATGGCGTGAAGGATGGCTTTCTGATCAACCCGACCGTGGTGGACGCCCGTACCGAAGTCACCACCTCACTGCTTTCCGAAAAGGGCTTCGTCGTCTTGTTCACCGATGACACCGGCGAAGACCAGCAGCAGGCCTTCAAGCAGCGTGAATTCGAGAAGCGTTTCTTCGCCGCCACAACCAACCAGCTTTTGTGCAAGACTTTTCTCGAAAACGCCCTGCGCGACCCGGTCAGCGGTGAGATTGGCAAGGCTATCATCTTTGCCGTCAGCCAGAACCACGCCTCCAAGCTGGCCCAAATCCTCAATCAGATGGCCAACCGGATGTTTCCAGGCAAATACCGGTCCGATTTTGCCGTGCAGGTCACCTCCCAGATACCCGACGCCCAGCAATTTACCATCAACTTCGCCAACAACAACCTGCTTGGCTCCGGCAACTTCATTTCCACCTACAAGACCAGCAAGGCGCGCATCTGCGTGACCGTCGGCATGATGACCACCGGCTACGACTGCACCGACATCCTTAATCTCGGCCTCTTCCGTCCGATCTTCTCGCCCACCGACTTCATCCAGATCAAGGGACGCGGCACCCGCAAACACGACTTCCGGGAGGTGCTGTTTGATGACAGTCTCAAGGAGGGCGTACCGCAGCCCTTCAAAACCGCCTTCAAGCTGTTCGACTTCTTTGCTAACTGCGAGTATTTCGAGGAAGAATTTAACTACGACGAAGTACTGAAGCTCCCCCAGCCCAAGGGCAAAGGCAAAGGCGGCGAGGGGCCTGTGGAAGTGGGCGGCACCTATGAACATCAGGGCGACGACTTCGTCTTGATGGTCAAGGAAGAGACCATCGGCCTTGAAGGAATGAAGATCGACCGGATGTTCTTCGAGAGGTTTGAAGACGTTATCCGCGCCGATGACACCGTCGCCTCCGCCGTTGAAGCCGGGCAGTGGGATCGTGTCATCGATTATGTCAACCGTGAGGTTTTCGACAAGCCCGAGGAGTACTACACCCTCGACAAACTGCGCAAAGCCGCCGCCGTGGATCGCCGCCTGACCCTGCGCGAAATTCTGGAGAAGGTCTTCGGTCTTATTCCGCGCTTCAAATCCAAGGATGAGTTGCTGGAAGAGGAATTCTCCAAATTCGTCGCCGACCGCGTCCCCGAACCGCCTTCGTCAATCCCGGCCATCAAAACCTATTTCAAGGCCTATGTCACCAGCAACCGGGTTCGCGACATCATCGACAGCAGACAGTACACCGACCTGGCCACCAACCCGTTTTTCTCCACCCATGATTTCAGGGCTGTGCCCCAAGAGTATCGTACGCTTGTCCCCGAATACATCAAGGACTATGTTTCCTTGAACCAGTTCGCCGCCTGAGCCATGGATATGTCCAGGCTGCTTTTTAATTGTGGCGAATTCGCCATAGTTAAACCCGTCGAATTCGATGGGTTTAACTCCACTCCATTTGAGAGACCAACGTCATGAGCAAACCAAAGAAAAGCACCATTGAGGTTCAGGGAACATCCATCAGCATCCTTTCTGTACCGGGCGGTGACTATATTTCGCTTACCGACATGGTACGGAATTTCGATGGTGGCAGTGCGCTGATTGAACAATGGCTAAAAAACAAGGACACCGTCCTGTTTCTTGGCGTATGGGAGCGGATCAACAATCCCGATTTTAATTCCCTCGAATTCGAGGGAATTAAAAATGAAGCCGGGCGGAACAGTTTCTTCCTGTCAGCCAAGAAATTGATCACACTGACTGGCGCAAAAGGGTTGATCGCGAGTGCAGGTCGCTACGGAGGCACGTATGCCCACCGTGACATTGCCTTTGAATTTGGCTCATGGCTCAGCCCGGAATTCAAGCTTTACCTCATCAAGGAATTCCAGCGCCTCAAAGACGAAGAAAACGACCGGCTCAAACTCGGCTGGAATCTCCAGCGGGTACTTTCCAAAATCAATTACCGCATACACACCGATGCCATCCGCGAGACGCTTATCCCGCCAGCAATCACCAAGTCACAGGCTACGCTTGTCTATGCCAACGAAGCGGACTTGCTCAATGTCGCCCTCTCTGGTCAGACCGCCAAACAATGGCGCGAGATTAACCCCGATGGGGAGGGCAACATCCGTGACCATGCGCCGCTGGAGCAATTGGTCGTCCTGACCAACCTGGAAAGCCTCAACTCCGTCCTTATCCGCCAGGGCCTGACGCAGGCGGCGCGGTTGCACAAGCTCAACGAAATCGCCATCTCCCAGATGCGCACCCTCTTAACCGACACCTCCATGAAACTCTTAAAATAATGCTCGACACCGATACCAAGCGCCGCATCGACACAGCCCGCGACATCCTCGTCGGCAAAGTCCCCGATCCCAAGTCCCAGGTGGAACAGATCACCATTGCTCTGATCTACAAGTTTATGGACGATATGGATGCCGAGAGTGAAGAACTTGGCGGCAAGCGCAAGTTCTTCACCGGCGACTTCGCCCGCTACGGCTGGGCCAGGCTGATGTCCCCCTCCCTTGGCGGCCACGAGATGCTGGGTCTCTACGGCGAAGGCATTGCCAAGATGCCCGAGAACCCCGGCATTCCACCGCTTTTTCGAGACATCTTCAAAAACGCCTACCTGCCGTATCGCGACCCCGAGACGCTCAGAAGTTTCCTCAAGATCATCGACGAATTTTCATACGACCACAGCGAACGCCTGGGCGACGCCTTCGAGTATCTGCTCTCCGTCCTCGGCTCCCAGGGCGATGCCGGGCAGTTCCGCACCCCGCGCCATATCATTGATTTTATGGTCGAGGTTCTTGCTCCGCAGAAAAACGAGACCATCCTCGACCCTGCCTGCGGCACCGCCGGTTTCCTTATCTCCGCCTACAAGTATATTCTGGCAACAAATACAACCGATCAAGACTTTCCCCCAGCCAAGGGAGGATCACACAACTTCACCCCTGACAAGGGAAGATCGCACAACTTCCGCCCCGCCAAGGAAGAATCACACAACTTCCCCCCTGCTAAGGGGGGATTGAGGGGGGTCAGCACCCTCACCCCGGACGACAAGGGACGCCTCGCCAAAAACTTCAAGGGCTACGACATCTCGCCTGACATGGTGCGCCTCTCTCTGGTGAACCTCTACCTGCACGGCTTCACCGATCCCCACATCTACGAGTATGATACCCTTACCTCCGAGGAACGCTGGAATGAATTCGCCGATGTCATCCTCGCCAACCCGCCCTTTATGTCTCCGAAAGGCGGTATCAAGCCGCACAAGCGATTTTCCATCCAGGCCAAACGCAGCGAAGTGCTATTTGTGGACTACATGGCCGAGCACCTCACGCCCAGCGGTCGCGCCGCCATTATTGTTCCCGAAGGTATTATCTTCCAGAGCGGAAAAGCATATCGACAGCTTCGGGAGAAACTCATCAACGAGTATCTCATCGGCGTGATCTCATTGCCCTCGGGCGTTTTTATGCCCTACACTGGTGTGAAAACATCGATTCTTGTACTCGATCGCTCCACAGCGAAGAGGAAATCGAGTGTCCTTTTTTCCGAGATCAAACACATCGGTGTAAGCCTCGGAGTGAAGCGCACCGTGAGTGAGCACAACGACCTTCCGACCGTCCTACACGACTACCGCACTTTTTACGAAGGCGGAGAACTTTCACGCTGTTCATGGCTTGCTTGTCGCGAGGAAATTCTCGCAAACGACTGTAACCTCACCGGCAGTCACTATCGCCCTGCAATCGTGAACGGCGATACGAGATTGGTGACGGTTGCAGATGTTTGCACTATCACGAAGGGAAATTCGTCCAGCACAACAACGCCTTCAGGACCCTATTCGCTGATTCTCACCGCCGCCCAGCCCAAGACTTCAGCCTCATTTCAGTTCGATGGTCCGGCCGTTTGCGTCCCGTTAATTTCCTCTCTTGGACATGGCAAAGCTGCACTACACCGCATCCACCTTGCCAGCGGGAAATTCGCATTGGCCAACCTGCTGGTTGCGCTACAACCTAAAGACGAATCTGAACTCGACGCTGGGTTCCTTTTCCATGCCTTGGATATGAAGAGGGCGGACATAGCCGCCCTAATGCGTGGGGCAGCGAATGTGAGCATGAAGCCCGTGGATATTGCAAAGTTTGAAATCCCCCTGCCGCCGCTGGAGGTTCAGAAGGAGATCGTGGCGGAGATCGAGGGCTACCAGAAAGTTATCAACGGCGCCCGCGCCGTCCTCGACCACTACCGTCCCCACATCCCCATCCACCCTGACTGGCCCTTGGTGGAACTTGGTGAAGTCTGCGATGTCCGTGACGGCACTCACGACAGCCCAAAATATGTCCCCGAAGGATACCCACTGATTACATCGAAGAACCTCAAGAATGGCTTTATCGACTTCACCGAAGTGAATCTCATCACACGGGAAAACCTCGATGCGATCAACAAACGGTCGAAAGTCGATGCAGGTGACCTTTTGATGCCAATGATCGGCACGATTGGAAATCCTGTCATCGCCGACGCGTCCCGCGAATATGCGGTCAAGAACGTCGCGTTGATCAAATTTCCCAAAGGCTGCCAAGTCGATAATCGGTTCCTCAAGGACTTGCTTGATTCCGCTACCGTGCAGGATCGTTTTCAGCGCCAAGCCAGCGGCTCGACGCAAAAGTTCATCCCGCTCGGATTCATCAGGAAGCTCGGAATCCCCCTCCCATCCCTCGCCACGCAACAAGCCATCGTGGCGGAGATCGAGGCCGAGCAAGCGCTGGTGGCTGCCAACCGCGAATTAATTACCCGCTTCGAGAAAAAGATTCAGGCTACCCTGGCGCGGGTTTGGGGGGAAGAGGGGACGGCTGTCGCGAAAGGGGAAGAGCTTACCACCCCCGACCCCTCCTAAAATAGGAGGGGAGCTAAAAGCCAACTCCATCCGCCAGTATCGGGGCGCAAAAGCCCCCTCCTTTTTTCAAGGAGGGGGTTGGGGGTGGTCACCTTTATCAATTTCAGGGATACAAACCAATGTTCCACAACCGAACGGAATTAAAATCCTGCCGAAAAGGGTTGCGCAACAAGGCCACCCCAGCGGAAATTCAACTGTGGAGTATCTTGCAGCGGAGTAATCTTGGCGGGTACAAATTTCGCCGGCAACACAGCATCGGCCCATATATCCTTGATTTTTACTGCCCTTCTGCAAGGCTGGCCATTGAGCTTGACGGGGATTCACATTTCACTGACGAGGCAATTGAGCATGATCGTCAACGAACTGCCTATCTAAATGCCTTGCATATCAAGGTGCTCCGGTTTCTGAATACGGATGTTTACGAGAATTTGATGATGGTTGGGGAGAGGATTTTGGAAGAGATTGAGGGAAACCAGCCGGACCACCCCCAACCCTCTCCTTGAAAAAAGGATAACCATACTCAACCCCCTCCTTGAAAAAAGGACAACCACCCCCAACCCCCTCCTTGAAAAAAGGACAACCACCCCCAACCCCCTCCTTGAAATAAGGAGGGGGCTTATGTTTTGCGCGTGAGTTGCTAACTATTTAATTTTGTATTATAAAAAATTCTATGAATGCTGCAAATATCCTTACTGCCATTATCACCATCGTTGTTGCCGATTTTCTTCTGGAACGAGGGCTCAGCTTTCTCAACTGCCGGAGTATTTCCACGCGGCTGCCGGAGGAGGTGAGGGGGATTTACAGCGAGGAGAAGTATCAGCAGTCGCAGGAGTACAAGAGGGCAAAC
>JACDZI010000100.1 GCA_013426785.1 Rhodocyclaceae bacterium | reverse complement strand
CTGGCCGAACTCTTCAAGGGGCACCATTACACCTACGTGGCCTGGGCACAGCGCAACCGGCTGCCAGAAGGCCTGGCCACCTGGCTGCACGGCTATTTCTCCAGTCACCGCGAACCCTTCCCGCTCAAAATCGCCGACATCCAGCGGGTCGCCGACCTGACGATTCAACGCCCCGACAATCTGCGTACCGCCATCGTCCGCGCGCTCACTGCCCTGGTCGAGGTCGGCCTTCTCGAATCATGGAAGATCGCCAATGATCGTGTCACTGTCGTTCGACGGCCGTATCAGGAATCCCTCAACCTTGTGGTATGAGTAGGAAAACGCTTGTGGTTTGAGTAGGTTTTACCCGAATTGCATGAATTATGCGGCTCACAACCTGTCGGTAACCTACATTTCCAGAGCAAATTTTGTGGTTTGAGTAGGAGGCGGTCGTCGTATGAGTAGTAAAACCAGTCCGGCGACTTGTGGTTTGAGTAGGATCGTTCGCGAAGTTATCCACAGCTTCTGTGGTTTGAGTAGGGTCGCAGAGTCAATAAAGTTGTTTTAAAACAAAATGTTGGAAATGTGAAAACCCGGTAATCAGTTTAACTATATAAAGAAATAGCCTAGATTGACGGAGCGAGAGGCATCGACTTCGCCCGCTCAAGATTCTTGCGACTGTGTTTGTCGCAATGATCGTTTATTGTCCCTCCTGTTACGCAAAGCACAGAGAACGGGGATGACTGAGATCGGACTATTGGCTGGATCGTTTGCGCCTGTATTCGCACTCGGATTCCAGCATCAATACACTCGCCAGCGCGATTCGGTTAAGATCATGGCATAACATGAAGACATGCTCATGAAAATCCATTTTGGCCTGGCGCTCGACGGCGAACGAGCGCGACAGCCCGCGAATCGTCTCGGAGAACCCCTGCTCGGCCCACTGGGGTTTCTGGATCTACTGGAAGGCATGCTCGGCTTGCAAACGCGTCCCGTTGCAGCAGCCGTCAGGATTGCCCAGTATCGGGACTGCCTCGGTAGCGCCAACATCCTTCCCCGTTTTTACAGCCAGTCGTACGAAACAGATCCGCTCGGCACAGCCGCCACGCTCTTGTCCTGGCGCGACCAATGGCACCTACATGGCTGGTCGCGGCGTTTCGATGAGGGCGACTCTCCCCGGTTGCGCGATCTCGATATCGTCGAATCCCTGGCCTCGGTCAGTGTTACACCCGGCATCGGGGAGCGGCTCAAACAGCTTGCCAGCAAAATTGCAGGCAAGTCGCTACCGATCAGCCAAGTCATTGTTTACGACGCGGCCGAAGACCTGCCCGTCGGCTGGCGCAATGTTCTCCAGCTTCTCCCCGTCACATATGCCCCAGCACTGCTGCCCACCACGAGTACGACCCTGCTGGGCAAACTTCAGGACTCCCTGCTCGAATCGCTATCTGGCAGCATGCCCGCAGCCATTCCCTGGCAGCAAGACGACAGTATTCGTGTTGTCCGTGCCGAAACCCGGCTAACGGCCGCGCGCTGGCTGGCTAACAGAACCCCGGCTGGAAATGCATTGATCGTCGCGCAAACCGATGCTGCCCTGCTTGATCGCAGCTTCGAGTCAGCGGGGGTGCCACTGATCGGGCTCAAGGAACACAGTGCCGCCCGTCCGGCGCTGCAACTGCTCCCGCTCGCCCTGGCGATGATGTGGCAGCCGGTTGATGTGCCCTCCCTGGTGGCTTTTCTGTCCCACCCGGTCTGTCCGCTTCCGGGCTATGCACGGCGCAAGCTTGCGGCAAAGCTGGCGGGCGAACCCGGTATCGGCGGCCTCCACTGGCAAAGTACGCTCGAACAGATCGCCGCGCATTATGGTGAAAAGGCAACCGAGGTTCTCGACAACATCCGTTTCTGGATCGAGTGCGAACGTTTCGATCCTGCACAAGGCGCGCTGCTGAATGACATCTCCAGCCGCATCACCCGCCTGGCCGGTTTCTTCCAGGCCCGGTTAAGGGATCCTGAGTCGATCGACGCCATTTCGGCAAAGGCAGCGCACGCCCAGTGTCGCGATGTGCTGGCCAGCCTGGAAAAGCGAACGCCTGGCAACCGATTGAATCCGGTTCAGTTATCCAAGCTGCTGGGGCAAGCCACGGCCCGAGGCAGCCATAACCCCCTGCTATACCCAGAGGCAGGGGCTTGCCTCGCCATCGCTGATCCGGCTGCTGCCATTGCGCCTGCCGATGAAGTGGTCTGGTGGCAACTGGCCATGCCATTGCTGCCGTCCAATCCTCCGTGGTCGTCCGCCGAACGCAGGCAACTCGCGGCAGCGGGCATCGCGCTCCCTGCCATGGACGCACAATTTGATGCACTGGCTTCACACTGGCTGCGACCGATCCTGGCCGCCCGCCAACGGCTGACCCTGATCCTGCCACCGCAAGGCAGCGAGGTTCACCCCCTCTGGCAAATGATTTCAAGCCTGGTGAAGGACATCCCGATTGAACCCATCGAGCGGAGCCTTGCCGATTCCACCCTACCCAACATACAGCCTTGCCCGCTACCGGCACGGCGTCGCTGGTGGCATCTGGAGCCCAGCAGCATTCCGCGGCGCGAGAAGGAATCCCACTCC
This sequence comes from Rhodocyclaceae bacterium, assembly GCA_013426785.1. GTDB lineage: Bacteria > Pseudomonadota > Gammaproteobacteria > Burkholderiales > Rhodocyclaceae > Sulfuricystis. The sequence goes on along the minus strand of JACDZI010000100.1, from coordinate 4,846 downwards.
AGCATCAGCATCCTGCTCGACAATCCCTACCAGTGGGTACTGCGCTATCCCGCCGCGCTGAAGCTTTCGCAGACCCTCGATGTGGCCGACGGGCCACGTCTGTACGGCCTCCTTGCGCACCGAACCGTCGAGCGATTCTTCACCGAAACCGCCTGGAAAACGCTGGCCGACCATGATATCGAGGTGTGGTTAGAAAAGACTTTCCCGATCATTGTTGACGAAGAAGGCGCCATACTGCGACTGCCGGGCCGGCGCGCGGATATGTCGCGCTGTCGCTTCCATATCCGGCGCGCACTGCTGAAACTGACGCAGCAGTGCCGGGCAGCAGGCATCGTCGAGGTGGCAAGTGAAGCGGAGTTAACCGGGGATTTCGCCGGAGGAAAGATCGGCGGATTAGCCGACTTGATACTCACAAGTCAAGACGGCCGCCAGGCCATCATCGACATGAAATGGTCCGGCGAAAACCGTTACCCCGACAAGCTGAAGAAAAACACTCACCTGCAACTGGCCATCTATGCCGAACTGCAGCGGCAAAAAAACCAGGCATGGCCGGCGGTCGGCTACTTTATCCTCAACACCGCCCGGCTATTTACCCACGATGCTGACCTATTCACGGGAGCCGTGGCCGTTGCCGACAAGGCTGGCAACCAGACTGCCAGCCTGTGGCAGCAATTCAATGCCACCTGGCGCTGGCGCGACGCACAATTGCAGCAGGGTGCCATTGAAGTCGTCATGCCGGATACCGTATCCGACGAGGCTTCCGAGCGAACTGATGACTGCATGCCGGCGAACAAGAAACAGGAAGCCGAGAACACGGCGTACAACGACTTCACCGCCCTGGCGGGTTGGGAGGGAGGACGATGAACCTCCAATTCATCACTGCCGGTGCCGGTAGTGGCAAGACCCACAAGCTGACCGAGCTGCTCTACGAGAAGCTCGCAGCCAGCCATGCGCGGCCCGCTGGCGTCATCGCCACCACCTTCACGAAAAAAGCAGCCAGCGAACTGCGCGAACGCGTGCGCAAGCAACTCCTGGAAAAGCAGCGTTTCGATCTGGCCAACCGCATCGGTCAGGCACGTATCGGCACGGTACATAGCGTCTGTGGCGATTTGCTGGGGCGTTTCTCTTTCGAGTTGGGGCTCTCTCCCGACCTGCGCATCGTCGACGAAGCCCAGGCCCAGGCGCTGATGAACCAGGCCATCGACCAGGCTGTGACGGAAAGCGAACTGATCGAGATTGGCCGTCTGGAACGTCTGCTTTCGGTGCATGACTGGATGGCCGGCCGTGACTGGCGCAGCGAACTCAAGGCACTGGCTGACCAGGCACGGGCAAACAACATCGCCCCTACTGCATTGCAATCCTGCAGTAGCCAAAATGCCGACCGCCTGCTCACTCTGATGGGGCCAGCATCGCAGGATGACCTCGACGCCGAACTGAAATTGGCTCTGCGGCATGCCATCCGGCAAATGGAACCCCGTCAGGCGGAAAAGCCGCAAAAGAATATCGGCGACTATCTGGCTGCCGCCAGGGGATTGCTGGAACGTCTTGAATCCGACGATACGACATGGAGTGAATGGCAGGCCATCGCGAAACTGAAAAGTGCCGCCGCCTTCAATGCCGAAGTCGATAACGTGGCGCAGGCTGCCCGTCGCTGCGAACAGCATCCTCGCCTGCGAGAAAATCTGCGCGACTATCTGATACTGATTTTCACCCTCGCCAGCAAAACGCTCTCCTGCTATGCCGCCCGCAAGGCCGAACTCGGCGTGCTCGACTTCACCGATCAGGAATGCCACATGCTGGCGGCGCTCGACCTGCCGGTCGTCACCGAGGTGTTGCGCGAAGAACTCGACCTCCTGCTGGTCGACGAATTCCAGGACACCAGCCCGATCCAGTTGGCCCTCTTCCTCAAACTGGCCGCCCTGGCACGTGAAGCCTATTGGGTAGGCGACATCAAGCAGGCCATCTACGGCTTTCGCGGCAGTGACACGGCCCTCATGGCTGCCATCGTCAAAAAGATTCCCGACCTCGGCGGCCAGTTGGACAACTTGCCTTACTCCTGGCGCTCGCGCCCGGCACTGGTCGATCTCGTCAATGCCGTCTTCGTTCCAGCCTTCGGCAATACGCAGGCAGCCAACGCGGTTCGGCTGACCCCCAAACGCAAGGATCAATTGCCGGAAGCCGCCTTTGCCCAGAGGTCCCTGGGCGGCAAGAAAGTCGGCGATCAGGCGACGGCGCTGGCAAGCGGCATCGCGGGTCTGGTCGCCTCCGGTTATCGCGTCATCGACAAAAAAAGCGAACAGCCGCGAACGATCGGTTATGCCGACGTTGCCGTTCTGTGCCGTTCCAATGCAGGGGTACAGCGCGTCGCACAGGCACTGCGGGCACAGGGCATCCCCGCCGCCATTGCCCAGCCCGGCTTGTTGGCACAACCCGAAGCGGTACTCGCGCTGGCCTGCCTGCGGCGCTTGAACGATCCCGCCGACACCATCGCCAGCGCCGAAATCGTGTCGATGGCCGGCGACGAACCGCCGGAATCCTGGCTATCCGATCGCCTGCAACTGGTCGCGCGCCACCCTGATCGCGATGAAGCCCGTGAGCGGGCACTCAATGCCTGGCGCGAAGACAGCCACCCGATTCTCAAGCAATTGGCAGCGCTGCGTCGTGAGCAGATGCCGCTGCTGGCACCACGTGAAGCGCTGCAACTGGCCATCGTGCGCTGCGACCTGCAACGGATTGTGCTTGGCTGGCAAACCGATTCCCTTCAGGCACGCGCTCGCCTGGCCAATCTCGAAGCCCTGCTCGACCTGGCCGGGCAATACGAGGAATCCTGTCGCAACGACGGGCATCCCGCCAGCGTTTCCGGGCTGCTGCTCTGGTTCAAGGAACTAGTCCGGGATGGGGAAGATGCCCTGGCCGAACCGGCCGTCGAGGCTGTCCAGGTCATGACGCACCACAAGGCCAAAGGACTGGAATGGCCGGTGGTCATCCTCATGGATCTGGAAGACGATGTGCGTGACCGCACCTGGTCGATCTGCGCCGAAACCCAGGGGAATGCAATCGATGCGACCAATCCGCTCAAGGACCGGTTCATCCGCTACTGGCCCTGGCCCTTCGGCAAGCAACGAAAGGAGACTGGCCTCGACGAGAGACTCAAAAACCTCGACATCGGCAAGCAGTTACGCGACCAGGCACTCGAAGAAGAAAAACGCCTGCTCTATGTCAGCATGACGCGCGCCCGCGACCTGCTGGTCTTCGCCTGGCCCGGCGAGAAAAATACCGGCGAATGGTTCGAAAGCATCTCTGCCCCATGGTTGAGGCTGGCAACCGACGCCACGCAGCTCGCATTGCCTGATGGCAAGATCATTCCCTGCATCACACAAACGCTGGAACCGCCGGAACCTACCGCCGGAATCTCTCAAGAAAACACCGAAACCATGCTGCACTGGTTTCTGGCTGCCGCACCGGCCCCGAATCGCCAGCCGCTGGTCTTCAACCCTTCGGCCAGTAGCGAGGTAGCCGGCACGGTCGCCGAAAAACATGACCTGGGAACTCGCATCGCCGTCGTCCAGGGCGCAGAAATGAATGTTCTGGGTACGGCCATCCATGCCTGCATTGCCGCCGCCGTGGTTGACCGGCAATTACTCGCATCGACCGAGAGCATCAACGCCATCCTGCAGCGCCTCGGCGCGGACAAGTGGACCGACGCCAGTGCGGTGCGGGAGCAGATGTGTAATTTCTTTGGCTGGATATCGGCGCGCTGGCCAGATGCCGAACTGAGCGCCGAAATCCCGCTGGAATCGGTATTCGGCAATGGTCAGGTGATGCAAGGCCGCATCGACCTGCTGATCAAGACCTCGCAGGGCTGGGTGGTCATCGACCACAAATCGAATCAGGTGAACGACGGACAATGGGAAACACTGGCTGCGGACTATGCAGGACAGCTATCTGCCTATGCCCAGGCGCTCACCTTGGCAACCGGTTTGCCGGTACTGGAGAACTGGTTGTTCCTGCCGGTGGCAGCGGCATTGCTGCGAATTGAAGCAGATCAGTCACCGAAGTGAGTCCTCGTGGTCGCCTGTCCAACACGCATGCGCCATGAATCGCAAGCGACATGGTACGTCGCACTGTAGCGCCATACTTCCTCCCATACCGAACTGGAGGCAAGCATGAAAACCCTGGCAGAACTGATCAAGCAATGGGCACTTGAGGATGGCGCGAAAAATCCTGAAGTCGAAGTCAACGACAAAAGTCACACGGTCGAATACAGCTTCGTGGCAAGCGTCGACGCAGAAGACTACAGCATGTTCTTCACCGGCTTTGAAAACGATCGGTTGCTGGTTTTGTCGATGTACCCACGGCAGGATGTCGTTCCGCAGGAACGGAGCAGCGAAACCGTCCGGCTGCTCAATCTCATCAACGACCAGCAGCTCAAGCGCGGCAATTTCGAGCTGACGGACAGCGGGCGCGTCAGGTTTCGCGACCAGATTGCCTCGATTGGCGAGGAACTGCCATACGACACCATGGAAGCCATGGTTCAGCATGGCATGCGCAGGTTTGACGATGCGCTGCCGAGGATTCGCAAAGTGGCCTTTGCCGGGTTCTCGGCGGAAGCTGCGCTGACCGATCCTGACAAGACAAGCGAATTTCTCGAATCGACCCAGGTCAGCAACGACGACGTTCCCTCCTGGCAGCATTTCCCGAGCTCGGAAATCATCCAGCGTTGGACTGCTTCGGTACGTTCGGCACTGGATCGTGGTGCAGAAACATCCATTGAAGACTGGCAACTGATCGGCCCGGCCATCGGCATCGAACACCCGTTCTACCGAATCGGCGAACCCCTGGCGCA
>JACDZI010000099.1 GCA_013426785.1 Rhodocyclaceae bacterium | reverse complement strand
TGAAATCCGAATTGCCCGTTACTCCTCCTTCGTGACTGGCGCCATTACGGCGATCGCTGACACCCGGTCCAGGATGGCGTCGGCCAGCGTCGGATCATTCAGATACGCGTGCCAGTGCTCCACCGGCAACTGGCTGGTAATTACCGTCGAGCGCGTACCGACACGGTCATCAAGCACCTCCAGCAGATCATCATTGCGCTCCGCCTGACCCAGCGGTGCCAGCCCCCAGTCATCCAGGATCAGCAGATCGGTCTTCGCCAAACTGGACAGTCGCTTACCGAAGCTGCCGTCGCCATGGGCGATGCGCAGTTCCTCGAAGAGCCGCGGCGTGCGCACATAGACCACTGACAGCCCCTGCCGACAGGCCGCATTGCCCAGCGCGCACGCCAGCCACGTCTTGCCGCAACCTGTCGCCCCGGTCAGGATCAGATTCTGGTGGGCACGAATCCATTGGCAACTGCCCAACTGGCCCATCAGCGCCTTGTCCAGTTTGCGCCCGCCGCCGTAGCGCACATCCTCCAGGCAGGCCTGGCTGGACCTGAGCTTGGCTTCGCGCAGCAGTCGGGCGATGCGGCGATTCTCGCGCCAGGTGTGCTCCCGGTCCACCAGCATGGCGAATCGCTCATCAAATGGCAGACTCATGCTCGCCGCATTGGTCTGCTGCTCGGCAAAGGCCGCCGCCATGCCGGGCAAGCGCAGTGCGTTCACCGAGAAGAACTGCCGATGGCGCAGTCGCGCCATGATCCAGCGTTCGACGACCTGGACGCCGACCTCGACCTTGGCCTTGTCCTGAGGCTTTCTGGGTCGGGCCGGCAGGATCACGGTGCCGAAGTGGGTGGCAAACTCGGCCGTGGCGCGATTGAGTTCCGGTTCGTAGCGGTTGGCCACGGTGACCAGGGCACGGGGATTGTCCGGGACGATGAGTTCGGGCACACCGCCGATGAAACGCAGCGCCCGATCCAGCCCCGTAAGCCAGTCGAGCTGCGTTTGCCCCGGGGTGGCGCAGGCGAAGGTATAGCTGGAGGCGCCGAGAACGGCGACGAAGATGCTGGCAGGCCGAATCTCGCCGGTGTCGGCGTCGATGATCGGCATTGTCGGGCCGGCGTAGTCGGCGAACAGCTTCTCGCCGGCGCGATGCGTCTGGCGCATGGAGCGCTTGAGCTTCCCGGCCCAGGCTTTGTAGCGCGTGCAGAACGCGGTGTATTGGAAGGCGGTATCGCCCACGGTTGCCCGATACTCTTCCCAGAGCAGGGTGAGCGTGACGCCTTTGCGCTTGAGTTCCTGATGCACCAGCGCGTAGTCAGGTTCGGTGAAAGCGGATGCCCGGGCGGATGGCTGGCTGTAGAGCCTCCGCTCCAGCGCACCATCGTCCAGCTCGGCGGGAGGTGGCCAGCCCAATCCGGCATCCGCTGCCAGCTTCAGGTACTTGGCGACGACGCCTTTGGAAATGTTGAGTGCCCGGGCGATGGCTTCAAGGCTCAGGTCGGTGCTATGCCGGTATCGGAGTACGTCTCGTATCTTGCGCATGGATAGTCTGTCCTGGGGCATGCCCGCTCGCTTTCAGAAAAGCGGCGAGGCTAGCTTCAACTATCCATACAGCACACCCACCATCGGTCACAATCACCGCGAAATCGCGGTCACGCTTCCGTGAAACGTCGGTCACGCTTTGGCGAAATCACCGGTCACGATGGCGCGAAATACGCACATCCGCTGCGATGGCATCAACCCTGGGCTCTTGGGCATGCGCAAGGTCATCTCCGAAGATGCCCTGCGAAATGCCTTGAAGCGCATCCCGGAAGCCGAGGGGACGGCATGGCTGGATGGGCACCTGACCGAGAGTGTGGCGCCTTTGCTCAATGCGTCGTGGATACTCGACACGGACACCACCATCAAACCTGACTTTGACACCGCCAAGTACATGTCGATGGGTTTGTAGCGCGCCATGCGGGTCTCCTCAATGCAATGCCCGTTCGACTCTTGCTATTCCATTTGGTTCACAGCACAATGCCGCCATGAATTCACTTTTTCTACAACGTCGTTGGGAACTGGACTACGTTTTAGATCAGAACCAAGTTATCCCGATGGATTAATTCTGTCTCATCCAAGTAACCAAATATTCCCTCGATTTCGTGACTTGCTTTTCCGCAAATCATGGCTGCTTTTGAGCTGTCGTAGTTGGCAAGGCCGCGTGCAACTTCACGTTTATTATTATCGAGGCAGGAGATAACAGCCCCTCGATCAAACGAACCTTCGATTAAGCGAACCCCAACGGGCAGAAGGCTTTTCCCGTTACGCAGCGCATCAGACGCCCCATCATCGATTACGACAGCACCAGCTACCCGCAAGTGACCAGCAAGCCATTGTTTTCGAGCAGACAAGGGTGACTTGCTGGCGATGAGAAGGGTGCCAATTTCCTCACCGTTTGCGGCACGGATCAGGGAGCCGCGCTCTTTACCTCCAACAATTAAGGTGTGCGTACCACTACGCGCCGCACGTTGCGCAGCAAGAATTTTCGTAATCATCCCACCCTTGCTGATACCACTACCTGCCCCACCAGCCATGGAAATATAGTTCTTGTTGTCTGCATCCCCCTGGCTGATAAGAGTAGCACTACGATCGAGCCTGGGATCTGCGGTAAAAAGACCAGCTTGGTCGGTCAGGATGATGAGACACTCCGCCTCAACAAGGTTGGCCACCAAGGCACCCAAGGTATCATTGTCACCGAAGCGTATCTCGTCGGTCACAACAGTGTCATTTTCGTTAATGATCGGTACGACGCCTAGCTCTAGGAGCGTGCTTAATGTAGTTCGTGCATTCAGATAACGCTTCCGATCTGCAAGGTCATCATGGGTAAGCAGTACCTGAGCAGAATTGAGGCCGTGACTGGCAAATACTGTCTCGTAGGCTTGCGTCAAACCCATTTGACCAACAGCTGCTGCTGCTTGCAGGGAGTGCATTGCATGCGGACGTTTGGTCCAGCCAAGACGTTGCATGCCCGCAGCTATAGCACCCGATGAAACTAGTACAACTTGCCTCCCAGAATTCTTCAGTATTGAAATCTGACGAGCACACTCGGCGATGAAAGTGTTTGATAAACCGGCGCTATCGTTAGTTACCAAAGCGCTACCTACTTTAATGACGAGGCGCTTGCTGTTTAGTACCAGCTTACGCATGTTCTGTAGTCGATTTTATGAATTGCATGATTTTCTGACATAGCAAAGTACAACCCTCGCCGGTGATAGCTGATATAGCGAAAACTGGAATGGTTGATCCAAATCTGGAGGATAGCGCACTGATGTGCTGCTTCCGCTCATCAGGTGCGATGAGATCAATCTTGTTTAGCACTATCCAGCGCGGTTTGTCGTATAAGGCCTGATCGTAATTTTGCAATTCCTGAGCGATGGCTTCTGCTTCGAACACAGGGTCAATGTCAGCGTCTACTGGCACCGCATCGATAAGATGAAGAAGAAGGGAAGTGCGCTGAAGATGCTTAAGGAAACGATGACCTAACCCCGCACCCTCTGAAGCACCACGTATCAGACCAGGTACGTCCGCGATGACAAAGCCCTGGCTTTCTCCTGTCCGAACGACGCCCAAATTAGGTTGAAGTGTCGTAAAAGGGTAGTCTGCAACCTTGGGGCGAGCGCCCGAAACCGCTCGAATGAAAGTCGACTTGCCTGCATTAGGTAAACCTAATAGACCAACATCAGCCAACACCTTCAATTCGAGTTTCAAATCACGCGAAACACCAGGTTCACCGGGTGTGCATTGTCGCGGAGCGCGATTGGTGCTCGATTTGAAGCGGAGATTACCAAGCCCACCAGCACCACCCTGAGCAACGATAAAGCTTGCGCCATCAGAAGCCAGATCAGAGAGAACTTCACCAGAGTGAATGCAGCTAACAATTGTTCCGACTGGGACGCGAAGAGTCAGGTCAGTCCCGCATTTTCCGAAACAATCAGCCCCACGTCCGTTTTCTCCATGCTCAGCACGGTAGATACGGGTGTAACGATAGTCAATCAGGGTATTGAGGTTGCGGTCAGCAAGAACTATGACACTGCCGCCACGTCCTCCATCACCGCCATCGGGACCACCGCAGGGTACGTATTTTTCACGGCGAAAAGATGCTGCACCGTTACCCCCATTACCAGCGAATACGGATATCTGTGCTTCATCGAAAAATTTCATGATTGGAAAGAAAAAAACCCATCCATCAGAACAGGGCTTCTAATCTTTGCACGATGTATTTAAGTAGCCGCCAAAATGCTTACCAGTTTGCGTCGCGCGGAGCCTTTTACGCTGAAATTCACGGTACCTGTAACCTTGGCAAACAGCGTGTGATCCTTGCCGATACCGACATTTTCTCCGGGGTGAAATTGGGTGCCGCGCTGGCGAACTATGATGCTCCCTGCTGAAACCAACTGGCCCCCATATCTTTTGACGCCGAGTCGCTTCGACTCTGAGTCACGACCGTTGCGAGAACTTCCGCCTGCTTTTTTATGTGCCATATCGAATGCTCCAAAAAAATCAGGCGGTAATGCCGCTGATTTCCAGTTCAGTGAAATTCTGGCGATGCCCCTGATGCTTTTGGTAGTGTTTGCGACGACGCATTTTGAATATTTTGATCTTCGGGTGGCGACCTTGAGAGACAACTTTGGCGGTCACTGAAGCACCTCTGATAAGCGGGGTACCGATCTGTACGGTATGACCCTCACCAACCATAAATACCTCACACAGATGGATCTCAGTGCCCACGTCTGCCGGTATCTGTTCTACTTTGATTTTTTCGCCGGCGGAAACTCGATACTGCTTGCCGCCGGTTTTTATGACCGCATACATGCTTGACTCCAAGTAATATTTTGAAAGAACTGGAAATTATAATAGTAGAACTTGTGCCGGTCAATAATGATCAAACTTCATTGACGCCCCGCCTGCCAGCGCATACCATCTCCCTTTACCTGTGGGAACCGTGCCTTGAACCTGAATGCCCTCTACTCCTTGATTGCCGAAGACATGCAGGCAGTCGATTCTGTGATTCGTGCCCGTCTGTATTCGGAGGTCCCCCTAGTGAATCAGGTTGCGGAATACATCATTGCCGGGGGGGGGAAACGCATGCGCCCCGCCCTTTTGCTGTTGGCCTCGGGAGCCTGCGGTTACCATGAAAAGTATCGATATGAACTAGCAGCAGTCGTCGAATTCATTCATACAGCCACACTGCTTCATGATGATGTCGTCGATGAGTCGGCTTTGCGCAGAGGCAAGGAAACAGCGAACGCCGAATTCGGTAATGCCGCAAGTGTACTAGTTGGGGATTTCCTTTACTCGCGTGCTTTCCAGATGATGGTCGAGATCGGCAACATGAGGGTGATGCGAGTGCTTGCTGATTCAACCAACATCATTTCGGAGGGAGAGGTACTTCAGATGATGAATTGCCATAACGCAGATATTGAAATAGAGGATTACCTGCGTGTGGTGCGCTACAAGACAGCAAAGCTATTCGAAGCGTCATCAAGGTTGGGTGGCATCCTGGGTGATGTTGCTGAAGAAGTTGAGATTGGATTGGCGCACTATGGCATGCATTTAGGTACAGCTTTCCAGATAATTGACGATGTTCTGGACTACTCGGGTGAAGAAAATGAGATTGGCAAGAATCTGGGTGATGATCTTGCCGAAGGGAAGCCTACTCTGCCCCTGATCCATGTCATGAGAATGGGGGGGGCTGAGCATGCGCAACTGGTCAGAAACGCCATTGAGCAGGGTGGTCGGGACGCTTTTCCCGAGATTCTCAAAGCAGTAATAGTAACCGGCGCGTTGGAAGCAACCATGGCAGTAGCAGAGGCCGAGGTGAGTAATGCCAAACAGTCATTGTGCCTTCTTCCTGATAGCCAATATCGTGACGCTTTGCTAGAATTGGCGTCCTTCTCGATTGAAAGGCGGCACTGAATCAACTGTCCGGCCTGATCGGGGGATTTCGGGGTGTAGCTCAGCCTGGTAGAGTACTGCGTTCGGGACGCAGGAGTCGGAGGTTCGAATCCTCTCACCCCGACCAAAATACTGGTCATTTCCCGATAGTAACCACTAACAAAAGCCTCGATTCAGAGGCTTTTGTTTTTCTACTGTCCCCAATTTGTCCCAAGTGTCCCGGCTTGTCCCGTAACGCCTGTCCCGTAACGCCTGTCCCGCTGTTGTCCCAGTAACGATGCGGTTCTTGATCCCTGTCAGTAGCACGAAAATAAGTCCCTGCGAATTCGAAATAGATCAATTCCGGGCGCTTTTCGCCCATCCATTGAGCATCGCGGGACGTAGACTGCCGTGCATGCATTTTCTGTCCCTCCTCTTCTGCAAATCAGCCACCGGGCGACACGCGGAGCTCAAAAGCTGGCTCTATGTTGCGCTGGCGGGGATGGCGCTCGTGATTTTCGACAAGGGGGCCGAGCTCGTCGTACTCGAAATTGCTTTCGCTGTTGCGTTGTGCCTGCGCTATTGTGCCGCAATGGCAGAACGGGTCATTCGCAGGTCCATCAACGAAGTCCGTGCAATCGGCGTGATGGCGAGGATCGAAGGCAGGAAGATCCAGCGTCGCATTGCTGGCATTGAGTACGTGACAACGGTCACCACCCGCCGCCGTTCATCGGAAAGCCAACAAGCCTCCTTTTCTGCGCTCGGCCTGCCACATCTAGGCCTCACCGCCCGCATGCTGCCCCAGCCCGTCTTGATCGTCCGGCAATAAGTCTGGCGCGACGCACAGTCCAATCGCGGGAGCTGCCCGCTGACCGTCCAGGCTGACGGGCTCACACCCTCGCATGTCTCCCGCGTTTTCATTGGAGACGAACATGAGCACCATTGATTTCGGCGGTCGCCTGGCTATACATCCCGGCGAAGCCTTGTACCTCGTCGGCTACAGCCGCACCCTGCAGGGCGCCAAGAAGACCGCCAGTAACCTCATCTATCGCAATGTCTTTCCGCTGCCACTGACCATCATCGCCGGCAACCAGCGTGTCCTCGTCCGAGACATCATGCGCCTCACCGGAAACGAAGAGTCGGTTTCCCTGCCTGCTGTTGCGCCTCCTACCCCGAAACGGCGCAGTCCCGGCCGGCCGCGCAAGCTGGCAACAACTGTCAGCGGGCGATGAGCAATGACTTCATCAAGCTGATCAAAGGCCGCGCCTGGTCGCCGGTGCCGGACGACATCCTGCAAGACACACGGATGAGCCTCAAGACGCGTGCCGTCCTGGCCTGGATCGTCGCCCGGCCGACGAATTGGGATCTCTATATCCGGCAGATGCAGCGCGTATTGGGCATGACCGAGACTATGTGGAAATCAATCCGGAGTGAACTCGAAACGGCCGGGTATTACCGACAGCAGCGGGTGCAGTTGCCGGACGGCAAGATCCACTGGGAGAAGTCCATCACCGATGTTTCCGACCCGCCATCCCCCGGTTCGCCACGGATGGCCAATACCATCCATGGTCGAACCAGGCATGGTTCCACCAGCGGTGGCCGCGCCATCCATGGTGCCGCCATCGGTGGTGAAGTGGGGGATATACCATCTGTAGAGAACCAAAGGATAAAACCACCACCACCGGATTTCGAGCAGTCTAAGTCTAGGGAAACACTGAATAAGTGTTGATTGGAGTGAACGATTTCATTGTCATG
>JACDZI010000098.1 GCA_013426785.1 Rhodocyclaceae bacterium | reverse complement strand
TGAGATCGACCACCCGTTCGAGGGTGTCATACACCGGCGGCAGCGCCGCCGGCAACCTGACCATACGGCTGGTGATGCGACGTGGGACAAGCGGTAACTGCACCGATGACGAAGGTGCCAAGCTGAGTTGATCGAGCTTTGCCAGAGCGGTACGGTCTCGGTGACCAAGGTGGCGCTGACCTACGGCATCAATCCGAACCTGCTGCACAACTGGATCGCCCTGTATCGCAAGGAAGGCATGGGCAGCTTGCCTGCGGCGTTTGCGTGAAACGTCGGCATGCGCGCCGACGTCGTTCATCCCGGTCGCGTAACCACGCCGATACAGCAGGCGGCGGGGCCAAGGGAATTGCGGCTGGACATCACGCTGGACAACGGCATTCAGGCCGACCTGAGCGGCCACTCAATCCGGACCTGCCACGCGAGATCATTGACTTCTTCATGACGGGACCGTCAGGGCCTGCTTGGGTATTTGTCTACATTTGGCAGATTGGTAACATTCATCCCATGGGCGGGTAGTCCAACTTCGCGGAGGGGTTCGCCCGGGCGCGTGGATTGTGCATTCTCGTCATTCAGTTGCTGCGATCAAGGATGTTTTACTCCTCGCTGCGTGGCAGGGTCAAGCGATGCGATAGATGCCCTGTCGCCAAAATGGTAATCTCGGCGCTCATGAAACGGATCATGATCGCAAACCCCAAGGGCGGTGTTGGCAAAAGCACGCTGGCCACCAATCTGGCCGGCTGGCTGGCGAAAAATGGCAAGCGCGTAATGCTGGGCGATATCGACCGCCAGCAGTCTTCGCGCGCCTGGCTGAGTATTCGCTCGCCGGGCTTGCCCTACATCGCGTCGTGGGATATCAAGCCGGGGGAACCAGCCCGCCCCCCCAAACATACGACACATGTCGTCTTGGATACGCCGGCAGGGTTGCACGGCAAGCGCCTGGAGCAGACGCTGCGCATGGTCGATCACATCATCGTGCCCTTGCAGCCCTCGCTGTTCGATATTTTTGCGACCCGCCTGTTTCTCGATGAACTGCTGAAAACCAAGCAGTACCGAAAGGATGCGGTGCGGATCGCCATCGTCGGCATGCGCGTCAATGCCCGTACGCGCGCCTCAGGAGAGCTTGAGCGCTTTCTTGAAAACACCGGATTGCCGGTGGTGGCCCACTTGCGCGACACGCAGAATTATGTCCAGGCCACTGCCCATGGCATGACCATCTTTGATCTATCTCCATCTCAGGGTGCCCAGGATTGGGAGCAGTGGGTACCCCTGTTGCGCTGGGTCGAGCCGGTTTAACGGCAGTAAAATCGACAGCCGAAATATCCCTGTAACACGGCGTCTGAATAATCCGGGGGCGTTTCCATAAATCCCATTGCCCGGAGGTATTCATGCGTTCCCTGATCGTCATTGCCATCGCCGTTGCCCTGACCGCCTGCTCGACCCAGCCAGAAAAAATAGCAGCTCCCGCTGCGGCGCCCGCTCCTGCCGTTGCCAAAAAGGCTCCGCAGTGCTGGTCCGGCGATGCCAGCAAATTCTTCGATGTCGGCGCCAAGGAGAAAGTGTCCGGCGTGGCCGTCGAGTGCAAGCTCACCGCCGACGGCAAGGCAGCCTCCTGGGTTGGCGCCAAGCACTAGACCAAGCCACTAGCCCGACCCCGGCGCGTGCTACCGCAAAGCGGCGGCACGCGCCCCCTTGAATCCTGACCCATTAGCGCACCATGCTGCGTGCCGCGTTTCGCCTGGCGCTGGTCGGCATGCTGTTGCTGGGGGGCGCAGTCTGCGTCGCTTTCCTGTTTCCCTGGCTGGGGGCGGATACACGCGCACGCATCAAGCAGCGCTGGTCCGCCGCCCTGTTGCGTGCGCTGGGAGTCGCGCTCCGCCCCGATGGGGAGTATGCGCACGACTGGCCCGCCGGCCTGGTCGTCGCGAATCACATTTCCTTTCTCGACATCTTCGTCATCAATGCCCTGATGAAGACTGTCTTCGTCGCCAAGAGCGATGTGGCCGCCTGGCCGGTGATCGGCTGGCTGACGGCAAGCACGGGCAACCTGTTCATCGAACGGGGCAGCCGACGGGCCGCGCATGCCATCCAGCAACGCATGACCGACGAGCTGGCGGCGGGCCGGCGGCTGGTGATCTTCCCCGAAGGAACTTCGACGCCGGGTGAAAACGTCCTGCCCTTCCATGCGGCCCTGCTGGAAAGCGCCATCGCCAGCGGTGCGCCGGTCATCTGCCTCGGGCTCGCCTATCAGGATGACGCCGGCCGGATGACGACGGCGCCGGCCTATGTCGGCGACGATAGCCTGTGGGCATGCTTGAAGCGCATCGTTACCAGCGACGGCATTGTCGCCCGGGTCAGCCCGGCGAGCTACCTGGCCAGCACGACGACCGACCGGCGCCATCTGGCGCATCAGGCGCATCAACGGGTGGCCGCCGCGGTGACCAGAATTCATGCAACAACAACTTAACGAAGCGGCAACAAGCCTGTCATTCGCGTGACGAAAAATGTGGCGTACCCCAAGTCCCGACAAGGAGAACGTCATGAGCCAAACCGTACTGAACACTAGCGTTGCCGCAGCGGCCGAATCGTCCAGATTTCGACTGAGTTTCGCCCGCAGCGAGGATGAGGTCTGTGAAGCCCAGCGCCTGCGCTACAAGGTGTTCGCAGAAGAATTCGGCGCCCAGTTGCAATGCCGTACTCCGGGCCACGATACCGACCATTTCGACCCGTATTGCGAGCATCTGCTGGTGCGGGAAACCGATTCCGAACGGGTGGTCGGCACCTACCGCATCCTGTCGCCGCAGGCGGCGCGCAAGGTCGGCAACTACTACTCAGAGAGCGAGTTTTTCATCACGCGCCTGCAGCATCTGCGCCCGCGCATGGTCGAGGTCGGCCGCTCCTGCATCCATCCCGATTACCGGGGCGGGGCGGTGATCGCCATGCTGTGGGCGGGACTGGCGGAGTACATGGTGCGTAACAACTATGAATACCTCATCGGCTGTGCCTCGATTGGCATGGCGGATGGCGGCCACAATGCCGCCAACGTCTATCGCGCCATCGCGGGGGAGCACATGGCACCGATTGAATATCACGTGTTTCCAAAGTACCGGTTGCCTTGCGAGCGGTTGGCCAACGGGCAGGCGGCCAGCGTGCCGCCGCTGATCAAGGGCTATCTGCGCGCGAGTGCCTGGGTGTGTGGCGAACCGGCCTGGGATCCGGATTTCAATACGGCCGACCTGCTGCTACTGTTGCCGCTGGCCCGGCTCAACCCGCGTTATCTGAAGCACTTCATCCATCCCAAGGCCGACTGAAAAGTCGGCGCTGGCGGGACGGCGCTTATTCCAGCAGGGGCAGGTAATCGGGAATGAAATTTCCCGATTTATCTGCCTCGATGAGGGTTGGCGTGACGCCGATGCCATAGGTGAAATCACCGGGGTTCTCATTCACCGGCCGATCGGTGATGACCTCGCCAAGGCGGTAGGGGCGGCCATCCTGATGGGTGAAGGCGGCCGTCGGCGGGCGGAAATAGCGCAAGGTCAGCGGCGTGGCGGGAAATACGTCCTTGCCGAAATCGTAGGACTGCGTAGCGACCACCTGCCGGTAGCGGCGCGCGCCCTCCAGTGCCGCCTCCGCCGGCGGAATGAACAGTTCCGGCAGGATGCGTCCCTGGCGGTCGAGATGGTCGCCACGGCTCGTGTAGGCACGCATCAACTGCTGACGCCGTTGCTGCGCGGCCAGCAGGCCGGCGACATCGCCGCTGGCCACATGGGGTTCCAGCGTTGGCCAGCCGGGAATGTCGCGGTCGAAAACCGCCTCCAGCGCCGCCGGCATCTCGCCGTAAAGCGAGGCACCGACCACATGGTCGAGGAAGAAGGCGAACTCGCCGCGCTGCTGTCCACGGTTCTTGGGTTCCGGTGTGGACAGTGATTTTGTCGCGGCACGGTAGCCGAGGTAGTCCATCTCGCGCCAGCCCAGTGCGCCGGCGAACTGGCGCGGCAGGCTCCAGGTGCTGTCGATGGTGTTGCCGGTACCCGAAGTGAAGGTCGGGTACCGGCCCTGTTCGGACTGGCGGATATTGCCGGAATGACAGCCGATGCATTGCACCAGTTCGGACGGCGTCTGCGGCCGCAGCGCGCCTCTGGCATCCTCGATCCAGCCGGCCAGCAGCCAGCCGGTGCCGTTCTCGATCCAGCCTTGCGACGGGTGGGCGACGACCGGGGCCGATTCTTCCTTGAGGCCGAGGTTGAATTCATCGGCCACCCACGGCTGGCGTTTCATCATCCAGCGCACTTCCTTGACCCGAACGGCGCGCGTGCCGTCACGGCTGACATCAACGTAATGCAAGGGATGGGCGAACTCGGTGCCGAGGGGGTACTGGCCGCGCACGCGCTCTACCTTGCGCGCTTTGCCGATGTAATGTGGCGGATCATCCTTGCGCAACCGGTCCTGGATATTGCGCGCCAGCAGGTCGAGGTTCGCTGCATAGGTAGCGCGTTCGAAACGACCGCGCTCGTCCTGCATGAATTCGGTCGGCAGGCGCAGATAGATGCCGGAGACGCTGCCCGCCTGTGGGGTGAAGATGCCATAGGGCATGAAGTTGATGGCGCGCCAGCCGGTATTCCATCCTTTGCCGTCCCGCCACAGCCCGTGAGTGGCCGAGCGTACGAAGCCATCTTCCTGCGCCGGCAGGTCGGCCAGATTCAGCGCCGGGAAGAGGCGGAAGGGATGGTCGACGCCGCTGTCCCAGTCACCGTTTTTCTTTGGTCGCTGCGCATGGGCCGCACGCCAGTTGTCTTGGCGAATCCACGCCGCCATGTCCCAGCGTGCAGGGTCGATGCCGCGTTTCGCCACCTCGACGCGCAGCAATTCCGGCCGCAGCGTGTTGCGCCACGGATTGATGCTGGCATTCTGCGTGAACGGCAGGTTGAAAGAACCGAAGGCGTATTCCGCCTGCAGGTTGCCGACATTGGGGTTGGCGCCGGCCTGCGGGTTGTTGTTGCCAAGCTTCTTTTGCCACACGCCATCGGTATGGCAGAACAGGCAGGCGTTCTGTGTGCCGCCGCTGGTCTCGATGTAGCACTGCGCCGGGATGTGCGCGTGCGGGTTGGCAAACTGTGCGCGGTCGAAGGTTTCGCCGCGCAGGGGTAGCAGGTAGTCCGCGGCGCTGCTACCCTGGGCCAGCGCCCAGAGCAGCAGCATCAGCAACCCCTTATTTGAATGCCGGCAGACCGCCGATGTAGCCGACATGTGCTTCCAGCCGGAAGTTGTTCACCCCATGACGATTCTTGCCCCATAACTCGCCGGCACGTTTTTCCATCTGTTCCTTTAACGCTTGCGGGGTACTCTTGATCCAGTCGCCCTGATGCTGGTTGTTGCTCATGATGTAGGCGTGGCCGTTGAGATTCTCGACCACCTGCAGGCCGGTCGATTCGGCACCGGCGGCGAGCGACAGGATGCGAGTCAACTTCCTGCTATCGACGTTGTAGGCCCAGACGTAATTGTTCTGGTGCGTGCCCGAATCCTCGCCGATGAACAGCGTGCGCATCTTCTCGGAGAAGAAGACGTTGTCGGTATTGGCGACGAATTCCGGATCGGCGGTATTGCCCAGCGCATCGGCCTTGATCGGCCGGCCCAGCAGCGCAGGCTCGACATAGGCGCGCACCGGCACGAAGTCGGAGGCAATTGCCGCTCCCTGCGAGTCCTTCTGGCCGTCGGCGAGGTCGAAGGTGTAGGTGGCGCCGGCGTTGTTCTCCTTGAGGCGGATGTGGTCGGTGGGGCCGCCGTCCTTGGCCTTCATCGAACCCTGGATGTAGCTCATCGCGTAATAGAGTTTCTTGTCGGCATGGTTGAGCGCCACGCCTTCGCCCTTGGTGAATTCGGTGGTCGCGCCTAGATAGGCGGCGTAACGGCGGGTCTCGAGGAAGGCTGCTGCCGTCTCCATGCCGGGCTTCAACTTGAGCCAGATGGTTTCGGCACTGCCGGCGCGCGTCGGCACGAAGCCGGGCTGCTCGCTCAGCGACACTTCGAAGATGTCGTTGATGGTGATGCCCCGGTCGATTAACGCCTTGACTTCGTTGTAGTGCGACGCACCGAGCTTGACCCACTGGAAGTCGGCCGTGCCGCCATCGCTGCCGTCCGGCGAAGTCTGCTGCCACCTGGCGGCGTAGAGGGTACCGCCCGCCTTGGGCACGCCCGCCTTGTGAGCAACGAACATGAACAGGCCGGAATAGGCACCGTCGTCGCCGAAGAAGGCGGTGCGCCCGTCGTTGGCGAACAGCGCCAGTTCCCAGGTGCCACGGCCCATCTGATAATGCTTGGTCACATGGGTGCTGCCGTCTTCCCGCACCGCAACCTCGATGGGATAGCCATAGTGGTAGGGATTGGCCTTCTGCTGGCCACGGAAATACACCTCGTTCATCGCCTTGAGGCCGGCTTCGGTGGTCTTGAAGGCCTTCTCGCCGGGCACGAAGTAGAGGTCGTAGTCCTCCTCGCCGCCGAGGTGGGTATTCCATGGGGTTTGTGAGCCGAAGCAGAGAATCCAGGCACCATTCACCGCGGAGAAATCGATCGGCCGCTGCGCTTTCACTTTCAGCTTGCCGTCCTTGCCCTGGACGATTGCGGAAAGGCTCATGCCCATCGGCATGCGGCTATACCAGTCCTTGGCCTTGTTGGCCGTCTGGCTGTCCGCCAGCACGTCGTCGTATTCCCAGTGATTCACCAGGTAAATCTGGCCGCCTATCTTAAGCAGGCTATTGGCATCCGCCGTTTCGGCCAGCGCCGGATCGCCCTTGGGTTCCATGACCGGGTTCATGTCGCGGTCAAAGATCTGGGCGGCGGAAACCTTCTTGCCATTCACCGTGGCGATCTTGTCGGTGTTCTTGAACAACGATAAATAGTTGAGCGGGTAGTCGCGCGTCTTGCCGTCGGCAAAGGTGATCTTGGCGACCGAAGTGCTATAGGTCTTGAGCAAGTCATCGCCGCTGGTCGGAGCGGTGGTGGCAGTGAAGTCAACCTTGATTGCCCGGGGTAGGTCGGGGCCGGCCCAGGCCAAGGTACCCGTAGCCATCATTGCAGCTGAAATCGAGAGGGCAATGCAAGAGTTTTTCATGGTCGGAGGCTCCGGTTGGTGGGAATTCCGAACTCTAGAGGGAGATGGTTAAGAAATGATGACAACCCGAAAAGTCGGCGCTGGCGGGACGGCAATGTACCCGCAGTAGGCCGGCGATTTACTCCTCCACCTCTATTGCAATCGCATTGCAATGCAGCAGAAACAATCGCGGCGTAATGTTGTGTAGCTTCTTCGCTCAGTTTAGGGGGGAAAGCGGGTTAAATCCTGCGTAATTTTGCGTTGCGCGCGAGCATCGGGATAGGGATCGGTCAGGATACCTGACCGATCCCCTCCCACACCACCGGGCATGCGGTTCCGCACCGGGCGGTTGAAGTAGTTGAGGTCGTCAGGTTTGTGATGCACCCGACCCGACGCCTGAGGTTCCGTTGAGGTAATTCGGCGATTCCGGTTTCTCGCTGCCGCGGCCTGTCGGGCTTCACCACCCTATCCACCAAACCGGCGAGCTTCGCTTTCACGAACATCTGAGACATTCCGAACTCGATAATCACTACGTTTCCTCTCCTACTCTGACTGTGTCAATAAATGCTAAACATTGCCGATAACCCGATCATCTTCTTTCGCGAGGGTGATGACATGGCTA
>JACDZI010000097.1 GCA_013426785.1 Rhodocyclaceae bacterium | reverse complement strand
AACTCCCGACCTGCCTCAACCGCAACATCGATTCGCTGCTGCCGCTTCGCCAAACCACATAACACCCTCGACCATCGCCTGTCGACGAGGTAGGGCTGGCCGCTTACAGTACAACTGGCCTGGCCGGTCGATCATGCGGCGATGCTCGGTGTGACACTGTCGCGGTCGACCCTGGCGGAGTGGGTTGGCCGGATCGGCGTGGCGTTGCAACCCCTGGCAGACCGATTGACCGAAATGCTCAAGCAGCGAGAGGTCCTACATGCCGATGAGACGCCGGTACAGCAACTCGATCCCGGCAACGGCAAGACGAAACGGGCCTATCTGTGGGCCTACCGCAGCAATGCACTGGAGACGGGACCACCGTTGGTGGTGTTCGACTACCAGCCGATCCGTTCCGGCAGCTAGCGTGAAGCAGTGGCCAAGCACTTTCACGACGCTACGTGGCAGCGTTGCCAGGTCCATCTGATGCGCAACATTCTCGGCAGTTGGGTGCGCGCATCCAATGTGGCTTACCACACAGATGAGCGTCTCTGTGCTGCGTAAGCTGCAAGTCAGGCATTGGAATTGGATGGCGTGAATCCGAAGTCTTCGCGACCGTGATCAAGCTCATCGATGTACTGATGCCGCTGGAGCGCGGTGGCAAGGCCGGCCTGTTCGCCGGTGCCGGTGTCGGCAAGACGGTGCTGCTGGCACAGCCAAGTCGGTCCCTGTGAAGAGCATTGCCTGAGTTCATGAAAACTTTCTTCAATCTCCCATGCGGGTATCTCGCGTTCCTGAAATACCTGCCCTGTCTTTGTGCCCTGGCCCTGTCCGGTTGTGCCTCAATTGCGACACTGCATGAAACGCCAGCACCTGTGGTCGCTGCGCAGTACCCCACCTATGACCCGCAACAAGCTGCCGACGCGGCAGCTATCAGCTGGCGAGACTATTTCACCGATCCGCTGCTGCGCAGCTTGATTGACAAGGCGCTTGAAAACAACCGCGATCTGCGCATATCCGTCCTGCGCGTTGCCGAGGCGCGTGCCGCCTATGGCATCGAGCGTGCCGATCTTTTTCCGAACATTGGCAGCGAGGCTGGGGTGGATCGCTCGCGCACACCAGCCGATCTCAGCATCACCGGCAAGCCTTTGCTGGCCAGTCAGTACCAGGTGATGCTCGGCTTGGCGAGTTGGGAAATTGATTTCTGGGGCCGCGTGCGCAGCCTCCAGGATGCCGCGCTGGAAAACTATCTGGCTACAGATTCTGCCCGCCGCGGTGCCAGCATAGCGCTGGTCGCTCAGGTTGCCAACGCCTACCTGACCTTGTGCGAGTTTGACGAGCGTATTGCCATGGCACAGCAGACCATTGCGAGCCGGAGTGAAAGTTTTCGCATCTTCACCCGCCGCGTCGAAGTCGGGGCCACATCCCGCCTGAACCTCACTCAGGTCCAAACGCTGCTCATCCAGGCTCAGGCACTGGGCGCGCAGTTAGAGCAGGCCCGGGCCGCCGAATTCAATGCGTTGACCTTGCTGCTTGGCACGTCGCCTGACCTTCCACCGCTGGTTGGGAAGCTTGACGCAAAGAATTTGCTGACCGCACTTCGCCCGGGTCTCCCCTCTGCCCTGCTCATTCAGCGCCCGGATATTCTTGCCGCCGAGCATCAGTTGAAGGCTGCCAATGCCAATATCAGCGCAGCGCGGGCTGCCTTTTTCCCGCGCATTGCACTGACTGCCTCAGCCGGTACGGCCAGTACCGAACTCAGTGGCCTTTTCGCTTCGGGCAGCTTGGCCTGGATCTTTTTGCCCAGCATTTCGCTACCCCTCTTTGATGCCGGACGCCTGCGCAACAACCTCGACCTGGCAGAAGTACGCCGCGACATAGCCGTGGCCGGCTACGCCAAGACAGTGCAGAGCGCCTTCCGCGATGTCGCCGATGCCCTTTCTGCGCGTCGCTGGCTGCTTGAACAGGTCACCATTGCCCGCAGCGGCCTGTCCACCCAGCGCCAACGAGCACATCTATCGCAATTGCGCTACGACAACGGGGCAGCAGCTTATCTCGATGTCCTTGATGCCCAGCGTGACCTGCTCGTCGCCGAGCAGCAACTGATGCAAACGCACCGCGCCTTGCTAAGCAGTCAAGTCAGCCTCTATACCGCGCTCGGTGGCGGCGCATTGGACTTTCCTGAATGACCGGCCCGCCATGAATAGCAACGTCAGTTCACCGGCCAGTGTCACGGTCATCGTAACTTTCAATCCGCCCGATAGCGCCGGCCCACCAGCCCATGATGTGCCGCCAGTCAGCGTAGCCGTCACGCCCACCATCGCAGCAGCGGCCATGCCAGCAGCGCCAATAGAAACGGCCGCAGGACCAACGCCGCCGGTAAATAAACTGGTCACCGCTTACATGCCAGCTCCGGCGGTGACCGCCATCGTCTCCAGTGACATGGCAAAGCCCCCGCCGGAGGCAGATGCTGACGTCAGTCAGAAAAAAGTCTCGATGGGGGAGCAAAAAACCGTCAAACCTGCTACGCCGACTGCCAATACCTCACCCCCCACCTTCTGGGCTAAATGGAAAAAATGGCTGATCCCAGCCTTGATTGCCGTCGTCCTCGGCATCATCGGCCTGCTTGCCTGGCAAATGCTGCGCCCAAAAGGACCGGGCGAAGGTTTCGTGAGCAGCAACGGCCGCATCGAAGCGACCGAAATCGACGTTGCCAGTAAATTTGGTGGACGACTGAATGACATTCTGGTGACCGATGGTGATTTCGTGACCGCCGGTCAGATTCTCGGCCACATGCAGGTGCATACCTTGGAAGCACAGCGCGATGAGGCTCTGGCCAAGCACCAACAGTCGATCACTGCCGTGGCCAGCGCCCAAGCGCAGGTCGCCGTACGTGAAAGTGACCGGCAAGCGGCGATTGCCGTGGTGGCACAGCGCGACAGCCAACTTGATGCCGACCAGCGCCGACTGGCACGCTCGGAAACCCTGAGTTTGGAAGGTGCCTCCTCGGAGCAGGAACTCGATGATGATCGGGCTCGCACGCGCAACGCACGCGCTGCAGTCGTTGCCGCCCAGGCCCAGGTTCAGGCAGCACTGGCAGCGATTGCCGCGGCCCGGGCTCAAGTTGCCGGGTCACGCGCGACAGTGGATGCGGCCGAGGCCACCATCGCTCGCATCAAGGCCGATATCGACGACAGTACTCTGACCGCGCCGCGCGACGGTCGCGTGCAATACCGCATTGCCCAGCCCGGCGAAGTGCTGGCGGCTGGCGGCAAAGTGCTCAACCTGGTCGATCTGGGCGACGTTTATATGACGTTCTTCGTGATCGAAGCCAGCGCCGGCAAGCTGGCGCTGGGCAGCGAGGTGCATATCGTTCTCGACGCCGCGCCGCAGTATGTGATTCCGGCCAAGGTTACCTTCGTCGCGAGTACCGCGCAGTTCACCCCGAAAACCGTGGAAACGGCGAGCGAACGCCAGAAGCTGATGTTCCGGGTCAAGGCCCGGATCAGCCGCGATTTGCTACAAAGCAACTTGCACCAAGTCAAGACCGGCCTGCCCGGCATGGCCTGGCTGAAGCTTGACCCAGAGGCCGCCTGGCCGCTTGAACTGGTGGTGAAAGTACCGCAGTGAGCCAGGTTACGGACAGCACGGCGTCTCCGGTCGCAAGCCTGACGGGCATTGTGCTGAGCTACGGCAAGCGGCTGGCACTCGACAAAATAACGCTGGATTTTCCGGCGGGCTGTATGGTCGGTCTGATCGGCCCGGATGGCGTCGGAAAATCCAGCCTGCTTGCTCTGATTGCTGGCGCGCGCGCCGTGCAGGACGGCCAGATACAGGTGCTGGGCGGCGACATGACCAGCACGCGCCACCGCGACACGGTCTGTCCACGCATCGCTTACATGCCGCAAGGCCTGGGCAAGAATCTCTACCCAACCCTGTCGGTCGAGGAAAACCTGCAGTTTTTTGGCCGTCTGTTTGGTCACAATGCCGCCGAACGGCGCCTGCGCATCGACGAACTGACGAGCAGCACCGGTCTGCAGGCTTTTCTCACCCGCCCGGTAGGCAAGCTCTCGGGCGGCATGAAACAGAAATTGGGCTTGTGCAGCGCACTGATCCATGCCCCCGACCTGCTGATCCTCGACGAACCAACGACCGGTGTTGACCCCTTGTCGCGCAGGCATTTTTGGGATTTGATCGACCATATTCGCAGCCAACGCCGAGGCATGAGCGTCATTGTCGCCACCGCTTACATGGAAGAAGCTGAGCGCTTCGACTGGCTGGTGGCGATGGATGCCGGTAAGGTGCTGGCGACCGGCACACCTACCGAATTGCGGAGCAGCAGCAAATCGCTGGAAGAAGCCTTCATCGCCATGCTGCCAGCCGCAGAGCAGCAAGACCACCACGCTGTCGTCGTGCCGCCGCTGGTTGTTTCGACGAATGCCAAGGGCGCGGATACCGCCATAGAGGCCAAGGGACTGACCAAGCGTTTCGGAGACTTTCTTGCTGTCGATCACGTCGACTTTCGCATTCGGCGCGGCGAGATTTTCGGCTTCCTCGGTTCGAACGGCTGCGGCAAATCGACCACCATGAAGATGCTCACCGGGCTGCTACCGGCCAGTGAAGGCGAGGCCTGGCTGTTCGGCAAGCGCGTCAATGCGCACGACATCGATATCCGGCGGCGGGTCGGCTACATGTCCCAATCCTTCTCTCTCTATGGCGAACTGTCGGTACGGCAAAATCTGGCGCTGCACGCCCGGCTTTTCCAGGTGCCTGAGACGCAGATTCCACCGCGTGTTGACGAAATGTTGCAGCGCTTTGACTTGAGCGGCGTCCAGGACAGTATGCCGGGAACGCTGCCGCTGGGCATTCGCCAGCGTCTTTCACTGGCTGTCGCCATGGTGCACAAGCCGGAACTGCTGATCCTCGACGAGCCGACCTCTGGCGTAGACCCGGTGGCACGCGACATGTTCTGGCAACTGATGATCGACCTCTCCCGCCAGGACCATGTGACCATCTTCATTTCCACCCATTTCATGAATGAGGCCGAGCGCTGCGACCGCATTTCGCTCATGCACTCCGGGCATGTCCTAGTCACCGATACATCGGCCGAACTGGTCCGTCGGCGTGGAATGCAAACGCTGGAACAGGCGTTCATTGGTTATCTCGAAGAAGCTAGCGCCGCCAAACCGCTGCCAGAGGACGCGCCGACCCATTCTCCACAAGCCCCAGGTGAAGCCGCACCGACAACGAAAATCCGACCTGCCGCCCGACCTCAGCGCTTCGCTTTCAGCTTCGCCCGTGCCTACAGCTACACCTTGCGGGAGACATTGGAACTGCAGCGCGACCCGGTGCGGGCCACGCTGGCACTGCTCGGCTCGGTCATCCTGATGTTCATCATCGCTTATGGCATCAGCCTTGACGTCGAAAACCTTTCTTACGCCGTCCTCGACCGCGACCAAACCATCCTAAGCCAGAACTACGCGCTGAACCTCTCCGGCTCACGCTATTTTATCGAGCATGCGCCAATCACCGACTACACCGATCTCGACCAGCGCATGCGCAGTGGCGAGCTATCGCTCGCCATTGAGCTTCCGGCAGGCTTCGCCCGCGATATCGAGCGTGGCACGCCAGTGCAGATCGGCGCCTGGGTCGATGGTGCGATGCCAACGCGGGCTGAAACCGTGCGCGGCTATGTCATGGCGATGCACCAGATGTGGCTGGTCGATATGGCCAAGCATCGCCTGGGCGTTGACCTGGCAGCCGCCAACACGCTGGAAACCCGATACCGCTATAACCCCGACGTCAAGAGCCTGCCGGCGATGGTGCCAGCCGTGATACCGATGCTGCTGATGATGATTCCAGCGATGCTCGCAGCGCTCTCGGTAGTACGCGAAAAGGAACTGGGTTCGATCATCAACCTCTACGTTACGCCGGTCACGCGCAGTGAATTCCTGCTCGGCAAGCAATTTCCCTACATCGTGCTGGCGATGGTCAATTTCCTGCTGCTGACGGCACTCGCCATCACCGTCTTCGGTGTGCCGGTCAAAGGCAGTTTCGCGACCTTGGCGCTGGCCGTCTTCATCTTCGTCATCTGCTCCACCGCCTTCGGCCTGTTTGCCTCGACCTTCACCAAAAGCCAGATTTCCGCCCTGTTCGTCACCATGATCGGCACCATCATTCCGTGCGTGCAGTTCGCCGGCCTGCTCAATCCGGTGTCCTCGCTCGAAGGTGTCGGTGCCTTCATCGGCCGCATCTATCCGGCCACCCATTTTCTGATCATCAGCCGCGGCGTGTTTGGCAAGGCTTTGGGCCTGACCACCCTGGCCCCCTCGTTCTGGCCAATGCTGGTGACCATACCGGTCATTCTCGGCCTCGCCGTCGTGATACTCAAAAAGCAGGAGAGCTGATCGATGCCACGCAGCAAGAATGTTTTTCGGCTGGGGGTCAAGGAACTCTGGAGCCTGGTTCGCGACCCGATCATGCTGGTGCTGATTGTCTATACCTTCACGGTGTCGATTTACGTCGCGGCCACGGCGATGCCGGAGAGCCTGCACAACGCGCCCATCGCCATCGTCGACGAAGACGCTTCACAGCTTTCGGCGCGCATCGTGGCGAGTTTCTACCCGCCGCGTTTCAAGATGCCGGTACTCATCGGACTCAACGGCATCGACCCTGGCATGGACCGGGGCGAATACAGCTTCGTGCTCGACATTCCGCCCGGCTTTCAGCGCGACGTGCTGGCCGGTCGGGTGCCTACCATCCAGATCAACGTCGACGCGACCTTGATGAGCCAAGCTTTCACTGGCAACGGCTACATCCAGCAGATCATCGCCGGTGAGGTCAGCGATTTCGTCCAAAATTACCACAGTGCGGCGCCAACGCCGGTGGAACTGGCTTTGCGCATGCGCTTCAACCCCAATCTCGATCAATCCTGGTTCGGTTCGCTGATGGAGATCATTAACAACGTCACCATGTTGTCGATCGTGCTGACCGGTGCCGCCCTGATCCGGGAACGGGAGCACGGCACCATCGAGCACCTGCTGGTCATGCCCGTGACGCCCGCTGAAATCATGCTGGCCAAGGTCTGGTCGATGGGTCTGGTGGTCTTACTGGCCGCTGTGGTGGCACTGGTATTTGTCGTACAACTGGCCTTGCAGGTAGCGATTCAGGGCTCGATTGTCCTGTTTATGCTGGTGGCCATTTTGCACCTGTTCGCCACCACCTCAATGGGCATTTTCCTGGCAACACTGGCCCGCTCGATGCCGCAGTTCGCCATGCTGCTGATCCTCGTTCTGCTGCCCCTGCAGTTGCTCTCGGGTGGCGCCTCACCACGTGAAAGCATGCCAGCGCTGGTGCAGAACATCATGCTGGCAGCACCGACCACCTATTTTGTCTCGGCCGGCCAGGCCATTCTTTATCGCGGTGCCGGCCTCTCAGTCGTCTGGCCGCAAATGCTCGCCATCACCACCATCGGTGCCGTGCTGTTTGCGCTCGCGCTGACCCGTTTTCGAAAAACGATCAACCAGATGGCCTGAGAGGAAACAAAGAGGACACCGCCGGGCCCGCTGGACAGTTCCAGCCAGGTGGCGAAGTGCGCCTGGACGATGCGATACCACAGCGTCTGCTCGGGCCGGCGGCGCTGATAACGCTGGCGGTGCGGTGCGGCGCAGGGTGCGGCGGCAGCCATGGGGCATGGCCCGGGCGGCGGGTCACTCAGGCAGGGTGCTGTGAGTGAACCTAAAAACCTCATTTGACCACGTGCGTCCTGGCGGCAAGTCAGGCAGGCT
>JACDZI010000096.1 GCA_013426785.1 Rhodocyclaceae bacterium | reverse complement strand
CAGCGATGTCCGTGCTGCGGTTCGGTTAATCATGGCTTGTGACATAGTCAAACTAGATCACCCTGATTCAAGTTGTACTACGGAAGTGCGGGAACTTATGTGAAGCGTAATTGTCGACAATATTAGTCGTCAATTCTCTTTATTCCAGTAAGGTCATGTGCTATGTGGATGCATTTGTTTCCTTCGGGCAGGTGCCATGAGTTCTGATGGCCAACCGGACTGTCGCAGGCGCCGCTTGCTCTTTGCGACATCAATTTTGGGAGGTGCTGCAGGGGTCGCGGTTGCCGTGCCCTTCGTCAGCACATTCGAACCCTCCGAGCGCGCCAAGTCGGCGGGTGCTCCAGTCGAGGTCGATATCAGCGGTCTTGCGCCGGGCGAGATGAAAACGGTTGAATGGCGCGGCAAACCGGTCTGGATCATCCGCCGCAGCAAGGAAATGCTCGACAGCATTGCCCGGATCGCCGACAGGGTTGTCGATCCCCGATCCGAGCGGCCAATGCAGCCGGAGTACGCCAGGAACGAGTACCGTTCGATCAGGCCGGAATACATGATCGCCATCGGCATTTGTACCCATCTGGGCTGCTCACCTTCCGAAAAGTTCAAGGCAGGGTCAGAGTCCGGCATCGATGCCGACTGGCCCGGCGGTTTTCTTTGTCCTTGCCATGGTTCGATGTTCGACCTGGCGGGGCGCGTATTTAAGAACAAACCGGCACCGGACAATCTCCAGGTGCCGCCCCATCGTTATCTCTCCGACGGCAGGATTCTCATCGGCGATGAAAAGCAGGAGGGCTAAGCAATGTCTGCTGCCCATGGCGAAAAATACAAATCCGATGGTTCCGTTACCGGAGGCCTGATTGAATGGGTTGATGCGCGCTTCCCGCTGCTGACCTTGTGGAATGACCATCTGGGCAAGTATTACGCGCCAAAGAATTTCAACTTCTGGTACTTCTTCGGTTCGCTTGCTCTGTTGGTATTGGTGATCCAGGTTGTCACCGGTATCTTTCTTGCGATGCACTACAAGCCGGATGCTTCGCCGAATGCTTCCGGCGTACCCATCGCATTCGCCAGTGTCGAATACATCATGCGAGACGTTTCGTGGGGTTGGTTGATCCGCTACGTTCATTCAACGGGTGCGTCGGCATTCTTCATCGTCGTCTATATGCACATGTTTCGCGGCATGCTTTACGGGTCATATCACCGCCCGCGCGAACTGGTCTGGGTTGTCGGTGTCCTGATTTTCCTGACCCTGATGGCCGAGGCTTTCATGGGCTATCTGCTGCCCTGGGGGCAGATGTCCTACTGGGGCGCTCAGGTGATCGTCAACCTGTTCACCGCAATTCCCTTTATCGGTGAGGAGTTGGGTGTCTGGATTCGCGGTGACTATGTGATTTCTGATGCCACACTCAACCGTTTCTTCTCTCTGCATGTGATCGCGATTCCGCTGGTGCTGCTCGGCCTGGTGGCGGCACATGTTATCGCGCTACATGAGGTGGGATCGAACAACCCTGACGGCATCGAGATCGAGGACAAGAAGGATGCCAAGGGGATTCCGCTCGATGGCATACCTTTCCACCCTTACTACACCGTCAAGGACATCGTCGGAGCGATCGTTTTCCTGATGTTCTTCGCGGTTATCGTGTTCTTCATGCCGGAGGGCGGGGGCTACTTCCTTGAGTACAACAACTTCGTCCCGGCCAACTCGATGATCACGCCGCCGCATATCGCGCCGGTCTGGTACTTCACTCCCTTCTATTCGATCCTCCGTGCCAATACGGTCAATTTCCTCTGGATCGATGCCAAGTTGTGGGGTGTCATCTTCATGGGACTCAGCGTGATGATCTTCTTCTTCCTGCCCTGGCTCGACCGTAGCCGGGTCAAGTCAATCCGCTATCGGGGCCCCCTCTACAAGATTGCGCTGGCGATCTTTGTCGTGTCATTCCTTATCCTTGGGTACCTGGGAGTGCAGCCGCCCAGTGCGCTGGGGACGGTGCTGGCGCAGGTCTGCACGGTGCTTTATTTCGCCTTCTTCCTGTTAATGCCGGTCTATACCTCGCTCGACAAGTGCAAACCGGTGCCGGAACGGGTGACGGGGTAATGAAACGGCTGCTGATTGCGCTACTTTGCGCACCATTGCTGGTTTTTGCTGCCGGTCCCGAGCTTCATCTCGACAGGGCACCTGATCGATCCCGCGACTACCCCGCCCTGCAAAATGGGGCCAAAATTTTCATCAATTATTGCCTGAACTGCCATTCGGCTTCCTACATGCGTTACAACCGCATGCGAGATATTGGCCTGACAGAGCAACAGGTCAAGGATAACTTGCTGTTCACTGCCGACAAGGTCGGTGAGTTGATGACCATCGCCATGCGTAATGCCGACGCCAAGCAATGGTTTGGCGTTGCTCCTCCCGACTTGACCGTGATCGCGCGGGCCCGTGCCT
This sequence comes from Rhodocyclaceae bacterium, assembly GCA_013426785.1. Classification (GTDB taxonomy): domain Bacteria; phylum Pseudomonadota; class Gammaproteobacteria; order Burkholderiales; family Rhodocyclaceae; genus Sulfuricystis. Next base: position 5,441 of record JACDZI010000096.1, on the reverse strand, counting down.
CCGTGTCTGGTTCCGGTAGCGACTGGCTGTACAGCTATCTGCGAGGTTTCTATCGCGATGATGCGCGGACGACCGGGTGGAACAATATGGTGTTCGCGAATGTTGGCATGCCGCACGTTTTGTGGGAACTCCAAGGTGAGCAAGTATTGGGATCCGACCATAAGCTGAAAATGGTCAAGCAGGGTCTCTTGAGTCCCGATGAATTTGATGCATTAGTGGCTGATTTGGTGGGCTTTATCACCTATATGGGCGAACCGATGGCCAACTTTCGCAGGGATCTGGGTATCGCGGTGATGGGTTTCCTCGCTATACTTCTCGTTTTCTCGTATGCGCTCAAGCGCGAATACTGGAAAGACGTTCACTAACCGAGAAGTATTGATCATATTAAGTTATGGGGCACCGAGATATGAATCCACCCGTACGCCGTGTGGTACGTGATTCCGATTATTCATGGGGAACGAGTGCCATGATGAACCTGTATTCGGGTACGACCTGCCCATTCAGTCATCGTTGCCGCATCGTTCTTTACGAAAAGCAGATGGATTTCCAGGTGATCGATGTCGATCTTTTCAACAAACCGGAAGACATCGCCGTCATCAACCCATACAACCGTGTCCCGGTGCTGGTGGACCGCGACCTGGTGCTGTACGAGTCGAACATCATCAACGAGTACATTGATGAACGTTTTCCCCATCCGCAACTGATGCCGCCCGACCCGCAGACGCGCGCCAAGGCTCGCCAACTCCTGCACACGATGGAGCTTGAGTTGTTCAGTCATATTGATATTCTTGAACGAAATCTCAAATCAGCCGACAAGTCACGTGCCCATATCCGCGATCGCTTGGTCGAATTGACTCCGCTGTTCGCCAAGCAGAAGTTTCTGCTTGGGGACGATTTCTCGATGCTCGATGTCGCTATTGCACCCTTGCTGTGGCGACTTGATCATTACGGCATCGAATTGCCGAAGTCTGCGGCACCCGTCATGAAGTTCGCCGAGAGGATTTTTTCGCGCCAGGGTTTCATCGATGCGCTGACGCCTTCGGAAAAGGTGATGCGCCGCTGATTCCGGCGGGCATTGCCGGATCGCCATGGCCTCCACAAAGCCGTACCTCATTCGCGCCATTTACGAATGGTGTAACGATGAGGGCTTTACCCCGTACCTTGCCGTTCAGGTCGACGCCCGCACGCAGGTGCCGCGCGAGTTTGTTCAGGATGGGCAGATCGTCCTGAATGTGAGTGCCGATGCCACGCATCAAATGCTGCTGGGTAACGACGAAATTACCTTCCAGACCCGTTTCAATGGTGCGGCATTTCCCGTACTGGTCCCCATTGAGGCCGTGCTTGCGATCTACGCCCGTGAAAATGGCCTGGGCATGGCATTCGAAGCTTCCTCCGCACTGCCTGGCGAGATGCCAGAAACCATCGGTGCAGAGGGAAAAGTCGGCGCTGGCGAGACGGCAGATGTTTCATCTGCAACAGACGAGCGCGAATCTCCTCCGCGTCGTGGCAGTCATTTGACCCGGGTCAAGTAATTATTCAAGTTTCCCGGGCAGTTTCTGGAACTTGCCGTAAATCAAGTCCAGTACAAACCCAACCTATATTTGGGGAACTTAAAACTATTGCCATTGATGCATGTCAAATGAAGCCTACTAGGCTTCTTGTATATTAGAAAATTAAGATGTCTCTTTATTTTTTGGAGGACAGCTGTGGCTCCTGAGAAGATTCCCAATGTCGCCCCTGCCGAAGATCTGGCATGCGAAAGTCCGGCACAAGCTGCGTCGGCCGACCCGTCCGGACCGGACATGACAACTTCACGCCGTGATTTCATGAAGGCCGGCGGGATGTTGAGCGTGTCGTCGCTACTGGGCGTTGGATCATTGATAACCATGTCTGAAGATGCTAACGCCGCTGTCGAATGGGCTGAGCATTTTCAGGGCAACTATCGGCTGATGACTCAGCAGGAGAAGGCGGAAGCGCGGGCGCGGCTTGAGCGGCGCTACTCGGCGGAATATGGCAAGAGGGTCGTTGTGGATGGCACCGAGGCTCAAGAAGGTGTTCTCATGGGCTATGCGCTCAACATCAGGAAATGTATCGGCTGTCGCCGTTGCGTCAAGGCCTGCGTTGCCGAAAACAACCAATCACGCGGTCCGCGGCCGGGCGAGAGTATCGAATGGATTCAAGTGCTCAGGATGGAGCGCGGCGGGTTCGCCGAGGAAAAAATGAACCATGGCTATCCCGAAGGACTGGGTATCCAGGTCGGGGGGAATGCCTACACTCCGGCTGGCCAGGTTCTCGAAGGACAGTACTACTATGAACCGGAGCTCGTGCCGGAAAAAGATGCCACCTATATGCCTATTGCCTGCATGCAGTGTGAAAAGCCACCTTGCGTGAAGGTCTGTCCGGTCAGAACGACCTACCGGGAGCCGGATGGCGTGGTGGTGATCGACTACAACTGGTGTATCGGCTGTCGGATGTGCATGGGCGCCTGTCCCTACTGGGCGCGCCGCCTCAATGTGGCCAACCCTGTCCTGCCCAAGGAAGAAATGAACCCGGTGACCCATTATCTAGGCAACCGGCCGCGCATGCGCGGTGTAGTCGAGAAGTGCCACTGGTGCATGCAACGGTCCCGTCAGGGCCGCTATCCAGCCTGTGTCGAAGTTTGCCCGGTTGGTGCTCGCAAGTTCGGTAACTTGCTTGACCCGGAAAGCGAAGTGAGCCTGATCCTTGCCAGGAAGAATGTATTCCGCTTGAAAGCCGAGATGAACACTTTCCCCAAGTTTTTTTATTTTTACGATTGAGGAGCTGATTCGTGAATAAGTTAGCCAGTTTCGCTCCTGATTACATTCGCTACGTCCTCAAGGGCAGCAAGCAATATTATGTCTGGATGGGCATCCTTGCCCTGCTCTCGCTGATTCAGCTAGTTGCGCATTACCAGCAAAACACTGATGGCCTGATCGTCACCGGCATGACCAGCCAGATACACGATGGCCTCTACTTCGCCAATCTAGTTTTCTTGGTGGGTGTCGCTGCCGGTGCGGTGACGATCGTGTTTCCCGCCTATGTTCACCACAATAAGGCAATGCATGAGGTCACGGTATTGGGGGAAATGCTGGCAATTGCGTCAGTGGTAATGGTTATCATCTTTGTGCTGTTGCATATGGGGCGACCTGACAGGTTATGGCACCTGATCCCGTATATCGGTATTTTCAACTTTCCCAACTCGGTGTTGGGCTTTGATGTGGTGGTACTCAACGTCTACCTTTTGCTGAACATCATCGGCGGGTTTTATTTTCTCTACATCAGATATTCAGGTGGCACGATCAACAAGAAATTCTACATGCCACTGATCTATATCTCGATTGTCTGGGCGCTAAGTATCCATACCGTCACGGCTTTCCTGATCTCGACCTTGGCGGCTCGCCCGATGTGGTTTCACAGTGTGATGCCGATTCGCTTCATCGTAACGGCGTTTGCAGCCGGTCCCTGCATGATCATCATCGCGTTCATGATCATCCGCAAGAACACCAAATTGTGGATTCAGGACGAGGCCATCAACCTGTTGTCTCTCATCGTCACCTGGTGTCTTGGCATTGCCCTGTTTCTTACCATGTCCGAAGTGGTCGTCGAATTGTATGCACGCACCGAACATGCGAATGGCCTTTACTATCTGATGTTTGGTCTGCATGGTCTGACCAAGCTGGTTCCCTGGTTCTGGGGTTCCCTGATTGCTATGGTCGTAGCCTTTGTGATGTTTTTGAATCCCAACATCCGGAAAAACTACAAGCTGCTGCCCATTCCCTGTGTGCTGGCGTTTGCCGGGATCTGGGTTGAAAAGGGCATGGGTCTGGTTGTTCCTGGTTTTATCCCCACCCCTATTGGCGAGGTAAGCGAGTATTACCCGAGCATGCTTGAAATTTTGACGTCGATCAGCGTATGGGCCTTTGGCTTGTTTCTGGTGTCCGTTTTGTGGAAGGGCGCCATCGGTATCCTGCTTGGCGAACTGAAATTTGGTGGTGCCAAACCAATTGGTTCCGCAGGTAGCAAAAAGCCCGCTGCATACGCATCAAAGTGAGACGGCTATCATGAAAAGACTCGTATCCAAGCTATTGTTGTTAACAGTATCCTGTGCCGGGATGATAAACCCTGGTTTTGCTCAAGATCAGGCACCCGCAACGGCACCGGCCCTGGAAGAGGTGATCTGCTTCGAAAGCCGCAAGGGAGCATCGGAAGTCACAAAAATCGACCTGCAGCCGGGTTGGCCCAACGTGAAGTGTTCGACCAAAACCGGGGCGGTTCTCTGGTGGGGAGATCCATTCGACGGTACCGTTCCGATGGGCGACATGCCACTACTACCGAATGTACCCGGAAAAGTGGTTGTCAAGCCGCGTTCCGCGAAAATGAACCTCTTGCCGATGTGCGGTACGGCTTGCCATAACGGCGTCGGCCCCCAGTTTAATCCGCCGACCTTGCCCAAGGACAAGAAGCCGAAGCCGATTCCAACGATGGAAGCCATGTTCCCGGATGCCAAGAACTTTCAGCATGGTCGCGGGCGTATCTGGTGCCTCGATTGCCACCACACTACGCAACGTAGCAAGTTTGTAGACAACTTTGGTGATCCAATCAGTTTTGATCAGCCACAGTTGCTTTGTGGCAAGTGTCATGGCGATAAATTGCGTGACTGGCGAGATGGCATTCACGGCAAGCGGATTGGCGAATGGGCCAGTACCGGGAAGAAGCGCTGGTTTGTTTGCACTGAGTGCCATAACCCGCACAATGTTCAGGATGGTGTCAGAAACAAGGGATTCATTCAACTTGAGCCGGAAACCCCTCCGCAGCTCCCTCGTGGCATGAAGGACGCCAAGCATGAGCTTCTGCATGGTGTAGCTCATTGATCCCGGATTTGCCTGGTAGCGCGAACTTGATGTACGTGCCAGATCAGGACGGGGGCGGTCTTGGCGAAATCGCCCCTGCGCTGACTCCTGCGGAGAGATCAAGGAAGATTGGCAAGACCAGCATTTTTTTTGGGCCGCCGCTTGCGGTTCTTGCGGCGGATCAGAAGAACACCATGGAGATCAGTGGCAAACTCAACCGCACTGCTGAGCGCTACTTGGAAATACTGAGGTATCACGGCTTGGAACTTTCTGAACCAGAGCGTTTGTGCCTTGCCCATATTTGTCACATCGGGTTCATGTCGCCCCTGGAAATCCGCGAACTTCCGTATGAAGTGAGGATGACCCCATTCGAATGTGCAGGTCTCGACAAGGACGCTCTGGCTTTGAAGCTCGAATCAGCCAGTTTCGCCGACCTAGTGGCCGTTGTTGAGTCGATAGGGTTTTGACTGATTTAAACGGTACCTCGGTATCAGTTCGGGATCTGGTAGCTGCACCTAGGGAAACGCTGAACAAGGCGCCGAGATTTTCATCGGCAGCGGCGAAATGAGA
>JACDZI010000241.1 GCA_013426785.1 Rhodocyclaceae bacterium | reverse complement strand
GCCGCTTACCGGTGAGTCACTGCGCAAACCCGAGAAGGCCAAACCATGATCGCCAGCACGTCAAATCCGGGTTACCCACCGCGCCACCGGCCTCCTGTATTTGGCGACCTCCGACCGGCGGCGCCGTGGATAACCCTCCCGCTTCACCGATTTCACGCCATCGTGACCAACGTTTCGCCAATGCGTGACCGCCGTTTCACGGCGAGCGTGACCGATTGAGGTAATATTTGAACCTATCCATGCAGCATCCCGCCATCGGTCACGATGACGCGAAATCAGCGGTCACGTTCCGCGAAATGCGCAGCCGAGGGAATTGCGGCTGGACATCACGCTCGACAACGGCATCCAGGCCGACCTGCGCGGCCTGAGCCGCGACGATGTACTGTAAGCGCTCTATTGACACCGCCATTGACGATGGCGGAGGCGATGAGGTAATGGCGGTGTCCGGCCAGCATCGACAGCAGCCAGGCGCCCAGCACTTCAGCCTTGCTCGGAGCGTTCGGACTGCCGTAGGCCAGCGGACATCCTTCCAGCCAGTGCGACCACAGTCCGGTCAGGTTCAGAAACTCGATGAAATAGGCCAGTTGCCCCATTGGGGTTGCCGCGCTTTCAGTCTCCCAGCGCACCTGCACCCGCCCCGCCATCGTCTGTACGCCAGCACACGACAAGAGCATTTCTTCACGCTTCGCCAGCTTCAATTTCGACTCACCCATCGGGTGACTCCTTCATTCCATCCAAAACCCACACACTGCCTGACTTTCGGCCAGTTTGCTCAACTTCAACTGAGATTTTTAGGATTAAGCATACTCCCCACTGCCCAAACCGCCGACGACTTCGGAGCCCTTCTGCCTTGGTGTTTGGCAGGCTGTCGCCGTTAGGTTTCGCCATTACCTCATCGCCTCCACCATCGTCAATGGCGGTGTCAATAGAGCGCTTACCAATGATCTGGATACCTAACGCAAACGCCCCTGACATTTATAAGTCAGGGGCGTTTTATTTTGGGGAGGGGG
>JACDZI010000013.1 GCA_013426785.1 Rhodocyclaceae bacterium | reverse complement strand
GGCGTGCCGCAGCGAGGATGTCGGCGCGCTGCATGGTTTCCAGCGGCAGGGCGAGGAAGGCTTCGATGCGCTTCTTCAGGGACTGATAGGCCACCTCGAAGGCTTCGCGCCGCGCCTCGATGGGTTCGACATGGGCCGGGTCGGGAAGCGCCCAGTGGGCCGTGGTCGGCTGGCCCGGCCAGATCGGGCAGGGTTCATTGGCCGCGTTGCTGCACACGGTGAAGATGTAATCGAAGTGAGGAGCGTCGGGCGCGGCGAACTCATCCCAGGACTTGCTGCGTGCGCCTGCACAGGGAATGCCGTGCTTTTGTAGCGTTTCGATGGCAACCGGGTTGACCACCCCGCCCGGCTTGCTGCCGGCGGAATAGGCTTTCACGCGGCCGATGCCGAGATGATTGAAGAGCATCTCGCCGAGAATCGAACGGGCGGAATTGCCGGTGCACAGCACCAGGACATTGAAGGGAGTGTTCATGCGGCTTCCTTATTCAGCTTCCACTTCCAGATAGGCGCGGTTGGCATTCGGGCCGCGCAGTTCGGGATAAACCGGCAGATAGGCGAAGGCGGCATCGTCGAAGCGCTTGATCGCCGTCTGCAGATCGTCGTCGGCATCAACAGCTTTTTGCATGTGGGCGCGCAATTGAGCGAGATAGTCGCGGGTCTCCCTGCGGGCCTTGTCCAGGGACGTCGGTGCGCCGTGGCCCGGCACGATCACTTCGGGCTGGAGCGCAGCGAGGGCGTCGAAGGAACCCAGCCAGAGGCGCACGTTCGACATCGGCATGACGCCGAGCAAGCGATCGACATAAACGATATCGCCGGCGAAGGCCACCCGCTGGCGCGGCAGCCAGACGATGCTGTCGCCAGGCGTGTGGCCGCCGCCGGCAAAATGAAGCTCGATGCGCTCCCCGCCGATGGACAGGGTTTCGCGCTGCGCGAAAGTGCGCGTGGGCCGCTGGATGCGCGTCCCCGCGAAGGCAGGACCGAGTTGGCGGGCCAGGCTGTCGGCCAGCATGCCGCCGCGCTCGCCCATGTCGGCAACCGCCTTTTCATGGGCAAGCACCGGAATCCCCTGATCGACGAAATAGCCGTTGCCCAGCCAGCGATGATCCTGCCCGCCGGTATTGACCACCAGCCGGATCGGCTGGGACGTGATCCAGCCAATGGCCGCCTCGATCTTCTGCGCCACCTGCCGCGTGCTGCCGCTGTCGACCACCACCACGCCGTCGCCGGTCACGATGAAGCCGGTGTTTGCATTCATGCCCTCGTTGGCGACGGTGCGCGGACCGGTTTCGCCGATGAAGGCATAGACACCGTCGGCCACCTGCGTCGGCACCGCTTCCCAGGCGTGGACAGCCGGGCTCAGTAAAACCAGCAATACCAGCGTCAGAAAGCGCGACATGATCGGCAATCCGCTGTCAGGCTGCACAGCGCTCGGGGCGGCTGTGCATGCATTCGAGGCGGTCGAGGTCGGCCGCACATTCGCCGGCGGCACTTTCGGCCAGGGCTTTCAATACGATCACAGCCCATTCGGGCAGATCGGTTTCCAGCCGGTAGTGCATCCAGGTGCCAGCGCGGCGGGGAATCACCAGGCCGGCTTCCTTCAGGGTCGCCAGGTGGCGCGAAATCTTGGGCTGAATTTGTTCGAGGGCGACGGTCAGCTCGCAAACGCACAACTCGCCTTGCGTGCAGAGCAAGGCCAGGATGCGGCGGCGGGTCGGGTCGGCAATGGCGTCGAAAAAGAGTTGGGATTCCATGGAGCAAATATATACGTCACACGTTATATATGTCAATCCAGATATATTACCGTCCTGCCAGCGCCGACTTTTTACCTGATGGTGGCGCTACCTGCCCTGGCTGATGCGGTCGTGTAACGACGGGCAACCGGGATGACTCAATCGAATCCCATCGCCTGCTTCAAGGCAGCGGGAACTGTCTCTGCAAGTACCGGCCCGGACTTGAATACCGCTCTCTGGCGCAGGTGATCGCCACGGTAATCGGCCCCAAAGGCATCCAGTCCAAGCAGTTCGACGCCCGGCTGAAGTAGCGGCTGCATTTCTTCGATCAGTCTCGCTTCATCCTCAGGCGAGATCCGGGGCGCTTCGATCAGTTGTTTTCCTTCCAGCCAGCCAGCCTGGGCAAATCCACCGACGACACGAATGCGCTGGGGTTCGATGCGATAGAAACGGAAATCGCCAAACTGCAAAAAACGTTCGGCTTCCGGGCGGAAGCGTCGATAGCGCGCCAGTAGCAGGGGTGGTGGTTCAAACTCGGCGATCTTGCCAACCAGCGCAGCACGGGCAATCTCGCCCGCTCCGATGGTTCTGGCAACCGAGATGCAGGCGCGGGAATCGGCCATCAGGTTATAGGTATGCTCTGCCATGCGGGAGATCAGCAACACCGGGCAATGCCGCTCGTCGGTGACAAAGGATACTTCCGTCGCAAAAGGAAAGCCCGGCAGGGAAGTCGAATGCGTGGCGAGGGCGACATCGCTTTGCGTGTGCAGCAAATTGATCAGTATGTTGAGTCGGGATGCCATACGGCGATATTAAGGCATCGGCAGCCCGATTTTCATTGATACGTTCGGCCTGAGCTTCGATTCGTGCAAATCCTTGAGGCCTGCCCTATGATTCGCGGTGGCTGACAGCAGGCAACGTGACCGGTGCCGGAGTGTTCAGCGTGAACATGGCAACCGGGAGCATGGTAATGAGGAAATCCCAGATCGCAATCTTCTCGATATGTACGCTTGGAATCGCATTCGGCGCCGACGCTGCGCAGACCTTCGTGGTGGGTGTCGAAAATCAGGACTATCTTCCCGCCTACGGCCAGATACAAGGAAAATACCAGGGGTTCGCGCGCGAACTGTTCGATGCCTTCGCCAGGGACCGTGACTATGTTTTTGAATATCGGGCCCTGCCGGTACCGCGGCTGTATGCGTCCTTCTTCAATGGACAACTCGATTTCAAGTTTCCCGACAACGCCAACTGGAAGCGGGACCAGCGCGACGGCAAGGCGATCACCTACAGCGAACCGGTGCTGACCTATATCGACGGGGTCGTCGTGCCGGTCGGGCGGAAGGACATAACCGTCGACGCCATTCGCACGTTGGGAACAGTGGCCGGATTTACCCCCTGGGCCTGGATGGATCGCATCGACACGGGCAAGGTCAAAGTTTCGGAAAATGCCAGCTTCGAGGCGCTGGTCCGGCAGGTGGTTGCCGGGCGCATCGATGGTGCTTATGCAAATATCGCCGTGGTGAACTACCAGTTGAACAAGGTGCTTGCTATGCCGGGAGCCTTGGTGTTCGCCCCACAGCTACCGTACAGCCGGGACCATTATCATCTGGCGACGCTAAAGCATGCCGGTGTTGTGAATGAATTCAACATCTGGCTGAGACAGAACGGCAGTCTGGTCGACGCGATGAAGCGGCGCCATGGCGTTGAAGTAAGCCTGCCTGCCAAGCAATAAAGCGCACATGAATCACCACATCCCGCTCTGGCGTGGCCTGGCGGCGCGTCAGACGGTCGTCAATCTGGTCTTTGCCCTGCTGGTGGGTTTATCCATCGGCATCGTCGAACTGGCGTTCGACTGGCATGCCTGGCGCGATGAAATCAGGTCGACGACCATCCGCACGCTGGAACTGGTCCAGGACAGTGCAGCGGAAGCCGCTTATCAACTCAATGCCGATCAGGCCAATAATGTGGCCGCCGGTCTGTTGCGGTTCGACTACATCATGGCTGCGACGTTGCACGACAACTTCGGCAATGTGCTGGCCGACCAGCGGCGCACGGTGGCAGGGAGCGGAATGCCGTGGGTCGGACAACAATTGCTGGCGGCGGACAATGTTCACCGCTTGCCTCTCCAGTTTCGCGACAGCGTAACCAGCGCGACAGAAGATGTCGGCGCTCTGCAAATCGCGCTTGACAGCGCTATTGTCGGACAGCGCTTTGTCGAACTGGCCGTCGAGAAACTGATCGTTCGAGTCGTCTGGGCCATCGTGTTGAGCATCTTGCTGACCGTGGTTTTTTACCTCGGCATCATCCGTCCCCTGCTTTCCATGAAACAGGGACTGACTTCGATCGACCCCACCGCCCCCGATGCCCGTCCGCTGCCCCTGCCGGATCGCCACGCGCGCGACGAACTCGGACAGGTCATCGTGACTTTCAATGCGCTCTTGCAAGCATTCCAGAAGGCTTTGGTACAGCGACTGCGGGCGGAAGGCGAACTTGAAAAACTCAACTCCATGCTTGAAGAGCGGATCAATGAACGCACGCATGAACTGATGGAGGCGATGCGCGCACTTGAAGAGAAGAAGGAGGCAGCCGAGCAGGCTACGCGCGTGAAATCCGCGTTTCTGGCCAACATGAGCCATGAAATCCGGACCCCGATGAACGGGGTGATCGGCATGGCGGGCCTGCTATCCACCACCCGTCTGGATGCCGAGCAACGGGAATACACCCAAACCATCATTAACAGCGCCGAAGCGCTGCTCGGCATCATCAACGACATTCTCGATTACTCGAAGGTCGAGGCGGGCAAAATGGAACTCGAACAGATCAGCTTCGACCTGCACACGATGGTCGGCGAAGTCACCGATCTGCTCGCTTTCAAGGCACATGAAAAGCAACTCGAACTGACCTGCATTGTCATGCCGGAGGTACCCCGGATGGCCATGGGGGATCCGGGGCGCCTGCGTCAGATCCTCCTCAATCTCGGGGGCAATGCCATCAAGTTCACCTCCAGGGGAGAAGTGTCGATCCATGTGCTGCCCTTGCGGGAAAACCGTTCAGCCCGGATCGGCGTGCGCTTTGAAGTGCGCGATACCGGCATCGGCATCCCTGGCAACAAGATCGAGGAACTGTTTTCCGCATTTACGCAGGCGGATAGCTCCATTACCCGCCAGTTCGGCGGAACGGGGCTTGGACTAGCCATCAGCAAGCAACTCGTCGAGATCATGGGAGGGCATATCGGCGTCGACAGCCAGCCGGGTAAAGGCTCGACCTTCTGGTTCGAGGTGGAATTGGCGCGGGGCGAGACCACATCGGTCGAACATGTGCCTCATCCATCGCTTTCCGGTCAGCGGATTCTGGTGGTCGAGGATGATGTCACCAACCAGAAAGTCATCCTGGGGCTGTTGTCAAAGCTGGGGCTCAATGGCGATACCGTCGGCAATGGACTGGAGGCGCTGGGCATCCTCAAGCAAATTCCCTACGATCTGGTCCTGATGGATTGCCAGATGCCGGAAATGGATGGTTATACGGCGACGCAACTGATCCGCCAGCAGGCGCCGGGCACGCTCAACGCCGGGGTGCCGATCATCGCCCTGACAGCGAATGCAATGCAGGGCGATCGCGACCAGGCGCTCAAGGCCGGCATGGATGACTACCTCACCAAGCCGATCAATACCCACGCACTGGCCCAAATGACTCATCTCTGGCTGGGAAAAACCCATACGGGTCATGAGCGGGCCCAGGACAGCGCCAGGCCGCTCGCTCCCCCCGAAAAACTCCCGGCAACACCAGCCTGTTTCGATGAATCCGCCCTGCTTGGCAATCTGGGCGGAGATCGCGAAATGGCCGGTATCCTCGTCGAATCGGCCCTGGCCGAGCTGCCGAAATATCTCGCTCGACTGGCACAGGATATGGAATCGGCCAACTGGGCGCATGCCGAACGCGCAGCCCATACGCTGAAGGGCCTGGGAGCACAGGTGGGAGGAACCCGCTTTGCCGCCAGCGCAGCGGCACTCGATCAACGTCTCAAGGCAGGAGCAACCGGCCTGGTCGCCGAACTGAACGCATTGGACAGCGAGTGTGGCGCCCTGTCAGCGGCATTGAGGGAATGGCAGGACCAGCAATGTCGTTCGGATTGATTGCGATCGGACCAATGCTATCCATTCCCTAAAACTTCGGGCGCTTTTTTTTGCTATACAATCATGCTGTACAATCAGTAAAAGTATTGTTATGCATACGATGATCGAAACGCGGAAAACACATGCGGAAAACACATGAAATTGTCAATCACTAAACGACGAGCCGAGAGCTTTGCCCTGCTGTTAGCTTTTTGCTCGACGCTATCGCCGCCCGCCTCTGCGGCTGACGAGCCCCGTCCTCGCGCGGCATCGACCCCGCAAGGGACGCTGGCGAATGCCGCCAACGCAGCCGCAGCCGCAGCCGCAGCCGCAGCCGCAGCCGCACATGCCGCCAATGCCGCCGCTGCCGCCGCAACGGCATCGATCGAAGCCATCAATTCCGTGCTGCCGCCTTCGCAGCGGCGTGCCGTCGGAGTTCAGCCCGTTCCGGCCACTGCCCCTGCCCCTGCGGGCCCCAGCGGAAGCGGCGAGCCAGCGGCGGGCAAACCAACCCCCATCCCGCCCGCTACCCTCGAGCCAGTGCCTCCGGTCGCGACTGAGCCGCCGGTACTTGCCGGTGCATTGAAAGAACTTACCGCCCCCGGCGAGCAAAATCTGGTCGCCCTCGTGGGTCACTTTGAAGTACCCGTCGCGGTCGATCTGAGTACCGAATTCGGTACCGCCGTTGCGTCCGGCGAAGGAGATCCGCCTTCCGTCATCGCTGCCATCAACCTGACAGAGACCATCGCTGCCGCGCGCGGGTTCAGCCGCGAGGTATTGATTGCCGCAGCCCGTTCCGAGCAGGCGAAGTCTCAGTCCGGTCAGGCCCTGGGCGCATTGTTACCGTCTCTCTCCTGGCAGAAAAAGCGCGGCGATGAAACGTCCATGCCTTCTGTTGCCCTCGGTGCCGACGGGAAGGTACTGAAACACGACAAGCACGGGCGGCAAGATACCACGCTTACCCTGACCCTGCCTCTGATCGACCTGCCGAACCTGTATGACTGGCGCCGCCGCGGCATCATCGAGCAGGCGCGTAATGAAACCCATCGTGCCAGCGAAGGCGACGCTTACCTGTCCGGCGTCAATGCCTATCTCTCCCTGGTCTCCAGTCGCCTGCTCAGCGACCTGGCGCGCGAGTTCGAAGGCCAGATCAACGAACTGCTCGACTACGTCGGAAAGCGCGCGAGCGCCGGCGCGTCGAGCGGCTCAGACCTCGCCCGCATGAAGGCGCGCAGCCAGTCAGCGATTTCGGCCCGACTGGAGCAGGAAGCCGCTCACTCCGCCGCTGGCACCGAGTATGTCCGGCTTACTAACCTGGCGCCTAAGGTAGTCCGTCTGCCCGATTTGGAGGAAATCGGCTTATCCTTGGTTCCAGCATCGGTTAACCAGGCGATGGAGATGGCGATGGCAGCCAACCCGGAAATAGCCTCGCTGACTGCGGAAGTACGCGCTGCGGAACTCGATAAGAACGGCGCCCGCAGCCGCTACCTGCCACGCTTCGACTTCGAATACACTGACACCAAGTCTCTCCACGCGGGCGGAGATACCAGCGACGCCGGACAACGTGACAAGCGCGCCATGTTCGTGATCAACTGGAGCCTGGTCAATGGTGGCACAGACCTCCACTACAGCGACGAACGCACCCATCGCCAGACCGAACTCAAGTACCGGCTTGACGACCAGCGGCGGCGTATCATCCAGTCACTCTCCGCGCAATACGCGACGATCACCGCGACCCGCGACCGCTTGGGCGCTGGCTACAAGGAACTGCGTGCAATCACCGCCGCCGCCGAGTCAATGTCTGTGCGCATGCTTTCCGGAAACCAGTCACTGCTTGATCTGCTGGACGTATATGACCGGCGTTATCAGGCGCGCGTGAGACTGGTTAACCTGCACGTACAAGAAATGACCGCCATCGCTCAGGTAGTCCGATACGTCATGGGAATGCCCAGCAGTGCCAATCCGCCGTCCGCCCTCTCCGGGGATGTGCGTCTGCCGTCGTCTTATATGCGCAGTGTTGATGCGTTGCCTGACGCCGACCCGGTCAGGCTCCAGGCAAGCCGCGACTTGACCCAGCCCCCCGCCGTCGAAGCACCGGTTGAAGTCCCGGCGACGCCCCCTGCGCCTGCGCCCATTCCGGCCAAGGGCAACCCTGTCCCGCCCGGAGCCGGGAGCCTCACCCCCCCGCCAGCCGTGCCGGTTTCGCGTGCCATCATTGCCGACCCTGCCCCAGTGTCGGTCGCGCAAAGCGAAACCGATTCCGTGGTCAAGGTGCAGGCGGTCAGCCATACACCGCAGGTCGAAGTGATTCCCTTAACCGACATCACCCTCAAAATTGACCGCACGACGACACTGAACACAGTGGCGCGGATGCGCCACCCGAACGAACCGGAAGCGCGCGAGACATTCCGGCGCCAAGTCGCTCAGGCAAATCCCGCATTGTTCGCCGGCAAGCTGAAACCGGGCGAGGTGACCCTCCCTGAAGGCACCACGCTTTTGCTCTCGGACACTCCGGTGGCAAAAATAGCGGCAGCACCAACCAGATAAACCAGAATTACAGGCGGGAGAGCACACCATGGCGAACCAAGGCGGTAGCGATGACGGATCGGATATTTTCTGGCCCGGATACGTCGACGCCGTTACCAACCTCGTTCTTAACCTGCTTTTCCTGCTCACCATCATGACGGTGGCAGTGTTCATGTTCGCGCTTGAACTCGGTCGGGCCAAGCCGGAGAGGCAGGATGTCACTGCCGAGGTTCAGTCGACGCCGGAAACCCGGATCGACCCGGTCACGGAACGGCAACAGGCGGTGGCGGAACTGCGCAAGCAAGTGGAAGCGCTGAGTCGCGAGGCGCCGACCGACGTGGCAGCGCTCAAGAAGCAAGTCGAAGCCATCAACGCCGCGCTGGAGCGCGAATCCAGACTGCTAAAGGAACTCCCGATACCCCAACCGCAGAACGAGATCAATGCCCCCCAGACGGTACTGTCGGCCAGTTCAGGGGTGCCACGGCCCGAACGTGGACTTGACGAAGTCACCAACACGGGTGGCGGCATCATCGTCCGCTTCACCGAAGAGGCCGTCAACCTGACCGACGCCGAATTGCGCACGCTGCGCAACGCCCTCGCCCCAGTGGTGGCTGCGGGGTCGGCGCGTATTGACGTGGTCGTGCCGCGCGGTTTTTCGGAGGCCAAGCGGCTCGGCTATTACCGCGCGATGGCGGTGCGCAACCTGCTGATCGACATGAAGGTGCCGGTAGAGCGCATCGATGTGTCGGTGCGCGAGGGGCGCAACAACTCCAACGCTGCCGTGGTCCGGGTGACAGCGCGCAGATGAACACCCGCGCTTCCATCCTCGGGCGATTCGATGCCGTCATGGCCGACATGACGCCGCCGCGAGCCTTTGTCGCCATTGTGGCCGGTGGCGGCACCTTCCTGCTGCTATGGTCCGCGCTGGCGAGCCTCGACGTGATCGTGCGTACCGAGGGGCGCGTTATCCCGGCCGGCCGCTCGCAGATCATCCAGCATCTGGAGGGTGGAATCGTCCGCCGCATCCTGGTTCAAGAGGGGCAGAACGTCAAGGCCGGCGACACACTCATGGAGCTTTCCGACATCCAGGCGCGGTCGACCCTTGGGCAGGAGCAGACCAAGCTCTCGGCCCTGCGTGGACGCGAAGCCCGGTTGCTGGCCGAACTCAACGGCCTGGATGCCGTCGTATTCCCTGCCGACCTAACCGACCCTGACGTTTTGCGCGCCGAAACCCATGCCTGGCGCGCCCGCCGCGCCCGCCTCGTTGAAGAAGTGAGCGTGATTCGCAACCAGGGAGCGCAAAAACGCGGCGAAATAGAAGAAAGTCAGTCACGACGGCGCAATCTGATCGCCGAACGGGATGTAGCGCAGGAACAGATGGGCCTGATCGAAGGTCTCAAGCGCCGTGGAGCGGCTTCGGAAATGGAAGTCCTCGAAAACCGATCTCGCCTGCAGCGCCTGGCCTCGCAGATCGCCGAAGCAGAAGCTGCCATTCCCCGTTTGCGCGCGGCACAGGCAGAATCCGAATCCCGTGCCAGCGAGGTCATCGCCCGCTTTCGTGCCGAAGCATCCTCTGAACTCACTCAGGTACGGGCCGACCTTGAGAAATCCGGACTTGAGGTCGGTGCCAATGTCGACCGACTGGATCGCAACAAGGTCCGGGCTCCGGTATCGGGCTTCATCAACCGCCTGTCTGTCTCCACCGTCGGTGGTGTCGTCCGTCCGGGCGAGTCGCTGATGGAAATCACCCCGGACGACCAGCGGGTGGTGATCGAGGCCCGCGCCCGTCCGAACGACCGCGCCAACCTGCACCGCGGCCTGCCGGCCCGCGTCCGCATCGGTGCCTTCGACTATGCCCGTTTCGGCGCCCTTGACGGCGAAGTCACCGAGGTCAGCGCCGACACCCTCACCGACGAACGCGAGGGCCGCTACTACCGCGTCCGCATCGAAGCAATCCCGCCGAGCGGCACTGGCGATGCGATGGCCATCCTCCCCGGCATGACCGCCACGGGCGACGTGGTGGTCGGTGAGCGTACCATCCTGTCCTACCTGCTCTCACCGCTGCTCAAGTTTCGTGACACAGCCCTCCGTGATCCCCGATAACTGCCACCCATCACGCCTTCCTACCTGAGTCGAGGCCACATGTATAAACGACTACGCATTTACTACTTCTACGTCATACTCCCCTTCGTGCTGCTGTTGATAGGCGCTGGCGTCTATTTCGACGCCATCATGAGCACCATCACGTCAAACCCGCATCCGCAGATCAATTACATGATCTTCGTGATCATCATTCTAGGTGGCATGCTGATCATTCGCAGCGTGTTCCGGCTGATGAGCGAAGCCAAGATGGTGTCCGCCTTCGCCGAAGCGGCACGCAGCGAAGCGGACGTTGCCACGCTGCAGAACATGGCCATCAACTTCGACGGCGATACGGCTTACGTCCTGCGCATGATCGCGGCCTCCAGCGGGCGCAACATCACGGCGCAAGAACAGGCCGCCATCGAGCACGAACTGCAAAAGTCAGCAGAACGGCTGCAAAGCCGTAACGCGCTGCCGCAGTTCCTGTCCGGCCTGCTGGTCGGCATGGGCCTGCTGGGAACCTTCATCGGCCTGCTCTCAACGCTGAACGACATCTCGGCCCTGATTGGCAGCTTTGCCGACATCGACATGGGTAGCGCCAATACGATCGACGTCTTCCGCAACATGATCGAACGCATGAAGGCGCCCATGAAGTCGATGGGCATCGCCTTCTCCGCCTCGCTCTTTGGGCTGCTCGGTTCCATCATTCTGGGCTTGATGATGGTCGGCCTCCGGCGCTGCATGGGCGATATTCTGTCCCTGCTCGGTTCCGAAGTCGCCCAGCACGTCGAGTTCGCGCTCTCCAACGAGGGTTTTGCCTACAGCAAGACAGCCCTCAAGCGCGGCTGGGGCGCGCAAGGCGCCCTCGGCAATGCCGCCGCTGCCGAGTTCCTTGCGCGAACCTCGATGCCAGCCGGCACCATGATCGGCAGCGGGACGGCGGCCGCGGCCGACACGGCAACGGGCATGTTGAAAACGGCTGCTCCGCGCACCATCGAAGGCAAAGCCGATGCAGAGGCCAAGCCACCGGAGTCCAAGCTTGATGATCTGATGACGAAACGCTCGATCGAGGAGCTGGCCACGGATACTGGCGAAGACGTGCGCGTGCTGATGCGCATCGAGGACCGACTGGCCGAGACCGCGCGCCTGCAGTTGCGGGCCTTGAACTCCGAGTTGGATGACTTTTCCAAGCAACGTGGCGACATGCTGCGCGCCCTGGCCGAGAATGCCGAAGCGTCGACCAATTTCCGTGGCGAACTGCAGCGGGTCGGACGTCAGTTGGGCACCATCCTCGGCATTCTGGAAAAAGGCAATGGCGAACTGATGGCACAGTTGTCGGAGATCATCGTGCGCGACGGCGACGAAGCCGCCGAAACGCGCAAGATGCTCGGCCTGCTGGTCGAGCAACAGCGACGTACCAACGACCTGCTGGAGGAGAAACAAAAGCAGGGCATCACGCTGGCCAACTAAGGCCGGCGTCCGGTTGTAGGCACTTCGGAAACAGACAAAAGGAGAGTTGATCATGGCAAACGAACCGACAGGCAAAGGCAGCACGGCCCTCAAAGTCCTTCCCGCGGGACAGGAAGTCGAGCGCGCCGGTGTCACGCCCGATGGTACGGTCATGATCGCCCATGCCCGTGGCAAGCTCGTTTCAGTTGATATCGCCGACGTCGATCTGTTGCTGAGCTTCTCCGACGGCAGCTTCGTCATCGTGCCTAACGGCGCGCTCGATGCGCTCGGCGGCGATAGCCGCAACATCGTGTTTACGGATACCAAGGTGCCGCTGGCCCAGGTCTTCAAGATGGCGGGGATCGCCAATCCGGCCAAGGCTGGCAGCCTGCGCCTCGTCAGCGAGGCCATCGACTCCGCCAAGCCACCGTCGGACGAGGCCCCTCCGTCCGAGGAGACCATCGTCGAGCTGCCGGCCCCGCCAGCACCGATGGTCAAGGTCAGTGCCGGCACCTCCCTTGGCAACAAGGGTGTCGGCAAAGGTCCGGGGGCCGGCGGCAGCGGCTCTGGCGAGGGCGAAGGCGAAGTGCCGGCAACCGTCGTTCCCTTGCAGACACCAACCCCACCGGTGTTCCGGGTCGGGCAAAAGCGCGAAGGCGTATTGGATTATCTTGAACAATATGGCTTCGGCCAGCCCAGTTTTACTGCGGCGTTATACACCTCGGACGAATTCAAGGTCACGCCCTCGGGTCGCGTGGATGCCCCCCTCGGTGCCTATGTTGCCGGTGATACGGCTGCGCAGTTGACGGTGCGTGCCAGTCCGGAGAGACAGGCAACGCGCGAAGTCATCAATGGCAGCGCCGCTGACGATGTAATCAGCCACAATGCAGGATTCAGTGCCGATCTCAATACCTGGCACAAGGTGATACACGTCACGTTCAACAACTTCTCTGAATTGTCTGCCATAGAGATTGTGGTCAACGGGAATGCATTGGCTATTCCCGGATTCAACCTGACCGGTGAAGGCGTCAGTAAGGATCCGGCGACGGCGAATCGCTGGATTGTCACCCCGAACGCTGACATGTTGCTCAATGGCAAAGACATTGTCATCTCGTATACCGTCCCCGGCAGCTTCGCCAATGACAACCCCATCGATTTTGGCATGGACATCACGACGACCGGCAAGTCCGGACCGATACCCTTCGAGATCACCAACAATTATGATTTGAGTTGGCGCGAAGCCGTTACCATGATCGATTTTCAGGCAACCAATTCCAGCGGTGAAACCGTAATGGTCTTGCCACGCTCCGGCATGGGAGTCGAGGTTTTCGGCAACGACGGTAACGACACGGTCTCTACCGGGGCTGGTCATGATCTGATTCATGGCGGGAGCGGCAATGACAACCTCGACGGTGGCCGTGGCAACGATACCTTGAATGGCGGCAGCGGTGCCGATATCTTGACCGGTGGTCTCGGTGCGGATACCGCCACCTACTATCAAGCCACCACCGGCGTCACCGCCACCCTCGATCTCGGTATAAGCGTAACCAATACCAACGAGGCAGCCGGCGACACGTACGACAGCATCGAGAACCTGACCGGGTCTGATCACGATGACATCCTGATCGGCAAGGATGGCCTGAACATATTGCTGGGCGGGGGGGGGAACGACATTCTGATCGGTCGAGGTGACGCGGACACGCTTGACGGCGGTGACGGCATCGATACCGCGAGCTATCGGTATGCATCTAGTGGTGTAACCGTGACGCTGACCGTGCGCGATGGTACCGGAGCCCTGTTGTCAGGGAGGGGTGAGGGTAAAGCCGGCGAAGCCGATGGGGATGTGCTGACCTCGATCGAGAACCTGACTGGCTCGGAGTATAGCGACACCTTCACCGGCGCTGCTGGCGTACAAGCGAATGTCTTTGACGGGCGCGGCGGAATCGATACGGTCAGCTATCAGCAGTCGAGCGAAGGCGTTGTCGCGGTGCTAAACCCCGCCCTGCTTCTGGCGCCGCTAACGCAAACCAACGATGCCGCGGGAGACAGTTTTATTGACATCGAAAACCTCACGGGAACGCAATTCAATGACACGCTGGTCGGCAATGCGGGGATTAACGCGTTGTCCGGGGGGGCCGGTAACGACGTGCTCGAAGGTCTGGGCGGCGCGGACAGCTTCTTCGGTGGTGAGGGCACGGATACCCTCAGTTACGCCAACTCACAGTCTGCGGTGGTGTCGTCCCTGACTACGGGTCTCACGGGGGTAACGCAATCCGGTGACGCCCTCGGCGATAGTTACGATAGCATCGAGAACATGGTCGGGACTGGCTATTCCGACACTCTGATCGGCAGTAGATTCGATAACCGAATCGAAGGTGGCAGAGGCGACGATATTCTCGAAGGCATGGGGGGGGCCGATGCCTTGATCGGCGGTCTCGGCGACGACACTGCCAGTTATGCACACAGCAGAGGAGTGATAGCGTCTTTGACGGTCGGCATACCAGGTGTATTAACGAGTGGCGATGCCGGTGGCGACACCTACGACTCCATCGAAAACCTCACCGGATCGGAGGCGGTGGACACCTTGATCGGGAATGCCGAAAGTAACATTCTGGATGGTGGCGCAGAGGATGACATTCTCGAAGGGATGGGGGGGGCCGATACTCTGATCGGCGGCGACGGCCTAAACTACGCGAGCTACCAGCACGCATCCGCTGTGGTTGTGGACACAGGCGTCACCGCCTCGCTGATAGATGAAACTGTGAACACCGGCGACGCGGCCGGGGACCACTATGTACTGATTCAACACCTGATGGGTTCTGCATACAACGACACGCTGACTGGCAACAACAACTACAACCGGCTGGAAGGCGGTGACGGCAATGACACCCTGAGTGGCCTCGGGGGTCTTGACGTGCTGCTCGGCGAAGACGGCGACGACACTTTGATCGACGACCTCACCGGTCAGGCCATGCTGTATGGGGGTTACGGTGATGACACCATCAGAATGACCAGTGCGGATGCGGTCCTTGACATCATTGACGGCGGTCCCAATACCAGCGTGGGCGACACGCTGGTATGGGCTTACGCCGGGTCAAATCTAATCTATGTAAACCTCTATACGGGATCTTTGCAATTTACTGCGCCTGTGGCAGGTACTGCCAACTTCTCCAACATCGAGAACTTCAGAGTCGAGGGCACCAATAGCGCATATGTTTACGCCGACAACAACGACAACGTTATTACCGGTAGCGTGGGATATGACTATGTCGATTATCGGTATGCCCTCAGGGGAATTTACGTGAATCTTGCAACCGGCATTGTCACCGGCGGCAGCGGTAACGATACGCTTAGCAGCATCGAAGCCATCCTCTACGGCAGCCAGTGGGACGACGTACTGATCGGCAATGCCAGCAACAACAATATTCGCGGCTGGGCTGGCAGCGACTATATCGATGGTGGTGCCGGAATCGACCTCTGGTATATCGACGAAACCACCTCGACCGTCACGGCTTCGCTACTCACCGCCACGCAGAACTCGCAGATGGGCATCGTCATGTCCGGCGTTGCGGCCGGCGACACGGTAGTCAACATGGAGTACCTATACGCTGCTAACTCGCTAAGTGGCAGCATGATCTACGGAAACGAATCCGCAAACGGCCTTTATGGCAACGGTCTGCTCGAGGGATTTATCGGTGCCGACTACCTGTATGGCTGGAGTAATAGCGCCACGGCCAGTTACGCGAATGCAGGCAACACGTATTTGGCCGCCCAAGGCATTACCACTGCCGCGGGGTTAGGCGTCACCGCAACGCTGACGACGAGCTTTTCTCAGGGTCCCGCGGTCGTCAATACCGGCGACGCGGCCGGCGACACCTATGTCAATATACTGTACAACCTCACCGGTTCTGCGTTTGCCGATACCCTGATTGGTAGCAGCGCCGCCAACACCCTCACCGGTGGCGATGGGGATGACCTTCTCGAAGGTTTATCCGGTGCCGACTTTTTCTCGGGCGGCAACGGCAGCGATACGGTTTCCTTTGCCCACTCCACCGCCGGCGTGACGGTTGATTTACAAAACAACATCCCGGCAAGCAACGATGCCGTCGGCGACATTTTCATCAGCATTGAAAATCTTACCGGCTCGAATTTCAACGATGAGCTCTACGGCAACTTGTCCGACAATATTCTGGTCGGCGGCCTGGGCAACGATAGGCTGGATGGTGCGGGTGGCTTTGATACTGCCAGCTATGCCACTGCTTCCGGCGCGGTAACGATCAATCTCGCGACCGGCACCGTCACCGGTGCCGCCGGCACCGACACGCTGATCGACATCGAGCGCATTATCGGCAGTATGCACGCAGACACCATCATCGGCTCGAGCGGGGATGATGTCATCGATGGCGGAGCGGGCCAGGACACCATCCAGGGTGGTGATGGGGCGGACACGGTTTCCTATGCCAGCGCCACCGGCCCAAGAGCGGTCAATCTAGCGAACGGAGCCAACACTGATAATGATGGCTATGACAGCATCGAGAACATCATCGGTTCGATCTACGGCGATGTGCTTACGGGCAGCGCGGGGAATAACGTCATCGAAGGCGGCCTCGGCGCTGACTCGCTGGACGGCGACGATGGCATGGAAGACACCGCGAGTTATGCGGGAGCGATGTCGGCGGTACGGGTCAGCCTGGCCATTAGCGGCGCGCAGGACACTGGG
This sequence comes from Rhodocyclaceae bacterium, assembly GCA_013426785.1. Taxonomy (GTDB): domain Bacteria; phylum Pseudomonadota; class Gammaproteobacteria; order Burkholderiales; family Rhodocyclaceae; genus Sulfuricystis. Next base: position 37,404 of record JACDZI010000013.1, on the reverse strand, counting down.
GGTGCCGGAACAGACACCCTGAGCAATTTCGAGAACCTGCTCGGCTCCAACTACAACGACACGCTGACTGGCGACGCCAACGCCAACGTTCTGACAGGCGGTGCCGGCAATGACACCCTGATCGGTGGGGCGGGCGCGGATAGCCTGATCGGCGGGCAAGGCACGGACACAGCGTCTTACGCTACGGCGACCGCGGGGGTGACCGCGACCATCAACGGCGTCGGCAGCGGCGGCGATGCTAGCGGTGATGTTCTCAGCGGAATCGAAGACCTGATCGGCTCCGACCACGACGACACTCTGACCGGCGACGGCGGCAGCAACGTGATCGTCGGTGGTGGCGGCAACGACATCCTCAATGGACAGGGCGGAATCGATACGGTGAGTTACGCCGGCGCGACCGCACAGATCACGGTATCCCTAGCTTCGCTTGCTGTCCAAAACACCGGTGGTGCCGGATCTGACAGTTTGCAGAATTTTGAGAACATTATCGGCTCAGCCCACAACGACACCCTGACCGGTGACGGCGGTGCCAATACGCTGGCAGGGGGCAGCGGAGCCGATAGCCTGGACGGTGGAGAGGGGAACGACACGGCAAGCTACGCTGATTCGGCGGCGGGGGTGGCAGTCAGCCTGGTCAGCGGAGCAGCCAACACCGGGGGCGATGCAGCAGGCGATACACTGACGAACATCGAAAACCTGATCGGGTCCGCATTTAACGACACGCTCACAGGCAGTTTGAGTGCAAACACCCTGGAAGGGGGTGCCGGCGATGACATTCTGATTGGCGGTGCCGGTGCGGACTTTCTGATTGGTGGCACCGGCAATAACACAGCGTCTTACAGCAACGCAGGCGCTGCGGTGACGGCAAACCTTACGTCCGGCTCAGGCACTGTGGGAGATGCCCTGGGTGACAGCTATTCAGGCATTCAGAACCTGACCGGTTCGAGCCTTAACGACACCCTGACAGGCAATACTTCAGACAACCTTCTGGACGGCGGTCTCGGCAATGACACCCTCTCGGCAGGTGATGGCAACGATATTCTCGACGTGCGACTCGGTCGCGATACCGCGTCAGGGGGCAACGGAGACGACACCTTCTGGGTTGATGCCTCGGGTGCTAATTTACCCACCCTGTTGAGTGGCGATGGCAACATCTCTGCTCGTGCCGCCGGCGGAGATGCAATCAAACTATTCAACCTCGGCGGGACCTATTCGCTGACTGCGTTGGCCAACGTCACGAACTCCATGGAGATTCTCGACATTCGCGATGGCAACGCCACCACTCTTTCCCTTGCCAGCGCCGACATACGCAATTTCAACGACGCTGGCAACCCTTCGGAAATCTGGGTCCGGGCGAACAGCGGCGACACGATCAGTTTCGGGCTCGTCTCCGGCGAAACCATGGTACAGAACACGCTCGCGGCCGATAAAATCGACTACACCATTTACAATGCTTCAGCAGTTCAGGTAGGCCAAATCCACTGGCAGGTCGCCTGATGGAAGAAAGTCGGCGCCGGCGGGACGGCGACGCCGGCCCGACGGCGCCGACACCCGGTCCGGAAGGACTGGATCGACGGCAGTTGCTCACAGCGGTCAGCGGCCTGTGCGGGCCCAACCGCGCCGCCGCAGTGGCGATGCTAGCCATCGTCCGAAAACTCACCGCCGCAGGCGCCAACTGGCCGCAGCAGGCGCGCCGGCTGGACCGCCTCGGCCTGTCGGCCCGCCATCGGGTTGCAGCGCTAAGTGAAATCCTCGACCTGCCCGGCGACCTGGCCATCCTGCAACTGACGCCGGCGAGTTACCTGCTGCTGCATCGCCGCGAACAGCGCTGGCAGGTGGTTGGCATTGACGGCGAACCGGTGGCCGACCTCACCGAAGCCGGTGCGGAGGCCCTGACGGAAGCCATCGTCCTCCGTCTGCCTTTCGCCGGCCTCGGCGGCGATGGCATCGGCTCGCTGGTGGCGCTGTGGCCGGCGCTGCGCTCATCCTGGGCCGAGGTCGGCATCGCCAGCCTGCTGGTCAATTTCGGCCAGTTGCTGCTGCCGCTGTTCGCCATGCTGGTCTACGACAAGGTGATCAGCAACGGGGTGTTCGAGACCTTGTGGGCACTGGCCATCGGCATGGTGATCTATCTCGTCACGGATGCGGCACTGCGTGTCGTGCGCAACTGGTCGACCGAACGCATCGGTGCCGGCCTGGCGCGTCAGGGTGACGAAACCCTGTGGTCCAAGCTGGTGCGACAGGTCGATTCCCCCCCCGGCGGGTTCGCGCGCTTTCTCTCGAATTACCGCGACCTGTCGCTGTCGCGCGATTTTGTCTCCTCAGGCTATCTGCTGGCGCTCGCCGATACGCCCTTCGTCCTGCTTTACGTGGTGGCCGTGGCCATCGTGGCCTGGCCGCTGGCGATCGTTGCCATGCTGCTGGTCGCCATCTATGCCATGGCCGGCCTGGCGCTCCAGCGCCGCGCGACGGTTCTGGCACGCGAAGCCGAAACCCACGGTACGCGCAAGCTGGCTTTCATGGGCGAAACCCTCAACAGCCTCGACATCGTGCGCACCGTGCCCGGATCCGGCGCCTTTCTGCGCCGCTGGCGCGACCTGTCCGACGAAAGCGCCCATGTCGACAGTGAAAGGCGCCTGGCCGGCAGCCATCTGGCCACGCTGGCCACGGCGATGCAGACGGCCAGCACGGTAGTCATGCTCGTCGCCGGCGCTTACCTGATCGATGCGCGGCTGCTCTCGGTCGGCGGCCTGATCGCAGCCAACCTGCTGGCCGCGCGTGCGCTGGGGCTGGTCGGTTCACTGTTCACGGTTCTGGGCAAGTGGGAAGACTTTCAGCGCGCCGCGGCGCGCATGGAGGCCAGCCTGGAGGAAGTGGCGGAGCGCGAGTGCACACCGCGCCCCACGATTGCCGGCCGCATAGCGGTGATCGGGCTCGCCAAGCGCTATCCCGACCGGCCGCCGGCACTGGATGCGGTGTCCTTCTCGGTCGCCCCCGGCGAACGCGTTGCCCTGCTCGGGCGTCCGGGCGCCGGCAAGACCACGCTGCTGCGTTGCCTGGCCGGGCTGTGCCGGCCGGACGAGGGCCGCATCCTGATCGACGGGCTGGCGCTGGAGGACATCGCGCGTCTGGACCGCGCGCGCTGGCTGGCCTGGAAGCCGCAGGAGCCGGCGCTGTTCGCCGGCACGCTGGAAGACAACCTGCGCATCGCGGGGTCGGTCGCCGGCAGCCGGCATTTCGACCGGGCGATCTGGGCCGCCGGCCTCGATGTCGAGTTCGCCAGCGGCCGCATGTCGCTGGGGATGACGCTGGACGAGCGCGGCGGCAACCTCTCCGGCGGGCAGCGTCAGAAAGTGGCGCTGGCGCGCACCCTGGGCCAGCCCGCGCGCATCCTGCTGCTCGACGAGCCGACGCTGGGCCTGGACCCGGACGGCGAACGCCTGCTGGCGGAACGTCTGCCCCAGGTGATCGAGCGCGACGGTGTGCTGCTGATGACAACGCATAGCGCCGTCATGCTTGGCGTCACGCCGCGGATCATCGCGCTGGACGGGGGCAAGATCATCGCCGACGGTCCGCGCGACAGGCTGGTCAGTACCTCAGCCCCACCCCTTGCGCCGCAAGAACGGAAGAAACCTTCCCCATCAGCGGTGAATTGAGGATAGGATTATCAGCAGTTGCAGACGAGCGCCGTCCCGAAAAGGAATTCAGCATGGCCGAACCAAGCACCAAATGGAAAGAACACATCAGCGTCGATGAAGCGGCGAATCACGCCCTGTGCGCCTTACAATTGCACCGGACCCACTTGCATCAGTTCCTCAATGAAGGCGATGGTCCCGGGCTGAATCGAAGTCAGTTGCTCGGCCTGCAGGCTCGCTTCGAAGTGCGTGACGGTCTACCCAGCCATGCCCGGCAAGGCCTGTTCGCCATCCCCGCCGCCTACGATGCGCTGGTGCGGATCTCCCACGGACTTCCCGATCTGCCGGCCAGTGCGCAGGCTAACCATCTGCCGGAGGTGCGCTGCTTTGCGATCAAGGTGCTTGGGGTTGTCGGCCCGGGCGCACTGGGAACGGGGCCAACCAATAGCCAGGATTTCCTGCTCATCAACCATCCGTCATTCCTGAGCTCGAACTACGACGATTTCGTCGCTTTCGTCATGCGCTCGCTGGAAGGGCCGTATGCGGTTTTTCGCTATCTGACGAATCGCCTTGGCTTCATCCGCGCCGTGGGTAAGCTCCTGCAGTTACGCAAGTTGCGTCGTCGGCCGTTCAGCGGATTCGCCACCGAGTCATTTCATTCTGCTGCGCCGCTTGCCTGCGGCCCCTATGCCGTGCGTGTCCGCCTGCTGCCGGCCCGTGTCAGCGCAGGTGCGGGCGGCGATTGGGCAAAGAACTTCAGGGGACATCTAGCCGCCGGACCGTTGAAGTTCGAGCTGCAATTACAGTTCTTCAGCGACGAGACCCTCACACCGATTGAGGATGCCGCACGCGACTGGCCGGATGACGTGGCTCCCTATATCACCGTCGGGACCTTGATAATTCCCGTGCAGGATACGGAAAGCGCCTCGGGCAAGGCGCTGACTGCCAGGGCCGAAACCATGGTTTTCGACCCATGGCGCGCCCTGAAGGATCATCGACCGCTAGGTGAGATCATGCGTGCGCGCAAGATCGTTTTTCACGAAATAGAGAAGTCAGGCAAAATCACGCGCGATCTGCATAATGCAATTTTCACGATCTGCGCCCCGCTCTACGGCAGGGATTCGGCCAATAAGCGAGCGCAAAAGGCCATGAAATCGATATTGGAGAGTGATGACTGAATCCCCCCCCATGCCTTCGTACCGATGAGTCGAGAGCGATCGGTCAGGACAGGTCCCCGCTCAGGATAAACCGGCTCCAGGCCGACAGCCAGTACCTGCCCAGGGTTCTCGATCTAAAGCAGCGGTTCCGCTGGGGCCATCGTCGTTAACAGAACCGAACCAAAGGACTGTCATGCCCCTTTCACAGCTAATTGACGATTTAGATTCTGTCATTGAAGAATTTTGCAGCCAAGGGGCGACGAGAGAAACCATGTTGCACCTCAGACTTGCTGTGGCACGAAGGAACGAAGTTCAACGACAGTTGGCCGCTGTCGAGCAGAAGTTGGGAACTGCTTTATCCCTGGTCGAGCACGATATGATCGGCGAAGTCAAAGTCTCGGACGAAACCATCGTACCCGATACGACTTTCGTACTGCATCACTACGGCCTGACTGGTATCGAAGATATTGATGAATTCCATTGTTCGCTGATTACCAGAGGCAATTTACTATTGGCATTGGCCTACAGCGAGAACGCACAACCAGCGATCATTCTGGCCGAATTTACACTGCTCATCGAAGATGTCATGCGGCATTTCGAGGACGAGGAAAGGTTGATGGATGAGTACGAGTATCCCAATACGGAAGCCCACCGGAAATGTCACGCCAAGATCATTGAATACTTGAACGATGCAAAGCTGCTGGGCCGGAACAACCCTTTGTTACTGACGATCAAATTGAAGTATTTCTTTGGGCGCCTATTCGACCTTCACAACAAAAATGACGATGCGGACCTTGCTCGGCATTTCGTTCAAGTAACTCAAATTGCCAAGGAAATGGCATTGAGGCCTCCCTCACGGGCCGACGGCAGCAAAGTGCCGAAGGCGAAATAACGGCAATTCTGCTTGGGCAAACCAGAGGGTCCGACGTGCGTACTGGCAAAACGGTAGTGGCTGTTGCTACTACGCTTTGTGGTTGAGCAAGCCCGTCTTAATCTCGATCACATCCATCATCGAGATCGGAGTGAATTTCCCGTATTTGTGCAACTGCTCATAATTGATTACGCACGCTTCATCGCTACGGCGAAATACCTTGCCCTTGATTTGATAGAAGTTTTTGGCTTCACCAATGGTGAACGTGATCAGTACCGACTCGCCCTCGTTCAACAACGGCATGATTTCTTTGCCGTGGGCAAGACCGATGCGCAGTGACTGCTCGGCAAAGTCGGCCAGCACACAGCCAAAAGGTGACTGATCAATCCCGAAAATCAGCTCTGCGGCGATGGTCGATTGAACCCGTTGCTTGCGCCGCTTGTCGGCGAGCATGAGGGTAGCAAAGTCGGGAGTAACGAGCACGGTGGATATGCCTGCAAATGGGCCATTGGGCAGTTTCTGTCGGCGCACCACTTTGGTATCAAGCGTTGGCACACCGCGAACTTTGGTTTGGATGTAGAGCGTCAGCGCATTACCAGGGGTGAATTGCCCATCGCGGCCAAGTTCAGCGCGGGTGAAATAGTCAAGGTTTTTTTCTAAATTGGAGGTGTCAGGCAACAACAATTGGAAGTCTGTCACCCCGGCGAGGGCAAGGGTGGGCGCGCGCCCCAGACGGAACCCTATCGGCAATCCGTTGCCATCGTTGGCAATATCGTCAACCGAGTATATGAACTTGTTGTTGATCCGGTAACCGATGATGAAGGTCTGAAAATTGATTGCGCGAATATATTCCGGGTAGTAGTTCACCTGCTGTCCAATCGGGAAGTGCTCAACGAGGAACAGCATGCGTTCCTGATCGATCAATGGACGGTCAGCTTCGGCAATCGGCTCTGGGTGCGGGGAAAAAAAGTTCAAGCGCATGCTGCTTGACGCTTCAATTTTCCACTGGCCGAATCGATCGCTCGAACGGGCAGAGCTTCAAATACTCCCGTAGCGCTGCAACAATTCGCGACTCGAACTTATGCCCGATCCCGGCATCTATGATTTCCATGGCCATGGTCAACGGTAACCCGGAACGGTAATGCCGATCTGCCGTGAGGGCCTCGAAGACATCTGCAACCGATAGGATTTTTGCCATAAACGGGATCTCGTGCGACTTGAGCCCAAGTGGGTAACCTGATCCATCGAGATTTTCGTGGTGCGAACCTGCTATCAACGGTACGCTGCGATACTTCCGCGCGAAGTGGATCTTGTCGAGGATGTCATGGCTCAACTGGGCATGTCGCTTGATGTGTTCATACTCCACCGCGTCCAAACGACCCTCTTTTTTTAATACGGCATCATTCACCCCGATCTTGCCGTAATCATGCAGGATGGCTGCTACTTCGAGCAATTCTGCGTCCTGTTCGGTGAATTTCAGTTGCAGGGCAATGCCTTTTGCAATTTGCGCAACTCGGCGCGAATGGCCGGCCGTGAGGGGATCTCTCGCATCAATCGAGGCTGCCAAGGCGTCGACCAGACTGTGAAATTGCAGCTCCTCCTCCTTAGCATGCATGGCGTTTTCCAAGGCAACTTTCACGATACCCGCCACCGAGACCAGCAAGTCAAGGTCGCCCGCATCAAAGCTTCCCCGAATTTTATTGATTACCTGGATGACCCCGAGGACTTCATCGCGCGAATCATGCAAGGGCACGCAGAGAATTTGACGGGTGACATAACCTGTCTCGCGGTCAAATGACGCATCGAAGCGGGGATCAGAGGCTGCATCCACCACCATCAATGCTTTACCCGTCAGGGCCACTACTCCGGCGATTCCCAACCGCATGTTAAGGGGAGTTTGATTAGCACCACCTTCTAAGTGCAGCGCTTGTAACACTCCGCTTCCTTGATCAAGCCTAAACACCGCGCCATGACCAAACTCGATCCAATTGTGCAGCAGGTCGAGTTTCTGAATCACAGGGACAATTTCTACCGAATTCGACCCGAGACACTCGGCAAACTGGCGTGCCGCATCGTTCGCCACGAGTTCATCTTCAGGCGTAAATCGTCCCGATGGATTATTGATCAGCTTCAACCCACCCAGAACTTGTCCGTCGTCCGCCTTGAAGATGGGGACAGCGAGCAGACTGTCCAACGGTACGCCTGGTACGCTATCGAAGTCCGCATTGAAATACGGGTGTCGAGACGCGTTAACCAGATTCAGGGTTTGGCGCTGTAGCAAGGCGGTACCCACCAATCCCATTCGCAATGGCACGACTATAGATTTCTGACCATCCATGCCTTGCGCAAAACAGGAGCGCAGGGCAATGAGTTCACTGTCAAAGAGAAAAAGGGTACTGCGGTCAGCCTCTAGCAAACTGCCAACAGTTTCCATGACCAATGCCGCCAACTTATCCAAACGACGCTCCTGGCTGATGAGTCGATGGATTTCGAGAACCTGACGAAGGCGATGATCCGCAGAAATTACCATACGGCCAGCTTCCTGAGAAAATGAAGAATCATATAGTCACCCGCCTATTAGCTCCAATGGGACTCACTGGGTCGCTACACATTCCATCTTGAGGTTCAAATGGCATCTCTATGAAGTAATTGACGCGCATGCTGACTCCCTGTCGATATCGGTCACTTGGCACGCCATTGAATCATACCCCTTTGCCCATCCCACCCAACCTCCCGGCAGATTTGTTCTTTGTCGAAACCGAATGGACGGGCGCTTACGTGCTCAACCGGGTGGATTCCTCGCTCGCAAGGGTGGGTTGGGCCTTGCCGATTGATATCATTGCCTCTGCTAGCACTTTGCCGCCGTCCCGCCAGCGCCGACTTTTCCAGTCCGGCCCGCTAGACCGGGGCGTCGTGCCCTGAATCCCCGAAAGCCATTTTTTTCAGCCTGAACAGCTCGTCGCGCGCGGCGGTGGCCTGTTCGAATTCGAGGTTGCGGGCGTGTTCCTGCATGGCTTTTTCCAGCCGCTTGATCGCGCGCGCCAGCGCCTTCTCGCTCATCGCCTCGTATTTGGCCGCTTCCTGCGCCACCTTGAGTTCGCGGCCGAGCGCCTCGACATCGTAAACGCCGTCGATGATGTCCTTGATGCGCTTCTTCACCCCCACCGGCGTAATGCCGTGCGCGGCGTTGTGGCTGAGCTGCTTGGCGCGCCGCCGCTCGGTTTCGGCCATGGCGCGGCGCATCGAGTCGGTGATGCGGTCGGCGTAGAGGATCGCCTTGCCATTCAGGTGGCGGGCGGCGCGGCCGATGGTCTGGATCAATGAACGCTCGGAACGCAGGAAGCCTTCCTTGTCGGCGTCGAGGATCGCCACCAGCGACACCTCGGGGATGTCCAGCCCCTCGCGCAGCAGGTTGATGCCGACCAGCACGTCGAAGATGCCCAGCCGCAGGTCACGGATGATCTCGACGCGCTCGACGGTGTCGATGTCGGAGTGTAGATAGCGCACCTTGATGCCGTTGTCGGCGAGGAATTCGGTGAGCTGTTCCGACAGGCGCTTGGTCAGGGTGGTGACCAGCACGCGCTCGCCTTCCGCCACGCGCCGCTTGATCTCGGCCAGCAGGTCGTCCACCTGCGTGCTGGCCGGCCGCACCTCCAGCAGCGGGTCGATCAGGCCGGTCGGCCGCACCACCTGCTCCACCACCTGGCCCTGGTGCTCCTGCTCATAGTTGGCCGGGGTCGCCGAGACGAACACGGTCTGCGGCATCAGTCCTTCGAATTCCTCGAACTTGAGCGGCCGGTTGTCCAGCGCCGAGGGCAGGCGGAAACCGTAATTCACGAGGTTTTCCTTGCGCGAGCGGTCGCCCTTGTACATCGCACCCACCTGCGGAATCGTCGCGTGCGATTCATCGATGAACATGATCGCGTCGGGCGGCAGGTAGTCGTAGAGCGTCGGCGGCGGCTCGCCGGGCTGCCGGCCGGACAGGTGCCGCGAGTAGTTCTCGATGCCCTTGCAGAAGCCGAGCTGGTCGAGCATTTCCAGGTCGAAGCGCGTGCGCTGCTCGATGCGTTGCGCCTCGACCAGCTTCTGCTCGGCGTAGAAAGTCTCGCTGCGTTCGCGCAGTTCGGCCTTGATCTTCTCGATGGCCTTCAGCACGGTGCCACGCGGCGTGACGTAGTGGCTGGAGGGAAACACGGTGAAGCGGCCCAGCCGCTGCCTGGTATGGCCGGTGAGCGGGTCGAACAGCGTCAGCGACTCGACCTCGTCGTCGAACAGGGCCACGCGCAGGGCGCTCTCGGCGTTCTCGGCCGGGAAGATGTCGATCACGTCGCCGCGCACGCGGAAGGTGCCGCGGTGGAAATCCATCTCGTTGCGCTCGTACTGCATCTCGGACAGGCGGCGGATGATCTCGCGCTGGGCGCACTTCTCGCCTTCGCGCAGATGCAGGATCATGGCGTGGTAATCGACCGGGTCGCCGATGCCGTAGATGGCCGAGACGGTGCACACGATCACCACGTCGCGCCGCTCCAGCAGCGACTTGGTGGCCGACAGGCGCATCTGCTCGATGTGCTCGTTGATCGACGAGTCCTTCTCGATGAACAGGTCGCGCGCCGGCACGTAGGCTTCCGGCTGGTAGTAGTCGTAATAGGAGACGAAGTATTCGACGGCGTTCTCGGGGAAGAACTCACGGAACTCGGAATAGAGCTGCGCCGCCAGCGTCTTGTTGTGGGCCAGCACCAGCGCCGGCCGGCCGAGCCGGGCGATCACGTTGGCCATGGTGTAGGTTTTGCCCGAGCCGGTGACGCCCAGCAGGGTCTGGAAGCTCAGGCCGTCCGTAATCCCCTCGGTCAGCAGGCGGATCGCCTCGGGCTGGTCGCCGGCCGGCGCAAAGGGTTCGTGGAGGCGGAAAGGACTGCCGGGGAAGGCGATAACTTGCTCGTTCATTCGGCTATTATCGCGCCTTTATTTTCATCCTTTTTTCCGGAGCCTTGCCCTTATGAGCACTTCCCTGTTCGCCGCCGTCGAAATGGCCCCCCGCGACCCGATCCTTGGCCTCAACGAAGCCTATAACGCCGACCCCAACCCCGCCAAGGTCAACCTCGGTGTCGGTGTCTATTTCGGCGACGACGGCAAGATTCCGCTGCTGGCCGCCGTCAAGCAGGCCGAGCAGGCCCGCCTGGCCGCCCAGCCGCCGCGCGGCTACCAGCCGATCGAGGGCACGCCTGCCTACAACGGCGCCGTGCAAAACCTGCTGTTCGGCAAGGATAGCGAACTGTTGGCCACCGGCCGCGCCATTACCGCCCAGTGCCTTGGCGGCACCGGCGCGCTCAAGGTCGGCGCCGATTACCTGAAGCGCCTGCTGCCCGATGCCACCGTCCATATCAGCAACCCGAGCTGGGAAAACCACCGCGCCCTGTTCGAGGGCGCCGGCTTCCCGGTGCAGGACTACGCCTACTACGACCCGGCGACGCGCGGCGTCGATTTCGCCGGCATGCAGGCGGCCCTGCTGGCGATGCCGGCGAAAAGCATCGTCGTGCTGCACGCCTGCTGCCACAACCCGACCGGCGCCGACCTGTCCGCCGCACAGTGGGCCAAGGTGGTGGCCGCCGTGCGCGAGCGCAATCTGGTCGCCTTCATCGACATGGCCTATCAGGGCTTCGCCGACGGCATCGCGCCGGACGCCGCCGCGCTCGACCTGTTCGCCGCCTCCGGTCTGCAGTTCTTCGTCTCCAGCTCCTTCTCCAAATCCTTCTCGCTGTACGGCGAGCGCGTCGGCGCGCTGACCATCGTCACCACCGGCAAGGACGAATCGGCGCGCGTGCTGTCGCAGGTCAAGCGCGTCATCCGCACCAACTATTCCAACCCGCCCACCCATGGCGGCGCCGTCGTGGCGGCCGTGCTGTCCAGCCCCGAGTTGCGCCAGTTGTGGGAAGACGAACTGGGCGGCATGCGCGCGCGCATCCGCGCCATGCGCAGCAGCCTGGTCGACAAGCTGGCAGGCGCCGGTGCGCCGGATTTCGGTTTCATCGACGTGCAGCGCGGCATGTTCTCCTACACCGGCCTGACCGCCGCGCAGGTGGAACGCATGCGCGCCGAGTACGGCATCTATGCCGTCGGCACCGGCCGCATCTGCGTCGCCGCGCTGAACACGAAGAACATCGACTACGTGGCGAAGGCCATCGCCGCCGTCATCAAGTGAGGCTATAATCCGCGCCGCTTTATCGGGCGGCTAGCTCAGCGGTAGAGCACTGCCTTCACACGGCAGGGGTCACAGGTTCGAACCCTGTGCCGCCCACCAATAAACAAAGGGTTGGAGAAAACTCCAACCCTTTTGCTTTAGCGATCCCGGCTAAAGCCTTGCTCTCATATGTCGTTAGTTGCGATCATGGGACTCGATTCTTTCATTTCCTTGATCCAACCGCCTCCGGTACATGCGAAACCGGATGTGGTGCGTGCAAACCCGGACGGTCAGAACAAGCGTGACAACCGGGATAACGAACCGAGAAAAAAGCACGAAGATGGCGCGCATCCAATCCCGAACGCCCAAGGGCAACTCACCGGCAAGCTGATCGATACGACGGCCTGACGGGCCGGCCCATCAGCGGGAACTGCGCCCCCCGGAAGAATCGTTTTCATAAGTAATGCCGATCACTTGGGTCGTCCGGTCATCATCGACCACCACCACCTCGCCCTCGATCACCGCACCGTCACCGGGACGCTCATTCGCCGCCGCCTGCATCGCCCTGCGTACATGCCGGGTCTTCCACCAGAAATACCCGCCTCCCACCACGCCCAGCACCAAAAAGATGCCCAGCAGCACCACGGAGAACATAAACCCCAGCACGAGCACGATGCTGCCGAGAAGCAGAGCCATAAGCTTGGCCAGCAGGCCGGGTTGCGTCGATGGAGTTTGAGTCATGGGCAATGCTCCCGAAGATCAGGCAAAGCAGCCAGAGGGAAGCCGCCTTGTTTTCTTAAGCGATGATACACGCCCCCTTTTACCTGTTTTTCCCGCTTATCCCGGAAGAGATATGGCCGATATGGTTAACAGCCAAAGGAGACCTGCATGATTATTCAATCCGTCGAACTGATTTCGCTACCCGGCGCCCCGGCCTATCAGGAAAAGATCTATCGTGCCCACATGGATACCGGCGAGCAACTGATGCTCTTTCAAGCACACTGGGATGTCCCCCTGCCGCCCGATTCGTTGGTCGGCTTGACCCTGGAGGAAGCGCGCAAGAAGCGTGTCGAGCGCATGCTCGCCTGTGCCGGCGCACAATGACCCTATAATCGGCTGGACGTCGCACTCGTAGGCTAGGCCCGACATTGCGTCGGGCCTTTTTTGTTTTCGCATTCGCCAACCGGAAACCCAGCACATGTCGAACACCCCCACTGCCATCAGTCGCCTGAGCGACCTTGACCTGCACCTGTTCCGCGAAGGCAGCCATACCCGGCTCTACGAGCGCCTGGGCGCACATCCGGGAGAACAGCGCGGCAAGTCAGGTTGCCATTTCGCGGTGTGGGCGCCGAATGCCCATGCCGTTTCCGTGATGGGTGAGTTCAACGGCTGGCACCGCCACAGTAACTGGCTCAAGCAGATTCATGCCGGTTCCGGCATCTGGGAAGGTTTCGTGCCGGGAGCCCACGTTGGCCAGCGTTACAAATTCCACATCGAATCCGCACTCGATGGCTACAAGGTCGACAAGGCCGACCCCTTTGCTTTCAGCAGCGAGGTCGCCCCGGCCACCGGCTCGGTGATCGCCAACCTCGACTATGTCTGGCAAGATCAGGACTGGCTGGCGCGTCGCAAGCAGGCCAATGCGCTCGATGCGCCCTACTCCGTCTATGAGGTGCATCTCGGTTCCTGGCGTCGCTCGCCGGACGATCCGCTGCGTCCGCTCGGCTACCGCGACCTGGCGCCGCAACTGGCCGACTACTGCGTCGATATGGGCTTCACCCATGTTGAGCTGATGCCGGTCATGGAGCACCCGTTCTACGGTTCCTGGGGCTACCAGGTGACCGGGTTCTTCGCCGCGACCTCGCGCTATGGTTCGCCGCAGGACTTCATGTTCCTCGTCGATACCCTGCACCAGCGCGGTATCGGCGTCATCCTCGACTGGGTGCCCTCGCACTTTCCGAACGACCAGCACGGCCTCGCCTACTTCGACGGCACCGCCCTTTACGAACACGCCGACCCGCGCCAGGGCTACCACCCGGAGTGGAGCAGCCAGATCTTCAACTATGGCCGCCATGAAGTGCGCGCCTTCCTGCTCTCCAGCGCCCTGTTCTGGCTCGACAAGTATCACATCGACGGCATCCGCGTCGATGCCGTCGCCTCAATGCTCTATCTCGATTACTCCCGCAAGGAGGGCGAATGGGTGCCGAACGCCCACGGCGGCCGCGAAAACCTCGACGCCATCGGCTTCATGCGCCAGTTGAACCAGGCGGTGTATCGCGATTTTCCCGACACGCAGACCATCGCCGAGGAATCGACCGCCTGGCCGATGGTGTCGCGCCCCACCTGGCTGGGCGGGCTGGGTTTCGGCATGAAGTGGAACATGGGCTGGATGCACGACACGCTCGACTACTACGCCCACGAATCGATCCACCGCAAATTCCACCACGACCAGATCACTTTCAGCATCTGGTATGCCTTCCACGAAAACTTCATGCTGCCGATCTCGCACGACGAAGTCGTGCATGGCAAGGGTTCGCTGATCGGCAAGCTGCCCGGCGACGAATGGCAGCGCTTCGCCAACCTGCGCCTGCTGCTCGGCTACATGTGGGCGCACCCCGGCAAGAAGCTGCTGTTCATGGGCAGCGAATTCGGCCAGACGCGCGAATGGAACCACGACCTCAGCCTCGACTGGCACCTGCTGCAATATGGGCCGCACGCCGGCGCGCAAGCCTGGCTGCGCGACCTCAACGCCTGCTACAAGAGCCATCCGGCACTATTTACCCGCGATTTCGACAACGGCGGCTTCGAGTGGGTCGACTGCCACAACAGCGACGAGAGCATCGTCAGTTTCCTGCGGCGCGGAACGAATGGCGAAACGATGCTGGTGATCCTCAACGCGACGCCGGTGCTGCGCGAGAGCTATCGCGTCGGCGTGCCGTCAGGCGGCTATTGGCGCGAAGTACTCAACAGCGATGCGCCGCTCTATGGCGGCAGCGGCCAGGGCAACGCCGGCGGCGTCCACGCCGAGGACTGGGGCCATCACGGCCGGCCGCACTCGCTACGCCTGTGCCTGCCGCCACTGGGCGTGCTGTTGCTCGAACCCGCATAGAAAAGGGAACCGGGCGGGACGACGCCCGGAAAGTCGGCGCTGGCGGGACGGCGGTTGCCGACCCAGAGCCGTCCGTCGCAAGTGCTATCTCAAGAAAGTTTGGGCTGCACGAAGATCGACCCGTCTGGCATTGCTCCATCCCGTTCTTGCCGCCAACGCCCGAACTTAACCACATCGGTGTTTGATATACACAGAGCCATCTCTGAGCTTCGTTGTGCCCTTCAGGTTCGTGACATAAGTTTCGATGTCCATTCATCCCAGATTGTCCATTAGCCATTTTTCGTGGATTTGGTGCAAGCTGTGAGCGATCGCCGTGGAGCTGGATCCCAACCGAGATAGACGACACTTTGCGCTCCGCGCCCCTACTCCCCGCGCACCTCGAAGCGGCCGATCCTCCTGTTGTCCATCAGTTCATTTTAGCGGCGGGATTGCCTTTCGCGGCAGAGGGGCATAAGATTCCGTCCCATGTCGCTCCCTGATGATCCCGCCGCCCTGCAGGCCCTGCTGACCGAACTGAAGGTCGAGCATCACGACCTCGACGAGACGATCGAGCGCCTCGAGGCGGCCCCGCCGCACGACGAGCTGCTGTTGCGGCGTCTCAAGAAGCGCAAGCTGCAACTCAAGGATCGCATCTCTGCCGCTGAGCGCATGCTCGGCCCCGATCTGATCGCCTGATCCCGCTCATGGCGCTTGATCCCACCGCCCTCGATCAGATCTTCCGCACTGCCCGCACCCACAATGGCTGGCTCGACCAGCCGGTAGCCGACAGCCTGCTCGAAGAACTGCACGAACTGATGAAGTGGGCACCAACCAGCGCCAACTGCTGGCCCTTGCGCATCACTTATGTAAAGTCGCCGGAAGCGAAGGCGCGCCTGCTGCCGCTGCTGCTGGAAGGCAACCGCGCCAAGACGGCGAGCGCGCCGGTCACGGCGATCCTCGGCATGGATCTCGACTTTCCCGACACGCTACCGACCCTGTTTCCCCATGTCGATGCCCGCGCTTGGTTCGTCGGCAACGATGCGTTGATCGAAACCACGGCGATGCGCAACAGCAGCCTGCAAGGAGCCTACCTCATGCTCGCCGCCCGCGTCCTCGGCCTCGACTGTGGCCCGATGTCGGGTTTCGATGCCGCCAGGGTCGATGCCGAGTTCTTCGCCGGCACAAACATCAAGGCCAACTTCCTGTGCAACCTCGGCTACGGCGACCCGGACCAGCTATTCCAGCGCAGCCCGCGGCCGGCCTTCGCGGACGTCTGCACGATTTTGTAAAAAGTCGGCGCTGGCAGGACGGCGCCTAGAATGCGCCCATGCTCCTGATCAAACTCGACAATGGCTGTCTCGCCTACGGCCACGTGCCGCTGCTTGATGCCGCTGCGTTCCAGCTCGATGCCGGCGAGCGCGTCGCCCTGATCGGCCGCAACGGCACCGGCAAATCCTCCCTTCTTGCGGCGCTGGCCGGCCATGCCCACCTTGACGACGGCGCGCCATGGACGCAACCCGGCCTCAAGCTCGGCTATGTGCCGCAGGAACCCCCCTTCGATCCCGATCTGAGCGTCTTCCAGGCTGTCGTGTCCGGCATGGGCGCCACCGCCAGCCTCCTGGCCGAGTATCACGACATCGCCCACCGGCTCACCGCAGCGGATGCCGACCACGACACGCTGTTGCCGCGCATGGAGTCCTTGCAGCATGAGATGGAGGCGCTGGGCGCCTGGGCTTATGAAGCCCGGGCGGAACAGGTGATCGCGCGTTTTTCCCTCGACCCCGACGCGCGGGTCGGGACCCTGTCGGGCGGGCTGAAAAAACGCCTCGCGCTGGCGCAGGCGCTGGCTGTCGCGCCCGAAGTGCTGTTGCTTGACGAGCCGACCAACCACCTCGACATCGCCGCCATCGAATGGCTGGAAGAGTTTCTGCTCGCCAGCGGGGTGACGCTGCTGTTCATCACCCACGATCGGCGCTTCCTCGACCGGCTGGCGACCCGCATCGTCGAACTGGATCGCGGCCGGCTGGCGAGTTTTCCCGGCAGTTTCGCCGCCTACCAGCAACGCAAGGAAGCGCAACTGGCCGACGAGTCGAAGGAAAACGCGCGCTTCGACAAGCTGCTGAAGGAAGAGGAGGTGTGGATCCACCAAGGGGTTGAAGCGCGTCGTACTCGTGCTGTTTTCCGCGTGCAACGCATCGACCGGCTGCGGGCCGAACGCACTGCCCGTCGCGAGCGGCTCGGCCAGGTGAAGCTGCAACTCGACAGCGGCGACAAGAGCGGCCAACTCGTCGCCGAACTGAAGGACGTGAGCAAGTCCTTCGGCGACCTGTGCGTGGTGCGCGATTTCTCCTGCCGCATCCAGCGCGGCGACCGCATCGGACTGATCGGCCCCAATGGTGCCGGCAAGACCACCCTGCTTCGCCTCATTCTCGGCGAACTGACAGCCGATAGCGGCACCATTAAACGCGGCACGAAACTGGAGATTGCCTATTTCGACCAGTTTCGCGCGCAACTCGACCCGGAGGCAACACTGGCCGACATCATCTCGCCGGGCTCGGACTACGTCGAGATCGGCGGCGCCCGCAAACACGTGGTCGGCTATCTCGGCGACTTCCTGTTCGCCCCGCAACGGGCGCGATCGCCGGTGAAATCGCTCTCCGGCGGCGAACGCAACCGGCTGCTGCTCGCCCGCCTGTTCGCCCGCCCGGCCAACGTGCTGGTGCTGGACGAACCGACCAACGACCTCGACATCGACACGCTCGAATTGCTCGAAGACCTCTTGCAGGACTATGCCGGGACGGTGTTTCTGGTCAGTCACGACCGCGCCTTCCTCGACGCCATCGTCACCCAGACCTGTGCCGCCGAAGGTGCCGGTGTCTGGCACGAATATGCCGGCGGCTACTGCGACTGGGCAGCCTATCAGGCCTTGCACCGTGCCGAAAACCGCCCCGAGCCGAAAAAGTCAGCGCCGGCAGCACGGCAAGCGGAGAAACCCAAGGCGGACAAGCTCTCATGGAAGGAAGCACGCGAACTTGAAACCCTGCCTGACAAGATCGCGGCACTCGAAGCCGAACAGAAAATACTGACCGCCTGCCTCGAAGACCCGGCGACCTATCAGGACAGCCAGGCGGCACAGGGGGTAGCGACGCGGCTGGTATCCATTGATGCAGAACTGCTTGTCCTGCTGGAGCGCTGGGAAGCGCTGGAAACCCGCCAGGCGGCACTGCCCTAGTTGTTCTTCTCGATCAACTGGATCACCTGCTCGACGATGCCGCCGCGCTTGAGCCGCTCGAAGCGTTCCTTCCGCTCCTGTTTGACGAGGGTGGCCAGGTAGTCGAGATTGCGGTCGATCGATTCGACGTAGAAATTGCGCCGCACGCCGCGGGCCTGGTCGAAGTGCCTGGTGAGGTACGGCGCCAGCCCACCCAGTTCATTCTGCAGGCGCGCCGCCATCAGTTTGTAGAAACCGTCGGTCTTTTCCAGCAGGTCATGGACATCGTTGAAGAAGTCGATGCCCGCCTCGCGTAACTCGAAATAGAGCAGCAGCAGGCGTTCGAGATATTCGCGGTTGGCCATCTGCCCGATCAGGTCGGCCGTCGCCGTCACCCAGGCCGCGAGTTGCTGGGCCCGGTTGTCGTACTCGGGCATGATCGCCACCGGGCGGTGGTCGGTCGTCACGATGACCTTGCCGGTGGCGCGCAACAGGTCGGGCGGCAGGAAATTCACCATCTGTTTCTCCGCGAACGCAACACCGCGCACCACGTGGGTGAGGATGAATTGTGCGCCGGTACCCTCTGTTTCTCCGCTCGTCATCAGGTAGCCGGAATCATGCAGCAGTGCGCCAACGATACAGGCATCGATGGTCAGCGCGTCGAGCGATTGTCCACCCAGGTGCAGACCATGCAACAGACGGGCACTGCACAACACGACTTCCAGCACATGACCGGTATTGTGGTAAGGTGTCAGCAGGGGCGAATAACCGGCCAGAATGCCGAGGCACCCCGATTCGATCAGGGCAAACGCCTGATCGATGTGTTCCATTTCGTGACCGGGACGAATTGCCTGGACGAGACGATGCACCTGCGCGCGCACCTCGCAGAAGTCGTGGGTGTTGCCAATTTCCAGTGAAGGACTGTCTATCATTCTTCCTCTGACCAAGGCCGCAGTTTAACGATGCAAGGCCCCGGACAGGGAAAATAACGGCTGCATCTTTACTTTTGTCATAGCCTTAATTTCATCAATACCACATCGGACGGACGAGTCGGCATCATCGGTGCGCTGTCAACCCCCTGCAAGCACCATCGGATGATGCGGCGCAACAAATCCGCTTCGCGCCCCACCTTACCAAATACCGACAACAGACTGATTTTTCGCATGCTTTTCCGGAAACAGAACCTACTATAGGTAGTGGTATAAATTTCAGTAGCCACTAGAGATTTTTACAACTCATTGTTTTATAAGGGAGCAAAAATTTATTTCTTTGCACATTCCGGAGGTCTCGCTATGCTTCGCCGCTCCCGTATATCGCACTCCACCAATCCATCAGAAAACCAGAACATGACCATGGACCAGACGACACCCGACACCTTTCAGGAAACCACCCAGGAATACACGGGGCAGTTGGGGTTGCCCCTGCCGCAGGAAATCTCAGGCGAAGTACTGCTCGAAAAATACGCAAAGGGCAATGAGCGCGACGTGCGCGACGTGCGCACCCGCGTCGCCCGCGCCCTGGCATGCGTCGAAGCCGAAGAGCGCCGCCCGACCTGGGAAGCCCGCTTTCTCGACGCCCAGGAAAACGGCTTCGTGCCGGCCGGCCGCATCAACTCGGCCGCCGGTACCAACCTGTGCGCCACACTGATCAACTGCTTCGTGCAACCGGTCGGCGATTCGATCTCCGAGATCGTCGAAGACCGTCCCGGCATTTATACTGCCCTGTTGCAAGCCGCCGAAACCATGCGGCGCGGCGGCGGCGTCGGTTATGACTTTTCCAGCATCCGCCCGGTCGGCGCCCGCGTCAAGGGCACCCAATCGCGTGCCTCCGGCCCGGTTTCCTACATGCGTGTATTCGACCGCTCCTGCGAGACGGTCGAATCCGCCGGTTCGCGCCGCGGCGCGCAGATGGGCGTGCTGCGCTGCGACCACCCGGACATCGAAGCCTTCATCCACGCCAAGGATCACGGCGACCTGACTAACTTCAACATCTCGATCGGCGTCACCGACACCTTTATGAAGGCAGTCGAAAGTAGCGGCGACATCGAACTGGTGCATCGCGCCGAGCCCTGTGCCGACGTCAAACAGGGCGGCGCCTTCCAACGTGACGATGGCCTGTGGGTCTATCGCAAGATGCCGGCACGGGAGTTGTGGGAACAGGTGATGCGCTCGACCTATGATCACGCCGAACCGGGCATTCTGTTCATCGACCGCATGAACAAGGACAACAACCTCAACTACTGCGAGACCATCGAGGCGACCAACCCCTGCGCCGAACAGCCGCTGCCGCCCTATGGCTGCTGCTGCCTGGGCTCGATCAACCTGACCCTGTTCGTGAACCACGCCTTCTCCGAGACCGCCGACTTCGACTACAGTGGATTCGGCAAAGTCATCGACACTTCCGTGCGCATGCTCGACAACGTGCTCGACATCACCCACTGGCCACTGCCACAGCAGGCCCAGGAGGCCGCCAGCAAGCGCCGCGTCGGCCTTGGTTTCACCGGCCTCGGCGATGCGCTGATCATGCTCGGCCTGCGCTACGACACCGACGAGGCGCGCCTGACCGCCGCCAAGATCTCCGAGTTCATGCGTGACCGCGCCTACCTGGCCTCGGTCGAACTTGCCCGCGAGCGCGGCGCCTTCCCGCTGTTCAATGCAGATCTCTACCTCTCCGGCGGCAACTTCGCCTCGCGCCTGCCCCAGCACATCAAGGATCAGGTCCGCAAATACGGCATCCGGAACTCGCACCTGCTGTCGATCGCCCCGACCGGCACCATCTCGCTGGCTTTCGCCGACAATGCCTCGAACGGCATCGAGCCGCCCTTCTCCTGGACCTACACCCGCAAAAAGCGCATGGCTGACGGCACGCACAAGATCTACGCCGTCGAGGACTACGCCTGGCGCCTCTACCAGCATCAGGGTGGAGATGTCAGCAAGCTGCCCGACTACTTCGTCACCGCCCTGGAAATCTCGGCCCAAGCCCACAAGGACATGGTCGCGGCCGTTGCACCCTACATCGACACCGCCATCTCCAAGACGGTCAACGTGCCCGAGGACTACCCCTACGGCGAGTTCGAGGATCTCTACCTGACGGCCTGGAAGGCCGGCCTCAAGGGCCTCGCTACCTACCGGCCCAACAAGGTGCTCGGCAGCGTGCTCTCAGTCGAACCGCCCCCGGCACAAACCCAGGCGCAGACCCAGAAGCAGCCGCAGGACGTGACTATCGACGGCGCCAACCGCCGCCTCAAGATCGGCTCGCTCCCGGCCCCGGTGCTGGCCAGCCTGCGTTGGCCCGGCCGGCCCAGGCTCACCGATGGCAATGCTGCCTGGACTTACATGATCGAGACACCGCACGGCGAGTTCGCCCTGTTCGTCGGCCAGATCGAGAACGACAAGCGCCAGGCCGTGCCTTTCGAAATCTGGGTGAATGGCTCCGAGCAGCCGCGCGGCCTCGGTGCCGTCGCCAAGACGCTGTCGATGGACATGCGTGCCAACGACCCGGCCTGGCTCAAGTTGAAACTCGACGTGCTGGCCAGCACGGTCGGCGAGGAACCGTTCGAGATGGCCATGCCACCCCACGGCGAACTGCGCATGATGCCCGGCCCGGTCTCGGCCATGGCCCAGGTGATCCGCTACCGCTGCGAACAGCTTGGCGCGCTCGACACAGTAGCCAACGACGCTACCACGCCGGTGCTCGACTGCATGTTCAGCCGCGACGAGCCAAAGACCGGTACCGACGGCACGCTTTCCTGGACCGTGGATATCGTCAATCCGGCCTCGCGCGAGGACTTCGTGCTCGGCCTGAAGGAAATCACTCTGCCCGACGGCGTGACGCGCCCCTACTCCTGCTGGCTCTCCGGCAACTACCCACGTGCCCTCGACGGCCTGACCAAGCTGCTGTCGCTCGACATGCGCGTGATGGACCCGGCCTGGATCGGCATGAAGCTGCGCAAGCTGCTCAACTACCCCGAGCCGCTCGGCGATTTCATGGCGCGCGTGCCCGGCTCCAACAAGCAGCAGAACTGGCCCTCGACCGTCGCCTACATCGCCCGCCTGATCATGCACCGTTACGCCATGCTCGGCATCCTCGACGAACACGGCTACCCGACGCGGGAAATGGGCATCCTCGAAACCCCGCGCGAAAAGGGCGATGTCAAAGTGACGCAGGGTTCCCTGTGTGCCGAGTGCGGCAACATGACGGTAATCCGCAAGGACGGCTGCGATTTTTGCACTGCCTGCGGCGCCGTCGGCACCTGCGGTTGAACGAACGCTGTCTTCAAGAAAAAACCCGGCGCAAGCCGGGTTTTTCACTTAACGTGGCGGCGGAGGCGGCGTACCGGGCGGGGGAGGCGGTGGCACTACTGCGTTTGCCGGTGGCTGCTGCACCGGGGGCAGGTAATTGCCGCTGACCGGCACCCGGTGCCCCAGCCCGTACATGCACTGCACATAGGCGATGTCGTACTGGCGCTGGCTGCCATACACGGCTGAATCAGAGGCACCTGCACCCGACGCGCTACCGACGATCAGCCCCATGCCGGCACCGGCTCCTGCGCCGCTTTTACCGCCTAACGCGGCACCGGCTACCGCACCGATCGCGGTACCAACCGCCGCATGGCTAAGCGCTTTATTGTTCGCGGCATCTTCGCGCGCCTTGCCGCCAATCTGCTGGAAGGCGAAGTCACGACAACTGAGGTCATCACGGCGAAAATCGTCGAAGCTCTTGCCCGTACCGGGCAAGGCCATCACGTTCGGGCCGGTAGGAATGCTCGCGCAGGCAGCGAGCAAAGCGGCCGACATGGCGGTAGCGATCAGTCCCTTGCGCATTTCAATCTCCTTGCGTGCTCAGCACTTCATTGCGCCGGGCGCGGCGAAACTTTCTGCCAGTTGCCGGCACACTGTTTCACTTGTGGATAATAAGCCTGCGCCTCCTGGCAGTAGTACCAGTAGCCGTACTCCAGCACCGGCACGTCCGGCTGCGTGGGTGCCCGTTCGATATAGACAGGCGGCGGTGGCGGCGAGGTCACAATCACCGGCACCCCCGTATAAACCGGTGGCCAGAAGACGGGGGATGGGTAAACGGGGTACGGGTAGCCCCACGGGGGGCCGACCTGAATGCCGAACTGGATCGAACTGCGCGGATGGTGCCAGCCACGATCGGCCCAGGCATTGCCGCCCAACACAACCAGCAGCAGCATCGCACCACCCAACCTGATTAACGATTTCATCGCGCCCCCCGCTGTTTCCTCATGCTCGCATTATGAGCATCGACTCAACGCGAGAGACCTGCAGCAGGATGACAAAGTGTAAGAGATTGTTACCTCGCCCCAGCCGCCGTCCCGCCAGCGCCGATTTTTTCAGGCAGGCTACTTGAACGGGTGGCGCAGGACGATGGTTTCCTCGCGATCGGGGCCGGTCGACACCATATCCACGGGCACTTCGCACAAAGCTTCCATGCGCTTGATGTAGGCTTGCGCCGCCTGCGGCAGCGCGTCGAATGACTTGACACCAACGGTGCTTTCGCTCCATCCGGGCATCGACTCATACACCGGCTCGCAGCGCTCCAAATCGTCGGCACCGACCGGCAGGATGTCGGTGAACTGGCCGTCGAGCTTGTAGCCGGTGCAGATCTTCATTTCCTCGATGCCATCGAGCACGTCGAGCTTCATCACGCACAGGCCGGAAATGCCGTTGATCTGGATGGCGCGCTTCAGCGCAGCGGCATCGAACCAGCCGCAGCGCCGGGCACGGCCGGTGGTGGCACCGAACTCGTGGCCCTTGGTGGCCATATGCTTGCCGACCGGATCCTGTTTCTCAAGCGCATCGTAGAGTTCGGTCGGGAAGGGCCCGCTACCGACACGCGTGGTGTAGGCCTTGGTGATGCCCAGCACATAGTGCAGCATGCTCGGGCCGACGCCGGCACCGGTGCAGGCACCGCCAGCGACGCAATTCGAGGAGGTGACAAACGGGTAGGTACCGTGGTCGATGTCGAGCAGCGTGCCTTGCGCCCCCTCGAACAGGATATTGGCACCGGCCTTGTGATCCTCATACAACGCCCGTGGCACGTCGGCGATCATGCTGGTGATGCGCGGCGCCAGTGCCATCGCGCCATCCAGCACCTGCTGGAAATCCACTGGCTGAGCGCCGAAATAGTTCTTGAGGACGAAGTTGTGATATTCGAGTACTTCGCCGAGTTTTTCGGCGAAACGCTTCGGTCGCAACAGGTCCTGTACGCGCAGGGCACGCCGCGCCACCTTGTCTTCGTAAGCCGGGCCGATGCCGCGACCGGTGGTGCCGATCTTGTTGGCGCCCTTGGCGACTTCGCGGGCAATGTCGATTGCTTGGTGATAAGGCAGGATCAGCGGACAGGCCTCGGAAATCTTCAGGCGACCTTCCGCCGCCACGCCGGCGGCAGCGAGCTCGTCGAGTTCCTTGATCAGTGCTTCGGGGGATAACACCACGCCGTTGCCGATGTAGCAGGTGACGCCTTCGCGCAGGATGCCGGAGGGCACCAGGTGCAATACCGTCTTCTTGCCGCCGATCACCAGCGTGTGGCCGGCGTTGTGGCCACCCTGGTAGCGCACCACGCCTTGAGCATGATCCGTAAGCCAATCGACGATCTTGCCCTTGCCCTCGTCACCCCACTGCGTGCCGATCACCACGACATTCTTGGCCATATCCGTTTTCCTTTAATTTTCCATCAAGGGTTCAATGATCCACCAGTCGTCGCGCCGTACCAACTGGCGGTCACAACCCGCTTCGCGCCAGCCGCCGACATGTCCGGGCAAGGCAAGCACGACAACCTCGCCACGCTCGCGCAGCCGCCCGATTTCAGCCCGCAACACCTCATCCTCTGGCCAGGGCGCGAGTATCGCCCCCGGAAACGGTTGCGGCGCCGACAGCCGGGCCAGCGCACGCAGATCCAGCGAAAAACCGGTCGCCGGCCGGGCACGGCCGAAGCGCGCGCCGATAGAATCGTAACGTCCGCCTAGCGCCAGGGCCGAGGGGCTGTTGTCGCAATAGGCCGCAAACACGACACCACTGTGATAGTGGTAACCGCGCAGGTCGGCCAGATCGAAGGACAATGGCAGCCTGGAAAGATCGGTCGCCAGGCGCAGGAGATCGCCGAGGGCACGCGAGATTTGCGGCAGGGCCGGCAGGCAGGCAGCGGCCCGGGCCAGTACCTCGATACCACCATAAAGTTCGGGCAAGAACAGTAGGCCGGCACGCTGCGGGTCGGGCAAACCGGTGGTCAATTCACGTAGGGCGGGTACATCCTTGGCCTGCAGGGCGTCGAACAGCGCCTGATCGAGTCTGGGCGCCAGCCTGAGTCCATCAGTCAGTGCCCGGAAAATACCGACGTGACCGAGATCAATGCGACTTGGCGGTAGGTCGGCAAGGCGCAAGGCCTCGGCCAGCAGGCTGACGACTTCATGATCGGCCTCCAGGCCGGCATGGCCGTAGAGTTCCGCGCCGATCTGTAACGGTTCGCGCGTTCCCAGCAGGTTCGAGGGCCGTGTATGCAGCACGCTGCCGCAATAGCAGAGCCGGGTGACGCCCTGGCGATTGAGCAGATGGGCATCAATGCGTGAGACTTGCGGCGTGGTATCGGCACGCAGGGCCAGCGTACGGCCGGACAGTTGATCGACCAGCTTGAAGGTACGCAGGCTCAGGTCGGCATCGCTCTCGGACAGCAAGGCATCAGCGAATTCGAGGAGTGGCGGCACCACCAGTTGAAAACCGTTAAGAGCGAATTCATCCAGCAGGCGGCGGCGCAAAGCTTCGATCTGGGCCGCTTCGGCAGGCAGGAGATCCTCGATGGCTTCGGGCAGCAACCATGTATGCATTATGATTAACCGAACAGCGTCAGCAGTGCCACGCCGATGATGACCGAGGTAAGGCCGATGAAGCGCAGTTGCCCGTCAGTCAGTTCCGTGACGCGGCGGAAGGTTTCGCGCCACACCCGCGGGGCGACGAAGGGCAACAGACCCTCGATCACCAGCATCAGGCCGAACGCCAACAGCAGGGTAGTCATGGAAGAGCGCAGGGATTATTTGCCGCCACCCTTGCTGCCGCTCCTCAGATACTTGAAGAAATCGGCGCTCGGATCGATCACCAGCAGATCGCTCTTGTGGCTGAAACTCTGGCGATAGGCTTCGAGACTACGGTAGAAGGCGTAGAATTCGGGACTCTCGCCAAAGGCCTTGCCATAGATCGATGCCGCCTTGGCATCGCCCTCGCCCTTGATCTTCTGCGCATCGCGATAGGCTTCGGCGACGATCACCTCGCGTTGCTTGTCGGCGTCAGCACGGATTTTCTCCGCTTCGGCGGCCCCCTCGGAACGCAACTCGTTGGCGACCCGCTTGCGCTCGGTTTCCATGCGGCGATAGACCGACTCAGAGACTTCGGGCGGCAGGTCGACACGCTTCAGGCGTACATCGACGATCTCGACACCGATCTGGCGGGCGTCCAAGTCCGCCTTCTTCTGCACGTCTTCCATGATCTTGTCGCGCCGGCCGGACACCACGTCATGCACGGTGCGCTTGCCGAACTCCTCACGCAGCCCGGAATTGACGGTCTGGGAAAGTCGCGTGCGCGCCAGCATCTCGTCGCCGCCGACGGAAATGTAGTACTGCTTCACGTCGGCGATACGCCACTTGACGAAGGAATCGACCAGCACGGGCTTCTTCTCGGCGGTCAGGAAGCGCTCCGGCTCGGCCGAATCGAGCGTCAGGATGCGGCGGTCGAAAAATCGCACGTTCTGGATCATCGGCAACTTGAATGACAATCCAGGCTCCCTGATGACTTCCTTGATCTCGCCAAGCTGGAAAACGATCGCGTACTGGCGCTGATCGACGGTGAATAGCGTAGCACCCGCCAGACCGAAAACGGCGAACACAAGAACGAGGAAAAATGGCAGTCGTTGCATCAGCGATCTCCCCGCTCACGCGTACCAAGGGATCCGCGCGTGCGCACATCCCGATTTTCCATCGCCGACGCCGGCGCCGAGGGACGATCCGGCACCACCTCGGAAGGTGGCGTAGCCACCGTGGCACCCGCCGCGCCCATCAGCTTGTCGAGGGGCAGATACAGCAGATTGCCGGAACCCCGGGTGTCGACCATGACCTTGCTGGTATTGGCGAAGACCTGCTGCATGGTTTCGAGATAGAGACGCTGGCGCGTCACTTCCGGTGCCTTGGCATACTCGTAGTAGAGCTTGGAGAAGCGCGACGCTTCGCCTTCCGCCGTCGCCACCAGCCTAGCGCGATAACCCTCGGCCTCCTGCAGCAGCCGCGAGGCGGTGCCACGCGCACGCGGGATCACGTCGTTGGCGTAGGCTTCGCCCTCGTTTTTCTGCCGTTCGCGGTCCTGGCCAGCCTTGACGGCGTCGTCAAAGGCCGCCTGCACCTGTTCGGGCGGCTGAGTGCCCTGCATCGTCACCGCCCGGATCTGAATGCCGGTCTCGTAACGATCGAGGGTGTCCTGCATCAGCTTCTGCGTATTGGCGGCGATCACATCGCGGCCCTCGTAGAGCACGAAGTCCATGCGGTTCTTGCCCACCACCTCGCGTATGGCTGTCTCGGCGGCCTGCGTCACGGAATCATCAGCATGGCGGTTCTTGAAGATGTAATCCTTGGGATCCTTGAGCAGGTACTGCACCGCAAACTGTACGCTGACGATATTCTCGTCGTCGGTCAGCATCAGGGCTTCCTTGAGCACCTTGTTCTTTTCCGACCCGCGATAGCCCACTTCGATGGTGCGCACACCGGTCAGATTGACGATCTCATGGGTCTGGACCGGCCACGGTAGGCGCCAGCGCAAACCAGGATCGGTCGTCTCGCTGTACTTGCCGAGGGTCAGCACCACGCCGCGCTGGCTGGCATCGACGATATAGAAGCCGCTGGCGAACCAGACCACGACCGCCAGGCCGATCAGCAGGCTAATGCCGCCGCCAAACTGGCCCGGGGTCAGCTTCGGCACACCCGTGTCACCGCCTCCACTATCACCGCCATTACCCTTATTGCCGGGCTTCTTGCCCAGCATGCCGGCGAGGCGACGATTGAAATCGCGCCAGAGCTCGTCGAGATCGGGCGGGCCTTGGTTGTTCTGTGGTCCGCCACCACCACGGTTGCCACGTTCGGGGTCTTTGCCCCACCCGTGGTCATTAAGCGACATCAGAATGCCGGTAATCATGTTCAGCGTTATGGGGTTGATTTATCTTGTCTTCAATGGGTGCAGCCAACTTGCGGGACATTTCGGCCAGTGCTGCACGCAAGAGGTCGAGACCGTCGCCGGTTCGGGCACTGACTCGAACGCAGACGATGTTATCACACTCATCCCGCTCCACTCCAGGCCGGCCGCCGGTCAGGTCGAGCTTGTTCCACACCACGATCTGCAGCACCTGGGCTGCCCCGATTTCCTCCAGGACCTTCCCGACGGCTTCCATCTGCTGGTCACGGTCCGGACTGGCGGCATCGACGACATGCAGCAGCAAATCGGCCTGAGTCGTCTCCTCCAGAGTGGCATGGAATGCCGCGACCAGGGCATGCGGAAGGTCGCGGATGAAGCCCACGGTATCCGACAGCACGATCTGGCAGCCGGATCGCCCGCTCGCCATTTCGCAGGTCGGGACGTACAGGCGCCGCGAAGTCGTATCGAGGGTGGCGAACAACTGGTCGGCGGCATAGGCCCCCGCCTTGGTCAGGGCATTGAACAGCGTGCTCTTGCCGGCATTGGTATAGCCAACCAGCGATATCGACAGCACCTCGGCACGATTGCGCTGCTTGCGGCGCACGGCACGCTGGCGTTCGAGCTGCCGCAGGCGCTCCTTCAGCAGGGCAACACGCTTACCGAGGAGCCGCCGGTCGGTTTCGAGCTGCTTCTCACCCGGACCGCGCAGGCCGATGCCGCCCTTCTGCCGCTCAAGGTGAGTCCAGCCGCGTACCAACCGCGTCATCAAGTGTTCCAGTTGTGCCAGCTCGACCTGGAGCTTGCCCTCGTGACTCTTGGCGCGCAGCGCGAAAATGTCGAGGATCAGGCTGCTGCGGTCGACCACGCGCCGCTCGCAGGCCTTTTCGAGATTGCGCTGCTGCGCCGGCGACAGGGTGTGATTGAAGAGGATCAGATCCGCCCCGGTATCGGTGGCAGCAGCAACGATCTCCTGGACCTTGCCCTTGCCGGCGAAGGTCGCCGGATCGGGACGGCCACGCTTGCCGGTAATCGTGGCGACTGGCAACGCGCCCGCACTGGTGACCAGCAGATGGAATTCCTCAAAGCGCTCGGCAAAGTCGCCTTCGCCGAAATCCAGTTGGACGAGCACAGCCTGCTCGTCGGCGGCGGGCCGCTCAAACATCGGTAAAGACGGACCTCCGCAAGCCGGGAGGAAAAATCACTCGGTTTCGGGTCCGATGCTGACCGGGCGGGCGGGAACCACGGTGGAGATAGCGTGCTTGTACACCATCTGGGTGACGGTGTTCTTGAGCAATACCACATATTGGTCGAAGGATTCGACCTGGCCTTGCAGCTTGATACCATTCACCAGATAAATGGAGACCGGGATGTGCTCGCGGCGCAGTGTGTTGAGAAACGGGTCTTGTAGCAGCTGCCCTTTGTTATTGCTCATGATGACCTCAATGGTTTTAGTTATGGGGGTGGCGAACTCTAGCCGATTTTCGCCGGCCTCGCCAGCGTTGCGGGCGTGAGGAAGCGGTTTCAGGCGCCGCCGAGCGCCTTGAAGAGACTGGCGGAGGTCGTTGCCAGCCCCCGTCGCGCGGTGACGGCCAGTTGCTGCGTGGCGAACTGGTCGCGCTGGGCGTCGAGGAGTTCCAGGTAGCTGGAGACGCCGAGCCGATGGCGTGCCTCCACCCGCTTGAGCCGCTCGGTCTGGGCCAGTTCAGCCGCTTCGAGGGCGCTCAACTGCTCGGCGTAATGCGTCCGTGCCGCCAGCAGGTCGGCCACTTCGCGGAAGGCCTGCTGGATGGTTTTTTCATACTCTGCCATGGCAATGACCTTGCGCGCCTCGGCGACATCGACATTCGCTTCGGCCCGGCCGCCGTCGAACAGGGGCATTTTGAGCAGGGGAACGAAACTCCACGCTCCGCTGCCACCACCGAACAGACCGGCCAGCGCCGGACTGGCCGAACCGGCCAGCACCGTCAGGGCGATTTTCGGGAAGAACGCAGATCGCGCCGCCCCGATGTTGGCGTTCGACGCGATCAATTTCTGCTCCGCCGCCAGCACATCGGGCCGCTGCAGCAAGACCTCGGCGGGCAAACCGACGGTCACCTCCGGCAGGACACCAAAAGTCGGCGCTGGCGGGACGGCAAACTCATTACCCACCAGCAGGCTCAGTGCATTCCCGGCCATGGCGCGTTGCCTGGAGAGATTGGCCGTTTCGGCGCGGGCACTCTGGAACATGGCATCGGCCACCAGCGCGTCGAGTTCGCTCGCCAGCCCGGCGTCGCGGCGACGCTGGATCAGTTGCAGGTTCTCGGCACGACCCTGCTCGGTCGCTTGCGACAGGGTCAGACGCTGGTTCAATTCGACCAGGCTGTACCAGCCGGACGCCACGTCGGCAATCAGGCTGAGGAAGAAAGAACGCCGGGCATAGTCGGTAGCCAGAAAATTCGCTTGCGCCACAGTATCGAGACTCTTCACGCGTCCCCAGAAATCGAGTTCGAAGGCGGCGACGCCGAAGTTGGCATCGTAGCGCCGGGTGATCATTTGTTCGCCCGAGGAACTCAGGTTACCCGGCACCCTCGCCGCCTGCTGCTGGAGATTCGCATCCAGGCTGGGGAAACGGTCGGCGCGGGCGCCGCCGGCCAGCGCGCGCGCCTCATCCACCCGCGCCACGGCGATGCGCAGGTCGCGATTGTGTTCCAGTGCCGCAGCAATCAGTGCCTGCAACTGCAGGTCGGCGAAATAGGACTTCCAGTCGTCGCCGATCAGTTTCGTTGCCGTGCTGCCAGCGCCGACTTTTTCGGGCCATTCAGCGGGCACCGGCGCAACGGGGCGCTCATATTCAGGCGCCAGCGAACAGCCGGCCAGTACCAGTACCACGGCCATTGGAAGCAGCCTAATCATGGTGAGCCTCCTCGTGATGATGACGCGCATGACCGGGGAAGATCCGGCGCACCACGACGAAAAACACCGGCACGAGGAATACCGCCAGCGCGGTAGCGGTGAACATGCCGCCCATCACGCCGGTGCCGATGGCATGGCGGCTATTGGCGCCGGCGCCGGTCGAGATCGCCAGCGGCAGCACGCCGAACATGAAGGCGATCGAGGTCATCAGGATCGGCCGGAAACGCAAGCGACAGGCTTCGAGCGTCGCTTCGATCAAGTCCCTGCCCTGCTCCTGTAACTCGCGGGCGAACTCGATGATCAGGATCGCGT
Organism: Rhodocyclaceae bacterium; assembly: GCA_013426785.1. GTDB lineage: Bacteria > Pseudomonadota > Gammaproteobacteria > Burkholderiales > Rhodocyclaceae > Sulfuricystis. The sequence continues at coordinate 5,873 of JACDZI010000013.1, read as the reverse complement.
TCTTGGCTGACAGCCCGATGATGGCGATCAGGCCGACTTTGAAGTAGACATCGTTGGGCAGGCCGCGCAGATGGACGGCCAGCACTGCACCGAAGATGCCGAGCGGTACCACCAGCATCACTGCGAAGGGGATCGACCAACTCTCATAAAGAGCGGCGAGGCAGAGGAAGACGACGATCAGCGAGACGGCGAACAGGAAGGGCGCCTGGGTGCCGGAAAGTCGTTCCTCGAACGAGGTGCCCGACCATTCGAAGCCGATGCCCGGTGGCAGTTTGCCCGCGACCTCTTCCATCGCCAGCAGTGCATCGCCGGTGGACCGGCCGGGGGCCGGGTTGCCGGCGATCTTCATGGCGGGCAGGCCGTTGTAGCGGTCGAGCTTCGGACTGCCGACGATCCACTTCGCCGTGGCGATTTCGGCCAGCGGAATTATGTCGCCGCGGGCGTTCCTGATCGGCAGGCGCAACAGGTCTTCCGGCGTACGCCGCGTCTCGGCCTCGGCCTGCATCTGCACGCGCAGGATGCGGCCTTCGCGCACGAAGTCGTTGATGTAAGCGGTACCCAGCGTCGCCTGCAGCGTTTCGTTGAGCTCACCGAGGTCGATGCCGATGGCGCGTGCCTTGAGGCGATCGACCTCAAGGAAGACTTGCGGGCTGGCCTCCTGACCTTCGGGACGCACACCGGCCAGCGCGGGATGCTGGCCCGCCAGGCCCAGCGCCATGTTGCGCGCTTCGAGCAGTTTTTCCCGTCCCTGCCCGCTGCGGTCCTGCAGGCGAAAGTCGAAGCCGCCCACCGCCGCCAGTTCGGGAATCGGCGGCACGTTGATGGCGAAGATCATGGCCTGCTTGATGCGGAAGAAGGTCATGTTGGCCTTCTTCACCAGCGTATCGGCCTCGCTGTCCTTGTCTGGCCGCTCGTCCCAGCTCTTCAGGCGCACGAAGACGATCGCCGCGTTCTGGCCGCGACCGAAGAAGGAGAAGCCGGCGACGCCGATGACGTGAGCCACGTCCTTCTGCGCCAGATAATGTTGCTCGATGGTGCCCAGCACTTCAAGGCTGCGTTCGCGAGTCGCGCCTGCAGGCAACTGTACGATGGTGAGGAAATAACCCTGGTCTTCGCTGGGCAGGAAACTGCCCGGCAGCTTGGTGAAGAACCAGCCGGTCCCGCCGAGGATTACCGCATAGACCAGCAGCCAGCGGATCGGCTTGGCCAGCATGCGGCGCGTCACCGCGATGTAGCCGCGCACGGTGGCGGCGAAGCTGCGGTTCCACCAGCCGAAGAAACCCGTGGTCGTCAGCCCGCCGTTTTTGCCCGGCTCGTGCTTGAGGATCGTGGCGCACAGGGCCGGCGTCAATGTCAGCGCCATCAACGCCGAGAAGCCCATGGTCAGGATCAGCGTCACCGCGAACTGGCGGTAGATCGCGCCTACCGCGCCACCGAAGAAGATCAGCGGCACGAACACCGCCGACAGCACCACGGTGATGGCGATGATGGCATTGATGATCTGGCCCATCGCCTTGCGTGTGGCGTCGTAGGGAGACAAGCCCTCCTCGCTCATGATGCGTTCGACGTTCTCGATGACGACGATGGCATCGTCGACGACGATGGCGATGGCCAGCACCATGGCGAACAGCGTCAGCACGTTGATCGAGTAACCGAGCACGTAGAGGCCGATCATGGCGCCGAACAGCGACACCGGCACGACGAGGGTCGGGATCAGCGTGGCACGCACGTTTTCGAGGAACAGATACATCACCAGAACGACCAAAATCATCGCCTCGATCAGCGTCTTGACCACCTCGGTAATGGAAATCTCGACGAAGGTCGAGGTGTCGTAGGGCACCAGCCAGGAAATGCCGGGCGGGAAATACTTCGCCAGCTCGGTCATCTTTTCGTTGACCGCTTTGGCGGTGTTGAGCGCGTTGGCTCCGGGCGACAGGCGAATCGCGATCGCGGCATTCGGCTGGCCATCGACGCGCGCCGAAATGGAATAGTCCTGGGCGCCGAGTTCGACGCGGGCGACATCCTTTACGCGTACCGTGGCACCGCGCCCGTCACTGCGGATGATGACGTTGCCGAAGTCCTCGGGCGTCGCCAGGCGACTCTGGGTAATGATGGTGGCGGCGTATTCCTGGCCGGGCAAGGCCGGAATCTGGCCGAGTTCGCCGGTGGCGATCTGCACGTTCTGCGCCTTGACCGCCTTTGAGACATCGGCCGGCGTCAGGCCAAAGGCTTGTAGGCGGTCCGACTTGAGCCACAGGCGCATCGAATATTCGGTGCCGAACAAAATCGCCTCGCCGACGCCCGACACACGCCGGATGCTTTCCAGCACGCTGGCGGCGGCATAGCTGCCCAGCGCCACGTTGTCGAGCGTCTTGTCCGGCGAAATCAGCGAGATGAACATCAGGAAGTTGCGTGCCGATTTGGCCACCGTGATGCCGAGACGACGCACCTCCTCGGGCAAACGCGGTTCGGCGCGCTTGATGCGGTTCTGCGTTTCCACCGAGGCGAGGTCGAGGTTGGTGCCGGCCTGGAAGCTCAGGGTAATGGTGCCGAGGTTCTGTTCGGAAGAGGAGTCGATGTAGAGCAGGTTCTCGATGCCATTGAGTTCCTGCTCGATCAGGGCGATGGCGGTTTCCTCGATCACCTTGGCCGCAGCACCGGGATAATTGACCGTGATGGACAGTGCCGGCGGAGCGACGGCCGGGTAACTGGCGACCGGCAGCTGGCGCAGCGCCAAGCCGCCGCCGAGCAGGATGACCAGCGCGATGACCCAGGCGAAGATGGGTCGGTCGATGAAGAAATTGGCCAGCATCGCTTATTTCTTTTCGGCAGCAGGCATGGGAACGGTGGGGGGGCCAAGCAGCGGCGCACCCGGAGTCCACGGCACGGGCTTCACCACGCCGCCGGGCCGGGCCTTCTGCAAACCATTGACGATGACCTTATCGCCCGCCTTGAGGCCGTCGGTGACAATGAAATCGAAGCCCGACATGCCGCCGGTGCGGATCGGTCGGGGCGCCACTTTGTTGTCGGCGCCCACGGTCATCACCACCTGCCCCTGCGCGCTGCCGACCACCGCGCGTTGCGGCACGCGGATAGCGTTCTCCAGTTGGGCCAGCGGGAAACGCACGCGCACGAAGGTGCCCGGCAGCAATTCGCGCTGAGGGTTGGGAAACTCGGCGCGCAACAGGATGGCGCCGCTGGCCGGGTCGACCGCCAGGTCGGTGAATTGCAGCTTGCCCTTTTCGGGATAGAGCGACCCATCTTCCAGCATCAGCTGCACATCGGCCGCCTCGGCCCGCTGCTGCCGGCCGGCCTTGATCGCCTGCTGCAGACGCAACATGTCGGAATAGGTTTGCGTGAATTCGACGCGGATCGGGTCGATCTGCTCGATGGTGACCAGATGCGTCGCCTCGCCCTTGCCGACCAGCGCGCCTTCCGTGACCAACGCCCGACCGATGCGGCCGGAAATCGGCGCTGGCGGGACGGCATTTTCGAGATCCAGTTTCGCCTTTGAAAGCGTTGCCTCGGCCTGCTTGACGCGCGCCTGAGCGCTGTCGAATTCCTGCTGGCTGACCGCCAAGATGTCGAGCAGGCTCTTGTAGCGGTCGAACTGGGCCTTCGCCGCCGCTAGGTCGGCTCTGGCGGCAATGGCCTGGGCCTGATAGGTGCGCGAATCGATACGGAACAGGGGTACCCCGGCAGCGATGTCACTGCCTTCATCGAATAGCCGCTTCTCGACCACGCCCTCGACACGAGCGCGTACCTGGGCGCTGCGCACGGCCTGCAAACGTCCTGGCAGATCCTGCGTGATCGTCGCGGAATCGGTTGCCATGGTGACGACATCAACCTCGGCCGGTGGCGGTGCGGCGGCGGGTGCCGCGGCAGGCGCGGTCGGCTTTTCGCCCTCGCCACAGGCCGCAAGGAGGGCAGCGAGAATCAACACAACAGATTTTTTCATGCGAACACCTTTACGCCGGATCGAAGAAATGCCCCTTGACCCGCACCGACCTGCCGCGGAACAGGGCGACCAGTGTACCCTGCTGGTTCGTTACCTCGATGTCGTAGATGCCGCTACGCTCGCCCTGCTGCCGCCTGGCGCCACTGGCCGTGAGGATATCGCCGCCATGAGCCGGGGCGAGGAAGTTGATATCGACGCCCCTGGCCACAGCGCGGTGGTTATCGGAATTGCACACATAGGCAAAGGTCGAATCGGCCACCGCAAAAATGAAAGCGCCGTGGCAGTTACCGTGGCCATTCACCATGTCCTGGCGCACCGACATGCGCAGCGTCGCAGTGCCGGGTCCGACCGCCACAATCTCCATGCCCAGGCCGCGGACGGCATGATCGTCCGGCCACATGATGCGGGCAACCTTCTCGGCGACTTGCTGTGGGGTCATCATTTCTTCCTCGATAAGGCGCGCAACACTACCCCAAGCCACGGCAGCGCGCAATAATTCGGGTCCCGGCCAAGCGTCGGAGCGAAAAAATATCCGCGGAGAAAATGATGTCGGTCCAATCGATGTATCAAGCAAAACGCATGACGGCGGCCGATGCCGTGCGTCAGGTCCGGGATGGCGACCTGATCGTGGTACCCACCGGCGTGGGCGAACCGCCGACCCTGTTGGCAGAACTATCAGAGCAACGGAGGGAATTCCGCGATGTCCAGGTGACCCAGATCCTGCCGCTGCGCAAGTTCGGCTATTTCGATCCGGAAACACTGGCGCATGTGCGTCACGTGGCCTACTTCTTTGGCGGCGCATCGCGGCCCGGTGGTCAGGAGGGCTGGATCGACTTCATCCCCGCCTACTTCTCCGAACTGCCGATGCTCATCGAGCGCGGTCTGACCCCCGCCAATGTCGTCTTTTCCATGGCTTCGGAGATGGATGACCACGGCTACTTTTCCCTGAGCCTCGGCGCCGACTACACCATGGCGGCAGTCGCCAAGGCACGCGCCGTGGTACTCGAAGTCAATCCGCATGTTCCTTTCGCCAACGGCAGTTGCCACGTCCATATCTCGCAGGTCACCGCGCTGGTGGAGAGCACGGAACCACTGCTCGAAGTCGGCCTGCCGAAAATCGGCCCGGTGCAGGAAGCCATCGGCAAGTTCGTCGCCGAACTGATCCCCGACGGTGCCACGCTACAGATCGGCTATGGTGGCATTCCTGACGCAGTGGTGACGCAACTCACCCACAAGCACGACCTCGGCATCCATACCGAAATGATCGGCGACGGCATCATGACCCTGGTGGACGCCGGCGTGGTGACCAACCGGCGCAAGAACCACCATTCGGGCAAGATGTTCGCCACCTTCGCGCTCGGTTCCAGGAAACTCTATCAATTCATGCACCGCAACCCGATGCTCGAAATGCATCCGGTCAACATCACCAACGACCCTGCCCTGGCGGGGCTGAACGACAACCTGATCGCCATCAACGCCACCATGCAGATCGACCTGATCGGCCAGTGCGGTTCCGAAAGCCTGGGGTTCGCCCCCTATTCAGGCACGGGCGGGCAATCCGACTTCGTGCGCGCCGCCAACCGCTCACATGGCGGCAAGGCCTTCATCGTCCTGCCATCGACAGCGAAAAACAACAGCATCTCGCGCATCGTGCCAACCCTCACTCCAGGTACCCATGTCACCACCAGCAAGAACGACATCAACTACGTGGTGACCGAATTCGGCATCGCCCAGTTGCGCGGCAAGACTGGCAAGCAGCGTGCGGATGCGCTGATCGGCATCGCCCATCCGCATTTCCGTGAAGAGTTGCGCGCAGCAGCACGCAAGATGAACCTGCTCTAGCCGCAATACTGTATAGATTCACTGTTGTCCAAGATAGCCGAAACAGGGCAGCAGCCCTCTTGAACTGATGCGG
>JACDZI010000240.1 GCA_013426785.1 Rhodocyclaceae bacterium | reverse complement strand
GAATCAGAGATGACTGACTTTAAGTACTCATTAGAATAGATAAATTCTACAGAAATTTCCCGCTTAATAGATTTCCATATCTGTTCAATTGGGTTGAGATCAGGACAATAAGGAGGAAGAAATAAGAGTGATATACCAAGTGTGTCTGCTGTATTTTTAACTTCGTATGAAGTGTGACTACTGTAATTGTCCAAAACAACAATAATAGCGTCATAGTCCATATTAGCTTGCTTAATTTTTGTTAAAAAATTAGCAATTGACTCTTTCTTTGAGTTTTGGAGAAAATCTATTGTGTTTATTCCAACTGCTGCATAAAATCCAATGGTATTAGATTGGTATTTTGAGGTATTTTTTACTATATCACCACAACCAACGTGCCAAAACCTAACGGTGTTAGCTGTTGTTTGTGGACTCGCTTCATCTAAATAGCCAATTGCTATTCTTTCACGAGAAAATCCCTTTTCTTCCAAGGCGTTATATGTATCTTCTACTCTTGACATCAGTGTCTCTTCTGCATCTACTGGACGCCTATAATCATGCGGATAAGGTTTTGAAAAGTGCAGATTCAGTTTTTTTTTAGAATCCTTGCCACCTGTGACAGAGAGAGTTTAACATGCCACACTTGTTCAATTAGATTAGAGACTTCTTCTGTTAACCAGTTAGGCTTTTTTGAAAGCATGGTTTTTAGTTTTTCTAAGTCATCCTCACTTAGTTTAGGAGGACGTCCAGAAGGTCTATCAGATTTGTGGAAGGGAGATACAATTCCTTCATAACCATGTTCGTTCCACATCCGAATCCAGACGTAAGCGGTCGATTTTGCAACTGCAAAAATAACGCAGGCTTTGTCTAAATCATAAGACAAATTTTTTAAGTTATTCAGAAAAGCAAGTCTATACTTAACTGAACTGTCTTCTTCACGTCTTAAGAAATTCAAAAGTTGGTCTTCGTTGCACAGTTTCACTGTCGTAAGCTCCTACATTTTCTCTTAAGTATAGTATGTTTTGCGGATAACTATA
>JACDZI010000095.1 GCA_013426785.1 Rhodocyclaceae bacterium | reverse complement strand
CAAGCATGAAATCACTGACAAAGCTATGTCGGATGAGTTGTGTGGAATGGTATGCGGCAAGCCGGCCGGCAGCTTGATGCGGCCGATGTACTGGGCGAGGATGAAGGCCAGCGGGATGAAGCAGAACAGCGGGTCGGCGAAAATCCGGAAGCAGAAATCCATGGAAATGAAGGTGATGGCAATCCCTGCCAGCGTTGCCAGCAGGGCGTCGCGCGGCGTGACCCGTTTCACGAGGCCGGCGACGAAAGCACCACCGAGTTCGATCAGCCCGGAGCCGAGGCAGGCCGCCAAGCCAACCTGCCAGGCCAGTTCGATGTCGTGGGTCTGGTCGAGCACCGGTTTCATCACGAACAGGATGAAAGCGAACAGCGATACGGTATTGACGCCCTAGGGCAGGGCGGTGACCTGCACCTGGCCGGTGCGGAGCGCCAGCGCGCGCGCCTGGAAGGCATAGAAAAGGTTACCGACCAGCAGGCTGACGGTGACACCCGGCAGGATGCTGCCGATCACCATCTCGCCCGGCATGCCGAGGATCGCTCCGCACAGCACCACGATCAGGATCAACTGGATCAGGTTGTCGACAAACAGGCCGAAAAAGCCGTCGAGGTCACTCGCGCGCCACCAGCGAAACGATTCCTGCATGCTCATTCCTGCGCATCCAGCAGTTCGGTGTCCTCATGGGAATAGGCCGGGCTGCAGCAGCAAAGGAAGCGCAAGGGCAAGACGCCGCGCCCCTCGATGCAATGCGGCGTGCCCGGCGGAATGAGGATCGAGTCGCCCACCCCGACCTCGAACGATGTACTGCCCAGTGTCATCAGGCCCTCGCCCGCCGTGACGTGGTAGATCTCCTCGGTCACGGGGTGGCGATGCAACAGGGTGCGGATACCCGGTGGCACGGTGGCCTCGGCCAGGCTCTGGTTCCTGTTGCCATGCAGGTCCGGTTGCAGCAGAACGCGGATTTCCGAACCGTCCTTGGTGATGAAGGCAGGCGCTTCCGCCAGGCGGGTTTTGACCGTCGGGCGCGGCAGATTCACCTTCGGTCGCAAGGTATCGTCGTAATCTGCCAGGCGCGGGAAATCGAGCGGCACCAGCGCATCGAGCGCGAGCAGGGTGTCGCGGTACTGTGCGAGGATCGCCTGCCGTGCCTCGTCGCTGATGTAGGGCACATGATAGGCGACGAATGGCGGCAGGACGGTGAAGCCTGCATAGGCGAGCGTCCCTTGCAGCAGTGGACACAACATCAGGTTCATTTCGCCGTGGATGCCCTCGCGGCCGAACATGTGTGTGCGGCCGCCGAGGGACAGCGCCGCCAAGGCGCGCTTGCCGCGCATGCCGCCCCGGTCGTAGATGCGCTTGCCACCGTAAAAGCGGCCGCAGACGAACACCCGGTCGATCCAGCCTTTGAGGATGGCCGGCAGCGAAAACCCGTACATGGGAAAGCTGAGGATCAGCAGGTCGCACCATTCGACCTTCTCCACTTCGGCGCGGATGTCCGCCGGCAGGGTGCCGGTTTCGACCGCATGGCGCTGCTCGAGGGCATACACGCAATAGTCCGGGTTGCGCGGGGCGGCGAAGTCGCCAGCCGCCGCGACCGGATTCCAGTTCAGTGCATACAGGTCGGAAACCCGTATCTGGTGGCCGGCCTGGATGAGGGTGGAAATGGCCAGTTACTTCATGGCAGCGGTAAAGGAGCGCGGCTCGGGGTGGGCGTGGACGATCAGGACCTTCATGGGGCGTGGCGACGTTGGCAGGACGCAGTGTGGTTTCGATCATACCTATAATCGCGCCTCTGCCGAACATCCAGCGTGAACCCATGGCGCATCCACTTCCTTCCCCTGTTGCCGCAGACGTCCTGCCGGTGGATCGTGACCTTTGCACCGATTGCGGCATCTCGCGCAGTGCGCAGCCAAAGCGTTGCGGTCAAGCCTGCCAGTTCATCAAGCCTGACTACCCGGCGCTGGAACAGCGCGTGCATGGCCGGGCGCGCGATCCAGGTCGTCCGGACGAAATCTTTTTCGGGCCGTTCCGCCGCATGCTGCGTGCGGCAATGGCTACCCCGCACCCTGGCGCACAGTGGACCGGCATCACTACGCGCATCGGCGAGCGGCTGCTGGAAACCGGCGCGGTCGATGCAGTATTGGCGATGACCGCCACGCCCGGCGACACATGGCGGCCAAAACCGGTGCTGGTGACACGGGCTGAAGACATAGCCGCCTGCCGTGGCATGCGCATGGGCTACGCGCCGCTGCTTGAACTGCTCGAACCGGCGCGCGCCGCCGGCCACCGGCGCATCGCGGTGATTGGCATACCCTGCCAGGTCTATCCGTTACGGGTGTTGCAGGACCAACTCGGTTTCGAGCAGATCACCGTGATCGGCATCCCTTGCTCGGACAACACCACGACCGGACGCTTCCTGCATTTCCTCGATCTGGTGGCGGCTCAGGTGGGCACGACTGCTGCCGAGGTCACCTATCTTGAATTCCTCGCCGACTACCATGTCGAGGTGCGCTTCAGGAATGGCGGTCTGAAACGAATTCCATTCCTGCAGTTGCCGATCTCGCAACTGCCGCCGGATTTCTTTCCGCTCACCTGCCGTTCCTGCGTCGATTACACCAACGTGCTGGCCGACATCACCGTCGGCTACATGGGAGGGGAGGGCGAGCAGTGGCTGCTGGTGCGTAACGAGCGCGGCGAACAGTTGCTGCAACTACTGGGCGACGAAGTCCGCATCAACACGCCGGACAGTGCTGGCAAGCGCCAGGGGGCGGTCAAGGGCTTCCTCGACAACACCGTGCGTGCGGCCGGCGGACTGCCGTTACGACGCATGCCAAGCTGGTTGCGGCCGCTAGTGGGCTGGCTGATGCCGAAGGTCGGTCCGCGCGGGCTTGAATTCGCGCGAGCACGGCTCGAAATGAAGGCGGTGGAAACCATCGTCCATCTGCGCCGTGAGCGCCCGGCCCGTCTGCGCCACATGGTGCCCGACCATGTCTGGCGCCTGGTCGAGCCCTACGGCCTGACGCCGACGGATAGCGAGCGGTCGCCCTACAAAACCGCCAAACAGGACTAAACGGCGCATGCACCTGATCATGCCGACCGTTTTCCTCAGCGCCTTTGTGGCTTTGGGCCTGTACCTCGGTTGGGTTCTGCAGCTTTGGATATGAAGCGGTTTTTCTGGCTCGCCCTCATTGCCGTGGTCGCGATCGCCATTGCCCTGCTACATATCCGTAGTGCCGGCGAGAGTGTCCGCATCGAACGGACGGCGGTCGAAGGTACTCCCGTGACCATCTTTCGGCCCGCCGAGGCTGCACGGCGGCCGGTAGTAGTCATCGCGCACGGCTTTGCCGGTTCGCAGCAGATCATGCAGTCCTTCGCGCTGACCTTCGCACGCAACGGCTATGTTGCCGTGACCTTCGATTTTCTTGGTCATGGCCGTAATTCGCACCCACTACAGGGCAACCTGACCCAGCTCGATGGGGCGATGATCTACTTGCAGGCGGAACTGGCGCGCGTCGCCGCCTTCGCCCGCACTCTCGGCGATGGCCGGCTGGCCGTCCTTGGCCATTCGATGGCTTCCGACATCGTGGTGCGCTTCGCGCAAGCGACCCCGGAGGTGGCCGCCACACTCGCCATTTCCATGTTCTCCCCGGCGGTGACCGCCACCACCCCTGCAAACCTGCTGATCGTCGTCGGCGACTGGGAGAACTTCCTCAAGCAGGAGGCCTTGCGCGCCGTTGCCATGGCGATCGACCCTCAGACTGCGAAGCCGGGCGTCACCTATGGCAATTTCGCCGACGGCAGCGCGCGCCGCACCGCCTTCAGCGCGCATGTCGAACATGCCAGCGTGCTTTACAGCGCTGACAGCATGCGCGAGTCGCTGGACTGGCTCGAACAGGTGTTCGGCATGGCACGCAACGGGCCACCCTGGCTGGACGGACGTGGTCCGTGGCTGCTGTTGCTGATCTTTGCTGCAGTACTGCTGGCGCGGCCGCTGGTGGCCTTCCTGCCGCGCCTGGCCGAGCCGCCGCTGGGCGCGGGCCTGTCATGGCGTCATCTTTGGCTGCCGCTGCTGCTGCCAATGCTGGTAACGCCTTTGCTGTTGCGCGTGTTACCGACGCACTTCCTGCCGGTGGTGGTCGGCGATTACCTGGCCATCCACTTCGGCATGTACGGGCTGCTGACCGCCCTGTGCCTGTTCTGGTTGTGGCGGCGCGGGATTGGCAAGCCGCTGCGATCAGTGCCAGCATTATCTTTTGCCCTGAGCGTATTGGCGGTGATCGCCTTTGGCTTTGTCGCGCTGGTGTGGCCGATCGACAGCCATGTCACGTCTTTCGCTGCCAGTCCGCAGCGCATCCTGCTGCTGCTGACGATGCTGGTCGGCACGCTGCTGTTCTTCCTCTGTGATGAATGGCTGGCCTGCGGGCAGGGCGCCGGTCGCTGGGCGCATCCGGCGTCGAAGCTGGCTTTCCTGGTGTCTCTCGGCATCGCGGTGGCGCTTGATTTCGAGCGCCTGTTCTTCCTGATGATCATCGTGCCGGTGATCGTGCTGTTCTTCCTCGTCTATGGGCTGTTCAGCGTGTGGATCAACCGCCAGACCGGCCATCCGTTCGTGGCCGGTATCGGCAACGCCATCGCCTTCGCCTGGGCGATTGGCGTGACCTTCCCACTGGTGGCCGGATAGGCGGGGCAGGCGCCGTCCTGCCGGCGCCGACTTTTCACGAATCGGTCGAGCGGCTCTCGAGCGCGCCGACGGCGAACAGCAGCCAAGCAAGGATGAAGGCCATGCCGCCGAAGGGTGTCACCGCGTGCAGGTCGTGGATGCCGGCAATGCTGCGCAGGTAGAGGTTGCCGCTGAACAACACGATGCCGGCGAGCAGCAGGATGCCCGACCAGGCAAACCAGCGCCACGCCGTCAGGCGCGTCATGGCGAATCCGATCGCCAGCAGGCCGAGCGCATGCAACTGGTGATAGTGCAGGGCGGTCGTGAACCAGTGCCCCGGGTCGTTGGCGGCGAGTAGATCCTTCAGGGCGTGCATGCCGGCCGCGCCGAGCGCAACGCTCAATGCCAGGTTGAGGGCGCCGAGGACGAGAAACCAGCGGGCGAGCCGGTACATGCGGATTCCTTCAGTGAGTGCTGCGGAGCCGGTTGCGCCGGCTGACCAGCCAGTTGACCAAGGATAACAGCAACAGACCGCTGCCGATGAGGACGATGCCGCCGATTTCGCGGGGAGAAAAGGATTCGTCGAGCACAGCATGCGAAGACAGGATGGCGACGACCGGGGTACCGAGGACCGACAGGCTCGCTTCCCAGGCCGGCACCCGGTCAAGGCTGTAGTTCCACAGCCACCAGCCGAGGGCGGTACTGACGATGGAGATCAGGGCGAGGATACCGATGTAATGCATGGACCAGTCGGTTGGGCGTTCTGGTACGACCAGCGCAATGGCGATCAGGGGAATGGCACCCAGGGCCATCTGCCAGGCGGTGAGTGCGAACAGGTCTACCGTGTGCCGCGTGCGCAGACGCTTGACCAGGATGGTCCCACCCGCCCAGCACAGGGCGGCCATGACGCCGAGTAACTTGCTGAACAGGCTGGAATACAGGTTGAAAGGGTCGATGATCAGCAGCAGGCCGGTCAGCGTGCACAGCGCTGCGAGCCACTGGGCGCCGCGAATGCGCTCGCCGAGAAGCGGCCAGGCCATCAGCAAGGTCCAGATCGGCATGGTGAAGATCAGCACGGCCGTCTTTCCGGCACCGCCTTCCACCAGCGCCCAGGTCTGGAACACCATGAAGCCGGCGACCTGGATCATGGCTATCACCAGCGTGGGTCCCGGAGCGGTGAGTTTGAACGGTCGTCCCATGATGCGCAAGGCGATGAACAGGGCGACTGCGCCGGCAACGCAGCGCTCGGCGGCGAAGGCGAATGGCGGCGAGTAGTCGAGTGCCTGCTTCGAAAGGATCCAGGTGTAGCCCCAGATCAGGGAAAGACCGGCCAGTACGAGGGGCGGAAACCAGGATGGAGTGTGGCGCGAGCGGACCATGAACGGTGCGTGGCAGTTAAAACCTGCGCGATAATCGAAGCAGGATAATATCAACCCTCCCCGGAACTACCCCGAAATGACTATTCCCAATCCTCATTCCATCCCCGCCACCCTGATTCCCGGCGACGGGATCGGCCCGGAAATTACCGATGCGACACTGCAAGTTCTTGATGCGCTTGGCGCACCCTTCGTTTGGGAATGGCAGGTGGCGGGCGCAGCAGGCGTCGCCGCCTGCTGCGATCCGCTGCCGCAGGCCTGCCTCGACAGCATTCGCAAGACAAAACTGGCCCTCAAGGGGCCGCTGGAAACACCTGTGAGCGGTGGCTATCGCTCGTCGAACGTGCGGTTGCGCGAGGAATTCAAGCTCTACGCCAACCTGCGCCCGGCCAGGACCATCATCCCCGGCGGCCGCTTCGACAATATCGACCTGGTACTTGTGCGCGAGAACAACGAAGGACTCTACATGGGCTACGAGCATTTCATCCCGATCGATGGCGACCCGCACGCGGTGGGTATGAGTACCGGCATCAACACGCGCCAGGGCTGCCGCCGCATCTGCCGTTTCGCCTTCGATTACGCGGTGCGCAAGGGCCGCAAGAAGGTGACGGCGGTGCACAAGGCCAACATCATGAAGGCGCTGACCGGCATCTTCCTCGAAACGGCGCGCGAAATCTATGCCGCAGAATACCAGGACAAATTTGCCTTCGAGGAAATCATTGTCGATGCCTGTGCCATGAAACTGGTGATGAATCCCTGGCAGTTCGACATGCTGGTCACAACCAATCTGTTCGGCGACATCCTGTCCGACGAAATTGCCGGCCTGGTCGGTGGTCTGGGCATGGCGCCGGGGGCTAACATCGGCGAGGATGCCGCGATTTTCGAGGCGGTGCATGGTTCGGCGCCCGACATTGCGGGCAAGGGCATCGCCAACCCGATCGCGCTGCTGCTGGCGGCCGCGATGATGCTCGACCATGTGGGCTTCGTCGAACTGGGTGACCGCCTGCGTCAGGCCATCGACGCGACGCTCAATATCGACAAGGTCCGGACTGGCGATCTGGGCGGCACGGCGAACACCCGTGAATTTACTGCCGCACTGGTCAAGCGAATTCAGGCCGGCGGATAAAGCCTGTCTCTCAGCGCTGGTTGAATTTATCCGCCAGCTTCTGGAGTTTTTCCAGACGTTCCTTTTCCTGCTGCTCGGTTTTCTTCCGCTCGGCGACCTTGCGGAAGCGCTCCTTGATCGTATCAAGCGCCTGCTGGCGCTGTTCCGGCGTGACTTCGCCGGTCGCACTGCCTTCGAGATCGAAACGGGCTGTGCCATTGGCCAGTGCCTTGAGGTATTTCGTCGAGGCAGTATGGGTTTTCAGGGCTAACCGCAGCGGCGCATCGCCGATCTCCGGCAGGCGGGCCTTGATGGCCTTGTGGATGCCGATGGCCAGGGGGTGGGCATCGCGAAATACCGCAAACTGGCTGAACAGCGTTTCCAGCACCGGATTTTGCGGGCGGCGTGCCGACGCTCGATGGGATTGGGTGGTCATGAGGCGTCTCCATCAACATATAGCCATTGGCCACCTTCGCGAACAAACCGGCTGATTTCGTGCAAGTTGTATGACTGACCGTTGACTTTGAAGTGTGCGACGAATTCGACTTCCGCGTGGTCGGCATCCTGCGGGGTGTGCCGTTTGATGGTCAGTTCCAGCCACTTTACGGGTTGCTCCAACTCGTGGTCGAGTGTCGCTAGGCACGTGCTGGGGTGCCAGGTTGCCAGTAGATAAGACTTCCGCTTCAACACATAGGCGGTGTAGCGGGAACGCATCAGCGCTTCGGCATCGGGTGCGCTGGCACCACCATCCAGGTAACGACCGCAACAATCGGCAAGATCCCGTTTGCTGCCGCAGGGGCATTGATTTCCGACAAATTTTCCGAACAGGCCCATATGTGTTTTTCGAGAAGATGATGCGCGCATGGTAAGCCATGATGGTTCCGGAAACAAACCATCATCCTATTTTCCTCAGTTAGCAGCATGAGCCGGAAATTTCAGTGGGCCCCGCC
>JACDZI010000239.1 GCA_013426785.1 Rhodocyclaceae bacterium | reverse complement strand
GTAGCCGTGTTTGGCGAGCATCTTGATCCAGCGTGGCGCGTTGCGCTGGACGACCAGGGCCTCGTAATCGACGGTACGATCCTGATAGGGGGTACCGTCGGAGAGCATGGCATAGATGATGCGCAGCATCTTGTGGGCCAGTGCCACGATGGATTTTTTATGTCCCTTGCGAATGGCGAGCGCGGCGAACTTGTCCTTGAGCGCACATCGGCTCCGGGCGGCGGCTTGAGCAAATTCACAGAGCAGTCGGCGCACCCAGGCATTGCCCTTGCGGGTTCTGCCACTCTTGCGTTTGCCGGCACTCTCGTTGTTGCCCGGACAAATGCCCACCCACGAAGCCAGCCGTTGCGCGCTGCCAAAGCTGGCCATATCCGGGCCGATCTCCACCAGCAACATGGCTGCGCCCATCGTGTCGATGCCCGGGATCGTTTGCAGCAACACCAACTGAGCTTGCCATGCCTGCATGCCGTCGAGCAGTTCCTTTTCAAAGCGCCCCATCATCGCCTCCAGAAACTCGATGTGCGCCATGATTTCTCTGAGCGCGAACAGATGCCTGGTGCTCAACTCTTCCGGTTGCAACGCCTCGAACAACTCGGCGCGGGTGGCGCGCAGTCGGCCGGCGCAATCCAGTATCTCGGCCATGGACTGGCCGGCGATCAGCGCCTTGACCATCGCACGTCCCGCCTGACCATGAATGTCGGAGACCAGCACATTCAGGCGTATCCCGGCATCAGCAAGCAGTTTGTGCAAGCGATTCTTCTCCGACGCCAGCATGCCACCGAGCTTTTGCCGCTGTCGGGCAATCTGGCGCAGATACCGAACGTCGGCCGGCGGCATGAACGACGCACGCACCAGCCCGGCCCGCGCCAAGGTGGCCAACCACTGCGCATCGGCTACATCGGTCTTGCGCCCCGGCACCGTCTTGACGTGACGGGCATTCACCACCCACGCCGCAATACCCACTTCCTCCAGCGCCGCATACGGACTCTTCCAGTAAATCCCCGTGCTCTCCATCACC
>JACDZI010000238.1 GCA_013426785.1 Rhodocyclaceae bacterium | reverse complement strand
TTGAGGGTTTTGGTATCGGCGATGTTGCCGGCGAAAACCTCGTGCGCCAGCGGCAGGCCGTGCTCGTCGAAGGCCATCCCGACGGCCACCTGGCGGCAATCGCTGCGCTTCTGCTTGTTCTTGCCGTGACGGGCCTTCGGGTTCTTTTTGCAAAGCCCTTCAAAGTGGGTGTTGGTCACGTCGTAGAGGACCACGCTACGGCTCAGAGAAAAGAGATCGGCTTCGCGCGTCCGCAGTTTTTCTTCGATGCTCTTTCTGTGGGAGAGCAGGATGTCGCTCGTGTGGTAAAGCCGGTCTTTGGAGGTTTTCGTGAGCCGGATCCCCAGCATCTCGGGCAATGCGGTGCGCTGTGCCCAATCGATCAGCGCCCACTCGCTGAGCGGAGTGATCAGGCGGTTGGCAACCATGAGCTGGGCGGTGGCGATCTGGCTGGCATTGAGCCCCAGATCTTCAAGCATCGGAGTAAATCCTAGCTCCTTCCAGGCCTGGAGCGCCACAAGCTGCGGCCCCAGTTGCACGCCCTCGCCGGTATCAATTTTGTCGAGGATGACGCCGTCCACGGTCGGTCCTGTGGGCGGCTTGGCCGACTTCGAGCGCCCGAGAAGTTGCACGATCCGCGCGACCCAGGCAGCTGCCTCCTGCGACAAATGGGAGGCAAAGAAGTCCTGGGTCCCCTGTAAATACTCCTCGACGGCCTGAGCGATGCTGTGCTTTTCGATTTCGGGAATATTGGCATCACCCAAAGAGACGAGGATGCGCTGGCGCGGATCTCCCTCTGTATTGCGATAGGAATGAACAAGTTGCACCAGCGGAGTGCCCTTGATAAATTTTGTTCGGAAATACATGCCGACGAACTTACCGGAGACGGGAAAGATCCGTCAACAAAAAGCGTTACGAATTAGGCACTACATTTGGCGTTTTTTTGGGTGCTTTTGCTCATTATCAACGACTTGCGAATATGCAAAACCTCGAAAAAGAGCTAGAAATCCGCCTTTTTCTTCTCTCCTAAGAAACTTGGG
>JACDZI010000012.1 GCA_013426785.1 Rhodocyclaceae bacterium | reverse complement strand
TTCGTCCCAATTCGACACCGCCATCGAAAATCTCGACGGCTTGTTCAGCATTTCCTTAACAAGGTCTTGATCGACAGATAGGGCTTGGCATCGGGATGGTGGTCAATCTCCAGATCGTTGAAGTGCTTAACGATCCGAATAGCCATGTCAGCCACCGTTCCCGTCAGCCAGAAGCGAATGGCGAGGCGGGCGGAATTTGCAGTAAGGCCAAGGACAAAGAAGCGGGTCTTGTCGTCGAGCACCGGGCCGACGCCCTGGCGCGCGGCGTCAAGCAAAGCCGCGACCGCTCGGGTGCCGCGAGCAGGGTCGGCGTCTTCCTTCCGCGGCTCATCAAACATGGCGGCGAAGTCGTTTTCCAGTGGCGTCTGGCGGTCGGCCCAGAACACCGTTGTGGAATCGCCGACGGGCATCTTTTGCGGACTGTCGCGGCGCAGCAAATGCTTTAGTGCCGTCGAGTAAGCGAAGGTGGCGCACTTACCGACGGGCGCATTGTTTGCTTGTGTCTTCCCGTAGGAGTCATATCCGGAATCCTTCTGGAACGAGATCAGCGTGGCTCCTGTGGGGTTGGCTCCCTTTACTCCGGAAAATAGCGGATGAAGCCGCTCTATATCGTCTAGCTCACCGCTGACAAGACAGCGCCGGGCAGACGGCGACCTATTGCTTTGCATGATGAGCTTGCTGACCGTCGGACGCTGGCAGACCAGATCGACATCGCCGCGCAGACGAAACGTCAGATTGGGATTGCTCGCGGCGATTTCGTTGCCTACCTCGCCGAGTCCAGCGAAAATCTCTTCACTGGGTAACGACACAAATGCAAGCACAGCCTGAATGCCTTCATCCACCTGCACTGTCGGCGGCAGGCACCGAATCTCTTCGACAAACGCGGCACGCATTTCAGTCAGGCGGGTTCGATATTCCGCTTCCTTGCCCTTGGTCTGCCGCTCGGCGAGTTTCTTGGCGTCCGCAATGCCCAGTACATACTCGGCATTGCCCCAAAGCAAATTGGCAGCAACATTGACGGACTTCTTGACACCTTGCGGCACCAGAAATCCACGCGCTTGTTTCTTTTTTCCAACAAGCTCGCGAGTATCCACAATCTGCACCGGCCGACCATCTGGTTCGATCTCGATGATGAAGGGAATATCCTTCAGTTCAAAGCCCTCACGGGGCAAGTCCGGTTTTCTTTCATAGTAGTCGTTTAGCGTTTGGAGAATCATCCCCGTACCTCCACCTTGATCAGGTCGATCACACCATCTTCCATGACAGCCTGGAAAAACTTCGGCTGCGGGTCTTTCAAGTTGGTGAAATCCATGTCGTGGAGCATCCAGCCCAAGTCGCGGCTTTCCGCTATGGGTTTGGGGCCAGCGGTTGGATCAGCTATCAAGCGAAAATCACAGGCAAATTCGCGGCAACCGAGATAGGGTTGGTTGATGCACTGGCCCTTGGTAGCGCGCCGCAGGAACATTTCGTGGAACTTCTCCGCTGTGTTGGCGCCCTCGCCGCCGAACTTGGACAGGTGCGGGAACTGGCCACGGTGCTTTGCCGGGTTGCGATCCAGCTCGAAGCTGGCATGCAGTCGATAGGCGACATCGCGCAGGAACAGTCCGGCACGTTGCTGGCGCTCGTCCTCGATCACGATGCCCTCCTTGCCGGGCGAGGCAATGCTGCCTACCTCGTTGCGCCGCAGGTTGATCCAGCGGATGGGATTCAGCACCTCGATCATGCTGACCCGCCAGGTGATCGCCGGCTTCCACAGGATCGCCTCGAACACGGCGCGCGCCGCCGAAGGCGTAATGACATCGTAGGAAACACGCTCGACCTTCATTTCGGGGCGGGTGAAACAGGCGAAATCGCCGCGCACTTCCAGGCAATAGTTGGTTCGCAAGGGAGTCTCCTTCAATACACCAGCGCTTCGTTGTTAGCGCCGATGACAATGCCAAGATGCATATGGTATAGCGTATCGACGTTTTGGGCGAATATTCCCGGCCACACTTCGCGCACCTCATCGGTAAGCACCAGCTTCTCGACCATACGGCGTGGCAGGTTGACCGCGTATCGCTGGAGCTTTCGCATCAACCAGCGTTCCGGTCCATCATTCTTCAACTTGCTGATAAGGCTGCGGCTATCGTTCCACCAGACCAAAATTGGCTGGCTATCAGCGTCATCGATGTAGCGGAATTTTTCGGCGGCGGTACGGAACTGGAACTCCATGCCTTTGGCGTCTTGCACCAGCAGACCATATATGTCGTGCTTGTCCCAGTTCGCTTCGGAGAGATAGAAGTGGCGGAAGTAGCGCTCGAAGGTGGTCGGGGCCAGTGGATCGAGTGAGGTACCCGCCAGCAGACCGATCGTAGTTTGCGCGGCACGTCGCAACTGGCCCGGAGGCGCGGCTTTGGGCGGCACAAAGACCACGACACGCCCCGATTCGCGCCGGCCTTCGCGGTTGCAGCGTCCGGCAGCTTGGGCGATGGAATCGATGCCGGCAAGCGCCCGATAGACGACAGGAAAATCCACGTCGACTCCGGCCTCTATCAATTGCGTGGAGACCACCCGCACCGGTTCATTGGTCTTGAGCCGGCGACGAATCTCGACAATGCACTGCGCCCGTTGCGCGCCACACATCGAAGCGGAAAGATGAATGGCGCCCCCGGCCATCTGATTCAGCCGCTGCCAGAGTTCGCGGCAGTCGTTACGGGTATTGACGACGGTCAGTGTCGCCGTCCCGCCAGCGCCGACTTTTGCGGCGATGGCATCCCAATCTTCGTGCGCATGAAAATCGGTGGGCATCTCGACCGTCACACGCTTGAGCGCATCGAACAAGACTTGCGGTTCGTCAATGATCTCGCGCACGCTTTCCAGTCCGCGCAATTCGCGACCAAAACTGGCGACATTGGTCAAGGCGGGTTGGGTCGCCGTACACAGCACGATGGATACTCCATAGTGCTTCGCCAGCAGATTCAGTACGTCGAGGCAGGGCTGGAGCAATTCAGGTGGCAATGTCTGCGCCTCGTCAAGCACGATCACGCTGTCGATGAGGTTGTGCAGTTTGCGGCAGCGCGAAGTCTTTGCGGCGAACAGAGACTCGAACAATTGCACGTTGGTGGTGACGATCACCGGCGCGTCCCAGTTCTCGGTTGCCAGCCGGCTCTTGGCGGTCTCGCGATCAGGGTCGAGGCTGCTGTGATGTTCGATCACGGCCTCGCCGAAAATGGCGCGATAGATTTTTGCGGTCTGCTCGATGATGCTGGTGTAGGGAATCGCATAGATCACCCGCCGCTTGTCGTGCGCCTTGGCATGGTTAAGCGCGAAGGTCATGCTTGCCAAGGTCTTGCCACCGCCGGTCGGTACGGTAAGGCTGAACAGTCCCGGCGGCAACGTCGATTTATCGCGGCATTGGCGCAGTACGTCAGATCGGATGCGGTTTACCGGCGTTGCCGGCGCTCCGTCGAATTTCGCCATGTGCGTATCAAGGAATTCCAGCAATTTCGTAACTGGCGCATCCTGCCGGCGAATCTCTGTCTTCTCCGACGCCATGAACGCTTCCGTATTCAGAAAATCAGCATCCACCAGGCAGGAAAACAGCATCCGCAGCCACAGGTGCGCGCCTTCGCGGCTACCCGGTATTTTCAGCGTCGCGGGAGGCGGCGGCGCGAGGATATCGCCAGGAATATCGGCCATCGGCAAGACATCAAGGTGCTCGTTCTGTGTCAAACGCACGGACAGCGACGCGCCAGCATTCTGGTCTCCGAACCAATCAGGTAGACCGGCGTGATGTCCGGCAATCAAATAGGCAAGAACCCGGCCTGGCGGGCCGAGTTTCTTGACGGCATACAGGGCGCCGGCGGTGGAATGGTTGCGCGGGCCACTTTCGATGTGCGCTTCCGGGTCGTAGCCGGACTCACGCTGAATCATCGATTGAAAAGCGGGTGCGTACTTGCCCAGGTCATGCCACAGACCGGCCAGTCGTGCGCAATCTTCGCCAAGAGTATGTGCGAAACAGGCTGCAAGCGCAGATACTCCGGCCAGATGTTCATCCAGCGGATGAACTCGCCAGTCTTCTCCATCCTTCCGGACATGCGCGATGTAATCCATCTGCCCCCCGATAACAATAGTGCCATGCTAAGGCCCTGGTGGCTCACCAGACGCGCCTGCTGTACGTTTTTTTCGAAAAAAATCGGCGCTGGCGGGACGGCGTAGTTGGTCGCACGGGTGACGGCACTGCCCGCTTCTGGCCGGTTTTTTTGTCCCGGCCTGATCGGTTAAAATTCGCTGCCCCGCAGCATTTCCAGACCCATGACCGCCCGCCTCCGGGAAATCCCCTACAACACCACCTCGTTTTCCGATCGCGAGATCGTCATTCGCCTGCTGGGCGAAGAGATGTGGGCGGTGCTCGATACCCTGCGCAGCCAGCGTGTCACCGGCCGCTCGGCGCGCATGCTCTACGAGGTGCTGGGCGACATCTGGGTGGTGCGCCGCAACCCCTATCTGGAGGACGACCTGCTCGCCAGCCCGGAGCGCCGCCAGGCGCTGGTCGGGGCGCTCAAGCACCGCCTGGCCGAGATCGAGAAGCGGCGCAGCGGCAACCCGGCGGTGGCGCAACTGCTGGCGGCGGCGCAGCGGGCCGTGGCCGAATTCGAGCAATGGTTCGCCGATACGCACAGCCTGCGCCGGCAGGTGCAACAGCGGCTGGCCCGCCATACCCGCCGGGACAACGTCTGCTTCGACGGCCTGTCGCGCGTCGCCCACGTCACCGACGCGACCGACTGGCGCGTCGAATATCCCTTCGTCGTGCTCGTGCCGGATACGGAAGAAGAGATTGCGCCGCTGGTGCGCGGCTGCATCGAGCTGAGCCTCACCATCATTCCGCGCGGCGGCGGCACCGGCTATACCGGCGGCGCCGTACCGCTCTCGCCGCGCTCGGTGGTGATCAATACCGAAAAGCTGCTCGAGATGGGTCCGGCGACGGAGACCCATCTGCCGGGCGTGAATACCCCCTACACAATCATCCGGACCGGCGCCGGGGTGGTGACGCGCCGCGTCATGGAGCGCGCCGAGGAGGCCGGCCGCGTGTTTGCCTGCGACCCGACCTCGGCCGACGCTTCCTGCATCGGCGGCAACATCGCCATGAATGCCGGCGGCAAAAAGGCCGTGCTGTGGGGCACGGCGCTCGACAACCTCGCCTCGTGGAAAATGGTCGATACCGCGGGCAAGTGGCTCGAAGTCGAGAGGATTGGCCATAACCTGGGCAAGATCCACGAACAGGAAACCGCCACCTTCCGCCTCAAGCACCTCACGGATGACGGCCAGGTCGAAGGTGAGGAATTCCTGTCGATTCCCGGCCGGACCTTCCGCAAGGCCGGGCTGGGCAAGGACGTCACTGACAAGTTCCTCGCCGGCCTGCCCGGCGTGCAGAAGGAAGGCTGCGACGGCATCATCACCTCGGCGGTGTGGATCTTGCACAAGATGCCGCCGGTGACGCGCACCGTCTGCCTTGAGTTTTTCGGCCAGGTGCGCGATGCGGTGCCGAGCATCGTCGAGATTACCGACTACTTCAAGCCCGGCGGTGCCGGGCTGGCGGCCGGAGTCCAATTGGCCGGCCTCGAACACCTCGACGAGCGCTACGTGCGGGCGGTCGGCTATGCGATCAAAGCCAAGCGAACAGGGAAAAATGCGGGCCGGCCGAAGATGGTGCTGATCGGGGACATCGTCGGCGAAAACGAAACCGCCGTGATGCGCGCCACCGCCGACGTGGTGCGCATGGCCAACGCGCGCGGCGGCGAGGGTTTCATCGCCGTCAGCGCCGAGGCGCGCAAGCGTTTCTGGCTCGACCGCGCCCGCACGGCGGCGATCTCGCGCCATACCAACGCCTTCAAGGTGAACGAGGACGTGGTGATTCCCCTGCCGCGCATGGGCGACTACTGCGACGGCATCGAGCGGCTCAACATCGAACTGTCGATCCGCAACAAGCTGGCCCTGTGTGACGCGCTGGCCGATTTCCTCGGCGGCGACCTGCCCCTGCACCTGGGGGATACGGGGCTGGACAAGGGCGAACTGATCGGCGACCGCCGCGACCAGGCGCTGGCGACCGTGGCCGAAGTGCGCGCGCGCTGGCAGGGATTGCTGGATAACCTCGACCGGCACTTCCCGGCGTTGCAGGACTATTCGCTGCGCGTCTCCTGGAAAACCGAACTCAAGCCGCTACTCAAGGAGATTTTCGCCGGCGTCGCCTATGGGTCGATCCTCGAACGCATCCTGGCCATCCATCAGGAAGTGCTGAAGGGCCGCGTCTTCATCGCGCTGCACATGCACGCCGGCGACGGCAACGTGCATACCAACATCCCGGTCAACTCCGACAACTACGCGATGCTGCAGACGGCCTACCATACCGTCGAGCGCATCATGGCGTTGGCCAAGCGCCTCGGCGGCGTGATTTCCGGCGAGCACGGCATCGGCATCACCAAGCTGGAATTCCTTAGCGACGCCGAGATCGCGCCCTTCCGCGACTACAAGCGCAAGATCGACCCCGAGGGTCGCTTCAACAAGGGCAAGCTGATGGCCCTCCCTGACTTACCTGGCGACCTGCGCAATGCCTACACGCCCTCGTTCGCCCTGCTCGGCGTCGAATCGCTGATCATGGAGCAGTCGGATATCGGCACGTTGTCCGACATGGTCAAGGACTGCCTGCGCTGCGGCAAGTGCAAGCCGGTGTGCTCGACCCACGTGCCGCCCGCCAACCTGCTCTACTCGCCGCGCAACAAGATCCTCGGCGTCGGCCTGCTGGTCGAGGCCTTCCTCTACGAGGAGCAGACGCGGCGCGGCATCTCGCTCAAGCACTTCGCGGAATTCTCGGACGTCGCCGACCACTGCACGGTCTGCCACAAGTGCATCAAGCCCTGCCCGGTGGACATCGACTTCGGTGACGTGTCGATCGCCATGCGCAACTTCCTGCGCAAGACCGGCAAGAAAAAGTCGGCGCCGGCGACACGGCTGGCGATGGCGTTCCTCAACGCCACCGATCCGGGCAGGGTCCGCGCCCTCAAGACCGGCATGATCGACTGGGGCTACCGCGCCCAGCGCTTCGGCCACGGACTGGCCCAGTCGTTCGGCCTGACGCAGGAAACGGTCAAGCATCCGCCCGCCTCGCTGGGCCAGCCGGAACTCAAGACGCAGGTGATCCACTTCCTCAACAAGCCGTTGCCGGCGGGCGTGCCGGCGCGCACCGCGCGGGCGTTGCTGGATGTCGAGGACGCCGCGATGATTCCGGTGATCCGCAACCCGCTGCGGGCCAATGGGGCGATGGAAGACATGGATGCCGTGTTCTATTTCCCCGGCTGCGGTTCCGAGCGGCTGTTCTCGCAGGTCGGTCTGGCGACGCAGGCGATGCTGTGGCATGTCGGCGCCACCACCGTGCTGCCGCCCGGCTACCTGTGCTGCGGCTATCCGCAACGGGCCGGCGGCGACGAGGACAGGGGCCATGCCATCACCACGCAGAACCGCGTGCTGTTCCATCGTGTCGCCAACACGCTCAACTACCTCGACATCCGCACCGTGCTGGTCAGCTGCGGCACTTGCATCGACCAGCTGCAATTTTACGAATTCGAGCGCATCTTCCCCGGCTGCCGGCTGCTCGACATCCACGAATACCTGCTGGAGAAAGGCGTCAAGCTGGATGGCTTGCAGGGTAGCCAGTACCTCTACCACGACCCCTGCCACACGCCGATGAAGGCTCACAACCCGCTCAAGGTGGCGAAGACGCTGCTGGGCAAGGACGTGCTGCTGTCCGACCGCTGCTGTGGCGAATCTGGCACGCTGGCGGTGACACGCCCCGACGTATCGACGCAGGTACGTTTCCGCAAGCAACAGGAGATTGTCGCCGGCGTCGAAAAACTCGGCGCTGACAGCGCGGCGACGAAAATCCTCACCAGCTGCCCGAGCTGCCTGCAGGGCCTGTCGCGCTATCGCGAAGACGCCCCGATCGAGGCCGATTACATCGTGGTCGAGCTGGCGCGCCAGATCCTCGGTGCGGACTGGCTGGGCCGGTATGTCGCTGCCGCCAACAACGGCGGCATCGAGCGCGTGCTGCTCTAGCCTACTTTTCCAGTTTCCAGGCGCCGTTCTCGATCCGCACCATCACGCGCGAGCGCTGGTCGAGGCCGACGTGATCCTGCGCGCTCATGTTGTAAATACCGTGAGCACCGGCGACATCGTGTACGGCTTCGAGGGCGTCGCGCAGGGCGGCGCGGAATTCCTTCGAGCCCGGCTGGCCCTTCTTCAACGCCTGCGGCACCGTGGTTGTCAGCAGGATGCCGGCATCCCAGGAATGGGCGCCAAAAGTCGTGGCGCTGCCCTTGCCGTGCGCGGTTTCGTAGCGCGCGACGTAATCGACCGCGACTTTCTTCACCGGGTTCGAGTCGGGCAGCTGCATGGCCACCAGCACCGGTCCGGCCGGCAACAGCGTGCCCTCGACATCCTTGCCGCCGACGCGCAGGAAGTCGCTGTTGGCGACGCCGTGAGTCTGGTAGATCGCGCCCTTGTAGCCTTTCTCGCGTAGCACCTTCTGCGGCAGCGCGGCGGGGGTGCCAGCGCCGGCGATCATCACGGCATCGGGTTTGGCGGCAATGATCTTGAGCACCTGGCCGGTCACCGAGGTGTCGGTGCGGTTGAAGCGTTCGCTGGCGACCAGCTCGATTTTGCGTACCTCGGCCAGCTTGCCAATCTCGTTCCACCAACCTTCTCCGTAGGCATCGGCAAAGCCGATGAAGGCCAGCTTTTTGATGCCGGCATTGTTCATGTGCTCGACCAGCGCCGTCGCCATGTGGGTGTCGCTCTGGGCGTTCTTGAACACCCAGTGACGCTTGGCATCGATCGGTTCGACGATGCGCGCCGACGAGGCCATCGAGATCATCGGCGTCTCGGCCTCGGCCACTACGTCCACCATCGCCAGCGAGTTGGGCGTCGTGGTCGAGCCGACGATCACATCGACCTTGTGCTCGGTAATCAGCTTGCGCGCGTTCTTGACGGCGGTGGTGGTGTCCGAGGCATCGTCGAGGATGATGTAGTTGACCTTCTGGCCGGCGATGGTGGTCGGCAGGAAGGCGAAGGTGTTCTTCTCGGGGATGCCGAGCGAGGCGGCCGGCCCGGTGGCGGACAGGGTGACGCCGACGTTGAGGTCGGCGAATGCAGCGGTATTCAGGCAGGCCAGCGCCAGACCAAGCAGGATGCGACGTTTCATCGTAATCTTCCTGTGTCTTGTTGTGATGGCAGGATTCTAGCCTCGCCCCTGCGGCTGCGCCGTCCCGCCAGCGCCGACTTTTTTGCCGGATAATCCAGCCATGACCCAGGGGGACCAAATTCCATGTGCGGCATAGCCGGCGAACTACGCTTCGATGGCCAGCGGTCGGAGCCGGGGGTCGTCGCGCGCATGAGCGCAACACTGGCGCGGCGCGGGCCAGACGGCGAGGGTTTCTGGACCGACGGCCCCGTGGCATTCGGCCATCGCCGGTTGGCGATCATCGACCTCTCCGAGCGTTCGCGCCAGCCGATGGTCGCGGCTGGCTTGGCGCTGGTGTTCAACGGCACCATCTACAACTACCCGGAATTGCGCCATGAACTGATCGGGCGCGGCCACGTCTTCTTCTCCGACGGTGACACCGAGGTCATCCTGCGCGCCTATGCCGAATGGGGCGAGGCCTGCGTCGAACGCCTGAACGGCATGTTCGCCTTCGCGCTGTGGGATGGTGGCAAACTGTTTCTCGCGCGCGACCGGCTCGGCATCAAGCCGCTTTACGTCGCGCGCACCGACAAGTTCTTCCGCTTCGCCTCGACCACCCAGGCGCTGCTGGCGGCGGGCGACGTGGAAACATCCATCGATCCGGTGGCGCTGCACCACCAGTTCACGCTGCATTCCGTCGTGCCGCCGCCGCACACGATCCTCAAGGGCATCCGCAAGCTGGAGCAGGGCACGACGTTGTCACTCGATGCCACTGGCAGGACGACTTCCCGCCGCTACTGGTCGCTCAAGGCGCAGCGCCCAGCATTGCCGAAGAGCGAAGGCGAATGGACCGAGGCGATCCATGCCGCCCTGCGCCTGGCGGTGAAGAAACGGCTGGAGATCGCCGACGTCAAGGTGGGCGTGCTGCTGTCTGGTGGGCTGGATTCCTCGCTGCTGGTGGCGCTGCTGGCCGAACAGGGCGTGCCCGACCTGCTGACTTTTTCCATTGGCTTCGAGGATCATCCGGAGGAGCGCGGCAACGAGTTCGAGTACTCGTCCGCCGTGGCGGAACATTTCGGCACGCGCCACCACCAGATCGCCATCCCCAACGCCGAGGTACTGCGCCGCCTGCCCGAGGCGATCGACTGCATGGCCGAGCCGATGGTCAGCCAGGATGTTGTCTCGTTCTACCTGCTGTCCGAGCAGGTCAGCAAGACCGTGAAGGTGGTGCAGAGCGGGCAAGGGGCCGACGAGGTGTTCGCCGGCTATTCCTGGCACGCGAAGATGACTACCGAGGGTAAGGATGGTGGCCCCTATGTCGATCGCCTGCGTCGCCATTATTTCGACCGCGACCATGACGAATTTGCCGTCCTGGCGGCGCCGACTTTTCAGGTAGGCGACGTGACCGGCGAATTGCTGGCGGCTAAACTCGCCGAACCCTACGCCGATGAATTCATCGACCAACTCTTGCGCGCCGAGGCGACCCTGCTGATCACCGACGACCCGGTCAAGCGCGTCGATAGCATGACCATGGCCTGGGGGCTGGAGGCGCGCGTGCCCTTCCTCGACCACCACCTCGTCGAACTGGCCGCACAGCTGCCGCCAGAACTGAAGCTGGGCTCGGGCGGCAAACACGTCCTCAAAACCATCTCGCGCGGACTGCTGCCCGCTTTGGTGATCGACCGGCCGAAAGGCTATTTCCCCATGCCGGCGCTCAAGTTCGTGCGCGGCGAGTTCCTCGATTTCATGCGCGGCATTCTCGATGCGCCCGCCTGCCGCCAGCGCGGCCTCTACCGGCGCGAATACGTCGAGAAGCTGCTGGCAGAACCCGAACAGCATTTGACGCGCATCCAGGGCAGCAAGCTGTGGCACCTGGCACTGCTTGAATTATGGCTGCAGCGCAACATCGATTCTTTGCTGTCATCAGGGAATAATGGCCAAACATCGTAACGGCGACTGAAATGACAATTGCCCGCCGCTTGTACCTGTTCGCCATCGGCGAAATGTTCGCGATGCTGCCGATGGGTGGCATCGGGCTCTATCAACTGTCCAGTTTCAACGGCCATGTCCCCGACGATCTGGCGGAGGTGGGTGGCGACCTGCGTGTTGTCGTTAACCTTAAATCGGCCTATGGCGCCTTCAAGGCCCAGGCGCAGCAGTGGAAGAACATCCTGATCCGCGGCAACCGTCAGGAAGATTTCCACAAATATCTCAAGCAATTCGGCGAGGAAGAGACGAAGGTCCAGCAGTTGCTGAAAAGCACGTCAGACAATTTTCGTGTCGATGGCGAGCAGGCGGTCAAGGGCATGGATCGTGCCACCGCGCAGGGCATGAAGGCGCTGGTTGGCAAGATCGAAAAAGAAGAAATGGAGCATTTGGGCCATCAGGTCGCCGATGGCAAGGAGCGCTATTTGTTAGGCCGGAATATCCTGCTGGGCATCATCCTGCTGGTCGTCAGCGGCGGCGGCAAACACGCTGATTGCCTAGAACGTCGGGACGGTCGCCCGGTTCAAGGTCTGAACCGGCGCGGAGTGAATGTTATCGCACCCGATCGAGGCCGCGATTGAGACAGCCCGTTCAGTTAGTCCGCAACGCGAATGTCCCGATTCCCGGCCTCGAACTTCAGCCGCGCCTTCATGGCTGCGGTGGCCGACAGGCTGCCGTCCGCGGTGACGCGCAGCACCTGGGCGACGTCGAGCTTGCGGGCGAGGCGCGGCCAGTCCTCACCGGCGACGAACAGCGGCTTCGACAGCACATCCGAACCCATGCCCGCAGCGGGGCCCGGCGGGATCAGCACGGTGAGGGCCTGGGTGCCGGTGGCCGGCGCGCTACTGCGCGGGTCGATCAGGTGGCAGTAGCGCCGGCCGTCCAGCTCGAAAAAGCGCTGGTAGTCGCCAGAGGTGCCGATCGCCTCGCCATCGCGCAATTCCAGAGTGGCCAGCGGCACTCCGCCTGACTGGGCCGCGCGCGGATGCTGGATGCCGACGCGCCAGGGCGTTTCGCCTTTGCTGCCGATGGCCAGCACGTTACCGCCGATGTTGATCAGCGCGTTGGCGATACCGTGCGTTTTGAGGATGGCTGCCGCGCGATCGAGCGCAACGCCCTTCAGGTAGCCGCCGAAATCGAGCGCCACTGAAAAGTCGGCGCTGGCAACACGGCGATTCTCCAGCTTGAGTTTCGCAATCGAGGGTTTTGCGGCGGCGAGCCTGGCGAGTTCGCCCGGATCGGGCAGTACCGCCTTGAACTCGTCCGCCTGGAAGCCCCACAGGGCAATCAGCCGGCCAATGCCGGGATCGAACAGGTGTTCGCCCTGAGCCGACAGTTCCTGCGCGCTGGCAATCAACCCGGCAAGCTCCTCGGAGACTTCGTGCGGCCGGCCGGCGGCGATGGCCTCGTTCAGGGCCGTCAGTTCCGAGGGCTGCCAGGCGTGGTAGGTCCGGTGCAGGCGGTCGAATTCGCGCAGGACTGCGCCCATCGCAGCATGCGCCCTGGCTTCGGGCGCGCCCCAGACGAGGACTTCGACGCGTGTGCCAAACACGTAGGCTTCCTGGCCGACGGGTGCGGGCTTGCCGCAGGCGGCAAGGAAAGCCAGCAGGAGCAGCGCCAGCCATCTCATGCGCCGGGATCGATTTCCAATTCTTTGGAAGCCGCCAGCAGCGCCAGTCGCGCCACCACGCCATAGGCGTAGAAGCGGTTCGGTGCGGCATCGGGCGCCTGCGCCGAATCGGGCAGGGTGCAACCGGTCTCGAAGGCGAGCGGTTGGAACTGCATGCCCGGCGCGTTGAGGTTCTCGTCGATGCCGCGCTCGCCATGCACGCGGTAGAAGCCGCCAACCACATAACGGTCGATCATGTAGACCACCGGCTCGGCGACACCGGCCTCGACCCGTTCGCAGGTCGGAACGCCTTCCTGGATGATCACTTCGCTGACTTGCAGGCCTTCCTTGACCACCGCCATCTTGTTGCGCTGGCGGCGGTTGAGTTCCTTGACCTCACTGGCGTCTTTCACCGTCATGATACCCATGCCGTAGGTGCCGGCGTCCGCCTTGACCACCACGAAGGGCGTGTCCTCGATGCCGTATTCGCGGTACTTGGCGCGGATGCGGTAAAGCAGCGAATCGACGTTGGCCGCGAGGCATTCCATGCCGCTCTTTTCCTGGAAATTGACTGCGCCGCAGACCTCGAATTCGGGATCGAGCAGCCAGGGATCGATGCCGAGCAGCGTGGCAAATTCGCGGGCGACCTGCCGGTAGGCGGTGAAGTGGTGCGACTTGCGCCGTACGTGCCAGCCGGCATGCAGCGGCGGAATGACGAACTGCTCGTGCAAGTTCTGCAGGATCGTCGGTACGCCGACCGACAGGTCGTTATTGAGCAGGATGGCGCAGGGGTCGAAACCGTCCAGCCCGAGGCGGCGGCCCTGGCCGTCGGAGCCGGTACTGCCGAAGCGCTTGAGCGGTTCCAGCGTCAGCGTCTGCCCGTCGGGCAGGGCCAGGTCGGTCGGCGCGATGATCTCCGGCAGCAGCGAGCCAACACGCACATTGAGGCCGGTGTGGCGCAAGATGACCGCCAGCCGCGCCACGTTCATCAGGTAGAACTGGTTGCGGGTGTGGTTCTCCGGCACAATCAGCAGATGCCGCGCTTCGGGGCAGATCTTGTCGACAGCGACCATGGCGGCCTGCACGCACAGGGGCAGGAAGGCCGGATTGAGGTTGTTGAAGCCACCGGGAAACAGGTTGGTATCGACCGGCGCCAGCTTGTAGCCGCTGTTCCTCAGGTCGACTGAACAGTAGAAGGGGGGCGTGTGCTGGAGCCACTGGCCGCGCAGCCGGTGTTCGATGGTCGTTTCGGCGTCGAGAAATGATCTTTCCAGCGCCAGCAGTGGGCCGGTGAGCGCGGTGGTGAGATGGGGAACCATGATTGTCTATGCAGAAAATACGGGGCGATGTTACACCGCCCAACAATCGGCGTCGGTGTGCTACTTCTGCGCCTTCTGCCGGCACTACTCATCCTTGGCAGCTTTTTCTGCCAGCTTGCGCTGGCGTGCCTCATCCTCCAGCTGGGTCGCCTCGGCGCGCCTGGCGGCTTTGGCGTCCTTTTCCGCGAATTTGGCGGCGCGTTTTTCCTGCTTGACCTGACGGTCGTGCGCCTCGACGCGTCGTTCGATCGCCAGCGCCTCCAGATCGATCTTGTGAGCGTCGCGCTCGGTCTGTTGCTTCCCTTTCTTGGCATCGTCCATGCAGGCCGAAACCAGGAACTTTTCCCAGCAACTGACGTTCGCCGCTTCCACCTTCTGCTGGGCCGCGCTGCGCATCTGATCGGCTTGGCCGCGCAGCCCCCTGACTTCGGCACGCAATCGTTCCCAGTCCTCGCCCGGCGGCGGCGTGGCCTCCTGCGCGAAGGCCGGTAATGCAAGGAACAACAACCACAGCCAGTGTTTCATCACATCTCCTAGAATGCCCCACACATTCACCCGCCTATTCTAATGATTCTCCTGCGCAAGCTTGCCTTTGCCCGTGCCGCCAAGCCTCTGGTCGCGGAGGCTTCCCTGCAACTCCACCCAGGCTGGAAGATCGGCCTGACGGGCGCCAACGGCAGCGGCAAGTCCTCCTTCTTCGCCCTGTTGCGCGGGGAGTTGCATGCCGACAGCGGCGATCTTGAAATCCCTGCCGTCTGGCGCATCGGCCACGTGGCGCAGGACGCGCCGGCCCTGCCGACGCCAGCGCTCGAATTCGTACTCGATGGCGACACCGAACTGCGGGCGGTCGAAACCGCACTCGTCGAAGCGGAAGAACAACATGACGGCCACTGCATTGCCGAGCTGCACACGCGGTTGCAGGATATCGACGGCTATGCGGCTCAGGCGCGTGCCGCCGAGATCCTCGCCGGGCTGGGTTTCGCCGAAGCCGATCAGCATCGCGCCGTCGCTGAATTTTCCGGTGGCTGGCGCGTCCGGCTCAACCTGGCGCGGGCGCTGGTGGCGCGCGCCGACCTGCTGCTACTCGACGAGCCGACCAACCACCTCGACCTCGACGCGGTGCTGTGGCTGGAGGGCTGGCTAACAAGCTTCCCCGGCACGCTGCTGATGATCTCGCACGACCGTGATTTCCTTGACGCGGTGGTCGGGCAGATCCTCCACATCGAAGCCGGCCAGATGAAGCTGTACGGCGGCAACTACTCGACCTTCGAGCGCACCCGCGCCGAACGCCTTGCCCTGCAACAGGCGCTCTACGTCAAGCAGCAGCGCGAGGTGGCCCACCTGCACACCTACATCGAGCGCTTTCGCGCCAAGGCCAGCAAGGCGCGCCAGGCGCAGAGCCGCCTCAAGGCGCTGGCGCGCATGGAGATGATCAGCGCGGCCCACGTCGATACGCCTTTTGAATTCCGCTTCCGCGAGCCGGAGGGCGTCTCCGATCCGCTGTTACAGATCGAGGATGCAAAAGTCGGCTATGGCGGAACGGCGATCCTGGAGGGCGTCAAGCTGACGCTGCGCCCCGGCAGCCGCATCGGCTTGCTAGGCAAAAACGGCGCGGGCAAGTCGACGTTGGTAAAACTGCTGGCGGGAGAAAATAGCGCGTTGGCCGGCAAACGGCTGGAAGGCCGCCACCTCAAGATCGGCTATTTCGCCCAGCATCAGATGGAATTGCTGCGCCCGGACGAATCGCCGCTGCAACATTTGGCAAGACAGGAACCGCAGACGAGGGAGCAGGAACTGCGTGACTACCTCGGCGGTTTCGACTTTCGCGGCCAGATGGCCGATGCTGCCTGCGGCAATTTCTCCGGGGGTGAAAAGGCGCGGCTGGCGCTGGCGCTGATGATTCGCACCCGGCCGAACCTGCTGCTGCTCGACGAGCCGACCAACCACCTCGATCTGGAAATGCGCGAGGCACTGACGCTCGCACTTCAGGAAACCGAAGCAGCGATGGTGCTGGTCTCGCATGATCGGCATTTATTGCGCACCACGGTCGATGAGCTGTGGCTGGTAGCCGACGGACAGGCGCAGCCCTTCGATGGCGATCTGGACGACTACGCCGCCTGGCTGGCGCAACGGCGCACGGCAGCGAAGCCGGCTGCAACTACGGACAAACCCGCGCCGCGTCAGGAAGACCGTGCGGCAAAAAAACTGGCGCAGGCGGAGCAGCGCAAGCTGGTGAAGGAAGCAGAAAAGCTCGAACAACAGATCGCAGCATGGCAGGCGGAAAAGTCGGCGCTGGCAGGACGGCTTGCCGATCCTGCCCTCTATGCCGACCGTGCTGCGGCGGCGGCCTTGGTCAGCCAGGATGCCGAACTGGCCGCGCGTATCGAGGCAGCGGAATTGCGCTGGCTGGAGTTGCACGAAACGCTGGAGAGCCTGGTCGCAGAGTAGAATTCCGCCCTTTCAAATCAGGGAGTTTGCCGTGCAGCTGGTATGTCTCGACCTCGAAGGGGTGCTGGTTCCCGAAATCTGGATCGAATTCGCCGAGCGCACCGGCATTCCCGAATTGCGGCGCACCACGCGTGACGAGCCCAATTACGACACCCTGATGAAATACCGGCTGGCGCTGCTGAAGCAGCACCAGCTCGGGTTGCCCGACATCCAGAAAGTGATCGCCGACATGGGGCCGATGGCCGGCGCGAAGGATTTCCTCGACGCCTTGCGCCGCGATTTCCAAGTGATCATCCTGTCCGACACCTTCTACGAATTCGCCATGCCGCTGATGGCGCAACTGGGCATGCCGACGCTGTTTTGCCACAAGATGGAGGCGGATGTCGACGGCTGGGTGGTCAATTACCACCTGCGCATGCCGAACCAGAAAATGGAATCGGTCAAGCGTTTCAAGGAAATCAACTTCAAGGTGATCGCCGCCGGCGACAGCTATAACGACACGGCGATGTTGGCCGAGGCGCATGCCGGCATCCTGTTCCACCCGCCGCAGAATGTGATCGACGAGTTCCCGCAGTTCCCGGTGACGATGAACTATGCCGAACTGCGCGCCGAGATCGACAAGGCTTGCGCAAGAATCTGATGCATCTGGACCGGTTTTTACACCCTCGCCGCTTCCTGCCCCGACCGCCGCAGAACTCCAGATGGACTTGAAGATTACCGACAGCACGGTGAAGAAGAGCGGCGTCAAGTTGATCGGCGCGACCTGCCATTACGTGACGGCCGTTCTGGCGCGCGGCCTGCGTTACCACCTGGAAGACCGCGTACTGGTCCACGGCAACAAGACGGTCGTGTTCCGCTAGATGAATTGGGAAAAACTCCGGCAGCAGCTCGCGGAGGAAGCCCGCGGCTATCTGGCCGACCTGCGCGACATCCGCGACGGGCTGAAGAGTGTCGAGGGCTGGATGGTGCTGGGTTTGATCGTTGCCGCACTATTGGTGGCGACGGCCTGGTCAATCGTGAGCCTTGGTTTTAACCCGCCCAACGACC
Organism: Rhodocyclaceae bacterium; assembly: GCA_013426785.1. Taxonomy (GTDB): domain Bacteria; phylum Pseudomonadota; class Gammaproteobacteria; order Burkholderiales; family Rhodocyclaceae; genus Sulfuricystis. The sequence goes on along the minus strand of JACDZI010000012.1, from coordinate 36,606 downwards.
ATGTGACCGCCTTCGTCTACAAATTCGGTCTGCGCCCGTGCAAGCCCGTGGACAACTTCAGCGGCGTCATCATGTTCATCGACATGATCCTGCTTTTTTTCCTGATGGTGGTCATGTTCGGCAACGTGTTCAACATGATGCGCCGCGTGAAGGAAGGCCAAGCCCGCGAACCGCGCGACCTGATCATCTCGACTTTGCTGATGCTGTTCTTCGGCATTGGCGGCATCTTCTTCATGCTCTGGGCCTGCTGAAAAACGCCGTCCCGCCAGCGCCGACTTTTTCCCGACCAGCAAAAAAAAACGGGCGCCACAGGGGCGCCCGAATCCACTTTGTGAGCGGAGGGAGATCAGTAGTGGTAAGCCGATTCGCCGTGGGACGTGATGTCGAGGCCTTCGCGCTCTTCGTCTTCCGGTACCCGCAGGCCAACCGTCATATCGACGATCTTGTAGCAGATGAAGGCGACGGCGCCGGACCAGATGACGACCATGCCGACACCCCAGAGCTGGCTGGTGACCTGTGCCACCATGTTGAACTCACCGACAGCGTTGGCGACGTAGTCATACACGCCGGTGCCGCCAAGACTGGGCGAGACGAACACGCCGGTCAGGATCGAACCGAGGATGCCACCGACGCCATGCACGCCGAACACGTCGAGTGCGTCATCGGCACCGAGCATCTTCTTCAGGCCATTCACACCCCACAGGCAGACCACGCCGGCCAAGAGGCCGATGAAGATCGCACCCATCGGACCGACGAAGCCGCAGGCCGGGGTGATCGCCACGAGGCCGGCGACGGCACCCGAAGCGGCACCCAGCATCGAGGGCTTGCCCTTGAACAGCCATTCGGCCATCATCCAGGACATCGTTGCCGCAGCGGTGGCGATCAGCGTGTTGACCATCGCCAAGGCGGCGAGGCCGGTCGCTTCAAGGTTGGAACCGGCGTTGAAACCGAACCAGCCCACCCACAGCAGCGCAGAACCGACCATGGTCATGGTCAGCGAGTGCGGCGTCATCGATTCCTTGCCGTAACCGACGCGCTTGCCGATCAGGAAAGCGCCGACGATGCCGGCCATGGCGGCGTTGATGTGCACCACCGTACCACCAGCAAAGTCCAGTGCGCCCTTGGCCCAGAGGAAACCGGCACCGGCCACGACCTTATCCAGCGAGGCGGCATCGGTGATCGCGTCCGGACCATCCCAATACCAGACCATGTGCGCCATCGGCAGGTAGGAGAAGGTGAACCACAGCACCGAGAACAACAGCACGGCGGAGAACTTGATGCGCTCGGCGAAGGCGCCGACGATCAGGGCCGTGGTGATGGCGGCGAAGGTGGCCTGGAAGGCGACAAAGACCAGTTCGGGAATATAGACGCCCTTGCTGAAAGTGGCACCGACCGATTCAGGCGTGACCCCCATCAGGAACAGTTTGTCGAAGCCCCCGAAGAAGGCCCCCCCACCGGTAAACGCCACGCTATAGCCATAGACCGCCCAGAGCACACTGATCAGCGAGAAGATGACAAACACCTGCATCAACACCGACAGCATGTTCTTGGAGCGGACCAGGCCGCCGTAGAACAGGGCCAGACCGGGAATGGTCATCAGGATGACGAGGACGGTGGCCATCAGCATCCACGCCGTGTCGCCCTTGTTGGGCACGGGCGCGGCGGCCGGAGCTGCTTCGGCGGGAACCGCCGCAGCATCGGCTGCCGGTGCGGCAGCGGCCGCTACGGGTGCTGCATCAGCCGGCGTATCGGCCGCCAACGCGACGCCCGACATGCCGAGGTTGATGGCCATCAGCAAGATTGCGAGCAGTTTCTTCATGATGTGACTCCTTGTCCTAGAGAGCGTCCGTACCGGTTTCGCCGGTACGGATGCGGACGACCTGTTCGAGGTCGAAGACGAAGATCTTGCCGTCACCGATCTTGCCGGTGCTGGCCGATTTCTCGATGGCCTCGATGGTTTGGTCGAGCAGTTCGGACTTGATGGCCGCTTCGATCTTTACCTTGGGCAGAAAATCGACGACATATTCCGCGCCACGATAAAGCTCGGTATGCCCTTTCTGCCGGCCGAAGCCCCTGACTTCGGTGACGGTGATGCCCTGCACGCCGACGGCGGCGAGGGCCTCACGCACCTCGTCAAGCTTGAAGGGCTTGATGATGGCGGTTACGAGTTTCATGATGACTCCTAATAGATGGGGGTTGGGAGTGCGCGGTTTATGTTTTAGAAAGTCTTCTTGAAGGAAAGAACTGCCTGTCCCTTCGACACATCTTTGAACCCGGAAGTCGGGCCGTAACCCTTGACAAAGTTGCCGTCACCCCAGCAGTAGGGGTTGGTGCCACCAGCAGAATTACAAGTACCCTTCGAGTCGGTGTCCGAATAGGTAAGCCCCACAACGCCGAAGCCGACATCCTTGGTGACGCCAATGTTCCAGTCGTTGTAGTCAGCAGTCTTGTAGAAAGTGTTGGAATAATTTTCAACGTTCTGATGACCCAAATGGCCAGAAATTCCCCAACCATTGCCCAGATCGTAGGCGGCGTTCAACTCCAGATAGTCAGAACCACGGGTGTTTTTGTCGAAATTCGCGCCACCTTGCCAACCGATGAAATGGCTCGATACCGCATTGGAGTACTTGAGCGTAAACCACTTGTAGGTAAGGGCTGCATAAACTTCTGTAGTGTTGGGATTGGCATTGACACCCCGAATCGCACCGCCATGACCAGGATAAATATAGGTGATCAGGCCAATGTCGTAACCGAGATCTCCGGTGATCGTGCCCTTGTAGCCGCCATACAGGTCAACTTCAAGGTTGCCTTTGTCGTAGGCATCGTCAACCCAAGTGATCGAGGAACCCCAAGCACCTACGTAAAAACCATTGGCAAATGCGTAATCCACGCCACCTTGAATGGCAGGGGCGCCATGCGTCTGGCTGACGCCACGAAATAAATAATTGGATACAGCACCTACGTTGAAACTCAGCGGGGAAGCCTCCTCCGCCATGACAGCAGTCGGGAGGGCGATAGCGCCGGCGACGACCAAAGTGATAAGTTTCTTATTCATGAATATCTCCAAAGTGGTTGCAAGAAAGAAATAACCTGCGGCAACATTCTGCACATTGTGTGCCAGCTCATAATAGTCTAACGAATTCAATAAGATAATTTATTTTCCAATAAGCTACTCAATGTATTGGTTACTCCCCATGCACCGCTTTGTTTCATTCCTGTGTCAGCATGCACCGGAGCGGTGCAAAGATTCTCGCAATGCAGCAAGTGCCGGCAGTACCGAGACCCGGTGCTACACTGGTTTTTCCGTTCACTGAGAGGTCATCATGCTCGACCCCAAAAAACTTGAAGAATTGAGTGCGCGAATTTCGGCCGCCCTGGCCGCGACGCCGGCTGGCGACATCGAAAAGAACCTGCGCGCAATGCTGACCGCCGGACTTGCCAAGCTCGATCTCGTCACCCGCGATGATTTCGAGGTGCAGAAAGCCCTGCTGGCCCAGGCACAGGCTCGCCTGACGGCACTGGAAGCCCGCCTAGCCGAACTCGAGGCGCAACGCAAGATCGCCCAGCCCTAGCCTGCCGTCCCGCCAGCGCCGACTTTTCCCGCCATGTCGCTCGCCGTACTGCACAGTCGCGCGCTGGCCGGCCTGACGGCGCCGGAAGTCGTGGTCGAAGTCCATCTGGCCGGTGGTTTGCCTAGTTTCACCCTGGTCGGACTGCCCGAGACCGAAGTCAAGGAAGCGCGTGATCGCGTGCGTGCCGCGCTACAGAACAGCGGCTTCAATTTTCCTGCCAAGCGCATCACCGTCAATCTCGCGCCGGCCGACCTGCCCAAGGAATCGGGCCGCTTTGACCTGCCGATCGCGCTCGGCATCCTGCTCGCTTCGCAGCAGATCGAGGCTACCTGCCTCGAAGCCCATGAGTTCGCCGGCGAACTGTCGCTGTCCGGCGAATTGCGGCCGGTGCGCGGCACGCTGGCGATGTGTCTTTCCGCCGCCGGTGCCGGACGCGCTTTCGTCCTCCCGGCTGCCAGCGCTGACGAAGCGGCGCTGGTAGGCCGCGCGACCATCCTGCCGGCGCGCAGCCTGCTCGAGGTCTGCGCCCACCTGACGGGCAACACCCCGCTGACGCCGCACCTGCCCGCCGTCCCGCCAGCGCCGACTTTTGTACCCGACCTGGCCGAAATTAAGGGCCAACTGCCGGCCAAACGGGCGCTGGAAGTGGCCGCTGCCGGCAATCACAGCCTGTTGATGAGTGGTCCGCCGGGTTCGGGCAAGTCGATGCTGGCCTGCCGGCTACCCGGCCTGTTGCCGCCGATGACCGAGCAGGAAGCGCTGGAAAGCGCGGCCGTGCATTCGCTGGCCGGCAGCTTCGATGCGGCGCGCTGGGGGCAACGGCCTTTCCAGGCACCGCACCACTCGGCGTCCGCGCCGGCGCTGGTGGGGGGCGGTGGCGTCCCGCGTCCCGGCGAGATTTCGCTGGCCCACCACGGCGTGCTGTTTCTTGACGAGCTGCCGGAGTTCGAGCGGCGTGTGCTCGAAGCCCTGCGCGAACCGCTGGAAACCGGCCACATCCGCGTCTCGCGGGCCGCCCGGCGGGCGGAATTCCCTGCGCGTTTTCAATTGATTGCGGCGATGAACCCCTGTCCCTGCGGCTGGCTCGGCCATGCCAGCGGCAAGTGCCGGTGCACCCCCGACCAGATCGTGCGTTATCGTGGAAAACTGTCCGGCCCGCTGCTCGACCGTATCGACCTGATGGTCGAGGTGCCCGCCGTGACGGAAAGTGAGCTGACGACGCGCGGCGCGGGTGAAACGTCAAGCATCGTGCAGGCGCGAGTGGCTGCCGCGCGCCAACGCCAACTCGCCCGGCAGGGCAAACCCAACGCCGCACTCGGCCCGGACGAGGTCGACCTGCACTGCCTGCCCGATTGCGCGGGGGCCGCCCTGCTCAAGCAGGCGATGGTGCGCCTCGATCTCTCGGCGCGTGCCTATCATCGCATCCTCAAGGTGGCGCGTACCATCGCCGACCTGGCCGGCGTGGACATCATCCGCGGCCCGCATGTGGCCGAGGCGATCCAGTACCGGCGCGGACTGAATGGCTGACTGAGTGGCTGACTCGGCGGCTGATCAACCTGTCTGTCGGCAATAGGTTTCGCGGACGAAGGGGACCACCAGCACGGCTGCGGCGACGGTAGCGAACAGCAGGCCGAACCCTGCCTGCCAGGTGGCCGCGTCGTAGAGCCGAACGCCGCCGGCCATCTCGCCGCTCCAGCCGTGATCCAGCATCCAGCCGACGCCCGGCTGCAGGAACACCCCGCCCAGCAGCGGCCCCATGTTGACCACGCCCGATGCCGTGCCCATCAGCCGCATCGGCAGCGATTCCTTGGCCCAGGCGAAGCCGATGATGATGTTGCCTGAAGCGAAGCCCGTGATCGCCAGCAGCACGACCATCAGCCACAGCGGCGGCGCCAGAAAGATCACCCCGGCCCACCCGGCCAGCGCCACCACTCCGCTGGCGAAATAGAGCGGCTTGCGCCGCCCGAGGCGTTGCGACCAACTGCCCAGCAGCGGCCCGCCAAGCGCCCAGGCGACCAGCAGCACCGAGGTCACGGCTGCGGCGGCCTTCGGTTCCAGGCCATGCACCTGCTTGAGCCAGGGCACGCCCCACAGGCCGCCGAAGGTCAGCACCGCACCGGAAAAGCCGATCGGCGCCAACATCAGCAGCCAGATGTTGCGGTAGGACAGCACCTCGACCAGCCCGGCGAGAACCGGCGCATGGCCGTGCGGTTTATCTGCGTTTTGGTGATGACTCGTATAGCCTCGTTCGGTCGGATCGTCGCGCACCAGCAGCCAGATCGCCACGCACAGCAGCGCGGCGAATACACCCGCGCTGCCCATCACGCCGCGCCAGCCGAATTGTTCGACCAGAAACCGTAACGGCACACCCGCCAGCACGCCACCCACGACGCCGAAGAACAGTGCCATGCCGGAAGCCAGCGCATATTGCTGCGGGAGAAACCAGTGGCTGGCGAGCTTCAATGTCGAGACGAAGGCAACGGCCACCGAAGCGCCCACCAACAACCGGCCGGCCCCGGCCCAGCCAAAATCCGGCGCGTAGGCGAACAGCAGGCTGCCGATGGCGGCGATTCCCGCCCCACCGGCCAGCACGCGGCGCGGGCCGTAGCGATCGGCCATCACGCCGGTGGGAATCTGCATCGCCACGTAAGCGTAGAAATAGAAGGCCGACAGGTTGCCGAGTGCCGCCGCACCGATGGCGAATTCCGCCATCAGCGCATCGGTCATCACGGCCGGCGCGACGCGCTGGTAGAAGGCGAACAGGTAGAGCAGCGCGCCCAGACCCCAGATGGTCCAGGCCAGCCTCAACGGGGGAGGGTACATGCCTTGGCCGTCGCCGCGCATCACGGCCGTGTGGCCGCGAGGGCAGCAAGAGGGGCAGCAGTTGCGAGGAAGGCCATGCGGCGATGTTACCGCGATGAGGCCTCCCGTCCGGCGGCAAGCCGTTCAAATTTGGCGGTTGAGCCAGGCCCGCCAGCCACCATACTCCGTAATGTCTTCGGCGACTGTGGTTGCTAGCGCCTCACAGACGAAACCCTGCACGGCACTGCCATCGGCCAGGGTTATGGTACCGATGCCCAGCGGCGCCGGAATGCCGGCGACGAAGGAACCGAACGCGCGTGCCGGCATCTCCCACACCTCGACAGCGATGGCCGCGCCGCCAGCGGCGACCCGCAGCATGCCGGGTCGTAATGGCGGACCGCCGGGCAACGCATAGAGCCGATACTCCGGCGAGGAGGTTGTCGTGGCGATCAGGCGGGCACCGCGCGAAGTCAGTTGCCCGTTCAGCGGTAATCCCGAGAGGTGGGCACCGCACACGGCCACCCGCACCTGCCCCGAGGGCAGGCTTGGAAAAGTCGGCGCCGGCGGCACGGCGCTAGCCTGCGCGAGCGACAAGCCGGTCGCGCCCAGCGTCGCCCCCGGCAACGCTGCGTGCAGTTGAGCGGCCAGATGCAGCAGGGGCAGGTCCTGCGCCGCCGGGGTAAACAGCGTTACGCCCAGCGGCAGGCCGTCGCCGCGAAAGCCCGCCGGCAGGGCGGTGGCGGCGTAGTCGAGCAGGTTCATGAAATTGGTGTAGGTGCCCAGATTCGAGTTGAGGCGAATCGGATCGGCTTCCATTTGCGCGATGGTGTAGATCGTCGGCGCGGTCGGCGTGATGATGCAATCCACGCTGGCCCAGACGGCATCGCAGGTACGCCTGGCTGCCTTCAGCTTGTAAAGATAGGCGAACGTGTCGGCGGCCGAGAACTTCTGGCCGCTGGCGGTAATCGAGCGCGTAACCGGGAAAAGCGCCTCGGACTGGGTATCGAAGAAGTCGCGGATGGCCTGATAGCGCTCGGCCACCCACGGCCCCTCGTAAAGGAGTTTGGCCGTGGCGATGAAGGGGCTAAGGTCGACCTCGACGGCCGTGCCGCCCAGCGCCTGCAAGCGCGCGACGGCAGCGCGGAAAAGCGCTTCACTGGCCGTATCACCAAAGAATTCCAGGTCAGCGGTGCGCGGTACGCCGAATTTGAAATGGGCGGCCCGGCCAAAATCGAAGCCATGGCCTTCGACCGGACGCGCATACGGATCAGCCGCATCAAAGCAAGCCGCCACCGCCAGCACCGCTGCGGCATCCGCCGCCGTCAGGGCAAAAATCGAGACGGCATCGAGCGAGCGACAGGCGGGGACCACCCCGGTCGTGGACAACCAGCCGCAAGTCGGCTTGTGACCCACGAGGTTGTTGAACGCCGCCGGCACCCGACCCGACCCGGCGGTATCGGTGCCGAGCGAAAAGCTGGCGTAGCCCTTGGCCACGGCGACCGCCGAACCCGAACTTGATCCTCCCGAAACGTAGTCCGGATCGAAGGCATTGCGGCAGGCGCCGAAGGGCGAGCGCGTACCGTTGAGGCCGGTGGCGAACTGGTCGAGATTGGTCTTGCCCACCGGGATCGCGCCGGCATCGATCAGCTGTTGCACGACGAACGCGCTGCGGTCCGGCGTGAACGCATAGGCAGGACAGCCCGCCGTGGTTTGTACCCCGGCCAGGTCAATGTTGTCCTTGATGGCAAAGGGAATACCGTATAGCGGCAAGTTCGCCGCATCCTTGCCTGCGAGCGCTTGCGCATACTGCCGCAGCCTGGCTTCCGGCAGGCGCTGGATCCAGACCTGGTGGGGGTCATCCGCAGTGCGCCGCAAGATTTCCTCGACCAGCGCAGTCGGGGTCAGGGTGCCGGCGGTATAGGCGGCGCGCAGGGTGGTGAAATCAAAACTCAGCATGAATTACTCCTCGGTCTCGATGACCAGCAAATCCTGCCCGGCGGCCACCTGGCTGCCTTCCTTGCAGAACAGATAAGTGATGGTGCCGGCGCAGGGCGCGTCCACCGGGATTTCCATCTTCATCGACTCGACGATCAGTGCCGTCTCGCCAGCGCCGATTTTTTGCCCGACACTGGCCATCACCTTCCAGACATTGCCGGCCACGTGGCTGGCCACCGGGCGGGCGTTGGGCGGCAGGTCGAGTTCGGAATCCGGGCCGGCTTCGGCGACGGTAGTGTCGGAAGCAACCACATCCTGGCCGGCAAGTTTCCAGCGTTCGCGCTCCGCTTCGAATGATGCCTGTTGCTGCTGCTTGAAGGCCGTGATCGCCGCATGGTGTTCCGCCAGAAAAGCGCGATAGTCGCGCAGGCGGAAGCGGGTTTCCTCGATCCGCAATTTGTGCCGGCCGGCCGGCACCTCCTCCCGGAGGCGCAGCAGTTCATCCTGGCTGACCGGCACGAAACGGATCTGGTCGAAGAAGCGCAACAGCCAGGGCTGGTCGAAATCGGCCGTGGCGCGATAGCGGTTCCACATCTGCACGGTACGGCCGACGAACTGGTAACCGCCAGGACCTTCCATGCCATACACGCACAGGTAGGCTCCACCGATGCCGACCGCGTTCTCGGGAGTCCAAGTGCGTGCCGGGTTGTATTTGGTGGTGACCAGACGGTGGCGCGGATCGACCGGTGTGGCCACCGGTGCACCGAGATAGACATCGCCCAATCCCATCACCAGATAGCTCGCCGCGAACACGATGTTGAAAACATCCTCGATCGACTTCAGCCCGTTGATGCGGCGGATGAACTCGATGTTGCTTGGACACCAGGGTGCGTCGGGGCGCACCGACTGCATGTATTTTTCGATGGCCAGCCGCGTCGCCGGGTCGTCCCAGGACAGGGGCAGATGGACGATACGCGAGGGCACCTCGATGTCGTCGATGGGGGGCAGCGCGGCATCGGCCGCCACGATGGCCGCGATGAGTTGGTCCTGGTCGATGTGCCGCGCGTCGAAGTGCAGTTGCAGCGAACGGATACCCGGCGTCAGGTCGAGCACACCCGGCAGTGCGCCCGCGGCGATCCGCGCTTTCAGGGCAGCCATCAGGGCCTGAACGTGGAGCCGCAATTCCAGGTCGAGGACCAGCGGGCCCACTTCGACCAACAGGCTGCGATCGCCGGACTGCCGTATCGCCAGCGCCGACTTTTCCTGTTCTGCCGGCATGAACTTGACGAGGGGACAGAGGAGCGGCGCGTGGCGCGGCGGCAAGCGAGCCTGGGCCGACGCGGCGAGTGAAGCGATGGCGGCATCCTGGACGCGCTCCAGCGCATTGGCCTGCTGGCGCGTGAGGCGGCGAAAGCGCACCGTGTCGCCGGGTTTCAGTTGCCCCATCTTCCACAATTCCGCCTGCACGATGGTGGCCGGGCAGACAAAGCCGCCAAGACTGGGACCATCGGGACCGAGGATGACAGGCATGTCGCCGGTGAAGTCCACCGCACCGATGGCGTAGGCGTTGTCGTGGATATTCGACGGGTGCAGCCCCGCTTCGCCCCCATCCGTCCGCGCCCACTGCGGCTTGGGGCCGATCAGCCGCACGCCGGTGCGCGAGGAGTTGTAATGAACCTCCCAGTCGGTCGCGAAAAACACCTCGATATCATGGTCGGTGAAGAAGTCCGGTGCGCCATGCGGGCCGTAAAGAACGCCGATCTCCCAGGCATGCGTCAGTCGCGGGCGCCAGCGCGCAGGCAGCGCGGCGCGGCGCGCGGCATGCGCCAGATTGTCCGGATGGGCCGCCGTGATGCGCAACACATCGCCGGCACGCAGCGTCCGCCCGCCGTGGCCGCCGAACTGGCCGAGGGTGAAGGTGGCTTTGGAGCCGAGGTAGTCGGGCACGTCGAAGCCGCCCTGCACCGCCAGATAGCTGCGCAGCCCGGTGTCCGCGCTGGCGCCCAGCCGCAACACGCTGCCGGCCTTGACCGCCCGCGCCTGCCAATAGGGGAGCGGCCGGCCATCCAGTGTCGCCCCCATGGCCGCGCCGGTCAGGGCGATCACACTGTCGCAATTGAATTTCAGCGTGGGCCCGACAGCGGTGCATTCGAGGGCGGCGGCACCTTCGGCATTACCGACCAGGCGGTTGGCCAGGCGCAGCGCCAGCGGGTCCATCGGACCCGAGGGGGGCACCCCGACATCCCAGTAACCGGTGCGGCCCGGCCAGTCCTGCACGGTGGATTGCACGCCGGGTTCCAGCACATCCAGCGTCGCCGCGTGGTAGTGGAAAGCATTCAGATAACGCGTGGTCTGGCGTCCCGCGGCGAAAACCGGATCGGCGACTACCTGGCGCAGGTAGGCCAGGTTGGTCTCGATGCCATGCAGTTCGGTGGCGGCCAGCGCCGCCCTGAGCTTGCCGCGCGCCCGCGTCCGGGTCGATCCCCTGGCGATCAGCTTGGCGACCATGGGGTCGTAATACGGCGGGATTTCGCTCCCTGCCTCCACCCAGGAATCGACGCGGATGCCCGCCGGAAATTTCACGGCGGTGAGCAAGCCCGGTGCCGGCTGGAAGTTCTTGTGCGGATCCTCGGCATAAATTCGCACCTGGATGGCAGCTCCCTGCGGCCTGGCAACGAAACCAGAAAGGTCAAGCTCACCCGCTGCGGCGCGCAGCATCCACTCGACCAGGTCGATGCCGGTCACTTCCTCTGTCACCCCGTGCTCGACCTGCAGGCGGGTATTCACCTCAAGAAAGTAGAACGCGCGGCTGTGGGCGTCATAAACGAATTCGACGGTACCGGCCGAACGGTAGCTCACGGCCTGACCCAGGCGCACGGCGGTATCGAGCAGCTGCTTGCGCTGCGCCGCGCTGATGTGGGGTGCCGGGGTTTCCTCGATGACCTTCTGGTTGCGGCGCTGGACCGAGCAGTCGCGTTCGCCCAGCGCGACGACATGGCCCCGGCCATCGCCGAAAATCTGCACCTCGATGTGGCGGGCTTCCTGTACATACTTTTCGAGATAGATACCCGCATCCTTGAAATTGGCACGGGCCAGACGATCCACCGCTGCATACGCTGCGGCCAGTTCATCCTCGCTCCAGATCAGGCGCATGCCGATGCCGCCGCCGCCGCCGGTGCTCTTCAGCATCACTGGATAACCGATCCGCCGTGCCTCGGCGGCAGCATGGCCCGCATCGGCCAGCAGGCCGGACCCCGGTAGCAATGGCACCTGATTCTGTGCGGCCAGTTCGCGGGCGGTATGCTTGAGGCCGAAGGCACGCATTTGTGCCGCACTGGGGCCGACGAAAATCAGCCCGGCGGCGGCGCAAGCCTCTGCGAAATCGGGGTTTTCGGAGAGGAAACCATAGCCGGGATGGATGGCTTCCGCACCGGTGGCCCGCGCTGCGGCAATCACCTGGTCGGCACGCAGGTAACTCTCGGCTGCCGGAGCCGGCCCGAGGCAGAAGGACTCATCGGCTTGCAGTACATGCGCCGCATGGCGGTCAGCCTCGGAATAGACGGCCACCGAGGCGATCCCCATGCGTTTGAGGGTGCGAATGATGCGGCAGGCAATCGCGGCGCGATTGGCGATCAGGACTTTCTTGAACATGGCTTACCCAATACTCCGAGGCGGGCCGTCCCGCCATTGGCATGCGTCCCGGGTCGTCCCGGAACGGGATTTATCTAGGCGGCTGCGTCCCACAGCAAAAAACGCGCGGGGGTGGGGTTGTAGGCGTTGCACGGATTATTGAGTTGCGGACAATTCGACACCAGCATGAGGATGTCCATCTCGGCACGCAACTCCACATATTTACCGGGACCGGATACGCCATCGGCGAAGGTCAGCTGCCCGCTGGCAGTCACCGGTACGTTCATGAAGAAGTTGATGTTTGGCACCAGATCACGTTTGCCCAGGCCACAATCCGCTTCTTGCAGGGCGATGAGGTAGTTGTCACGGCAACTGTGCATGAATTTCTTTTGCAGGGCATAGCGCACGGTATTGCTCTCGGCGGCACAGGCTCCGCCAAGCGTGTCATGGCGACCGCAAGTATCGGCGACGATGGTCAGCATGGGGTTCCCCTCGTCGCTATACAGGACCGAACCGGTGGTCAGGTAGATGCCACCCTGGTACAGCAGGGTTTCGGTCGTGCTGTAGTGCTCGGCCGGATCGTTGGCGTTATAGAAAATCACGTCGACGGCCTGGTTGCCTTCAAGGTCGACGATACGCAAGGTTTGTCCCCGCCTGAACTTGAGCAAGTAAGGCTCGCCGGCGGGGATGGTCTGGTCGAGGACGGCATCCTCGGGGCGCAGCAGGCTTTCCTGGATACGGATGGCAGTGGCAGTCATGGTGGCGCTCTCAGGCAAGATAGAGCATGTCAGTGTTATGCAGGGCACGGGCGTTTTCGGGGCGGAAGCGCCGGCAGAAATCGTCCGCGGGGGCGGGACCGGAACGCCACAGCGCCAGGCCGACGGACTTGCCGTTGAAGTGCGGGCAGGGATCGAGCGGATGCGGGGCGGTCGAGAAAGCCAGGATCACGTTCATGTCGAGCCGCAGGTCTACGCAATCGCCGGCCCTGGCGTGACCGGATACAAAGCTGAAGCGTCCTTCCTCATCCACGACCACCTTGGAGAAGAAATTCACCGGGGCGATCAGGTCGCGCCGGGCCAGACCATATTTGCCGATCTCGACCAGTAGTCCGCTGCGACCGGATCGATGCATATCGTTGCGAAATTCCTGATAGCGGTGCCCGCCATACTTGTCGTTCATCCACTGGTCGTTCAGGAGCAGACCCAGTGGATCGTGCCAGCCCACACTATCGGCAGTGATGGAAGCCATGGCACGGCCCATATCGCTCATCAGGACATGGCCGCGGGTGTAGTGGGCAGTGTGCTGGGCCTTGAGCGAGTCGGGCATGTTGTAGCGCTCAAGTTTCTCCTGGGCTGCATAGAGCACCATGCTGAGGTTGGCGCCGGTTTCCAGCGCGGTCATGCGCAGCGTGGTCCCGCGTGACAGGACATAGGACCAGTGCGCCCCCCCGGGGACGATTTCCGAAAACAGCACTGTCTTGCCCGCGAGGTTGGGAGCAAAGTCACGCCAGTGTTCAGGTGCATCCACGGGATGTTCAGCCGGGGGGTTGGGAATATTCGCGGTGGCAGATTCCATGGGGAGCCTTTCAATCGGTCGCGGCGGGTGCCTGTAGCGGAGGCATCAGGGCGGCCATCAATTGCAGCCGGCCGGTAATGACGCCACGCAGGGAAATCATGGCATTGGCGATGGTGCGCAATCGCCGTGCGTGGCCCTGCACCAGCACGACTTCCATGATCTGGTTGTGGTCGAGATGGACATGCAGTGAACTCACCACCTCGTCGATATGCTGGTATTGCAGATCGGCCAGGCGCTTCTGGACATCGCGTGTCGAGCGATCGTAAAGCAGGGTGACTGTACCGACCATGACTTCGTCGCCCAGCTGGCGCTTGTGTTCGGCCAGTTGGTAATTGACCATCTCGCCAATGGCCTGCGAGCGGCTTTCATAACCGCGCTTGGCCACCATGGCATCGAGCTGGTCGAGCAGTGCCGGCGGCAGCGAAATGCTGATGCGACTGACACTGGTGGCTTTGGCGGTTTTGGCAGGCATGGCGAAATTGGGCGGGCGCGATCAGAACATGTAGCTGTAGCGTTCGGTTTCCCACGAACTCACGGCCAGATGGTAGGCTTCCCACTCTTCGCCCTTGTAGCGGATGAACTCGTTACGCAGTTCCTTGCCCAGTACGCTTTCGGTGAGCGGGTCGGCAGCAAAGGCGGCGACGGCCTCCTGAAGGGTCTGCGGCAGAAACTCGATGCCGCGCGCGTGACGTTCGGCCTCGCTGATGGTGTAGAGGTTGTCCTCGTTGGGATTGCCGGGGTCTAGCCCTTCGCGGATACCTTCCAGCCCGGCGGCCAGCACCAGGGTTGCCGCCAGGTAGGGATTCAACGCTCCGTCGGCATTGCGCGATTCGCAGCGGCCACCACCGGCCGGGATGCGCACCGAGTTGGTCCGGTTGTTGGAGCCATAGGCATTGAACACCGGTGCCCAGGAAAAATAACTCATGGCGCCGCGTCGCACCAGGCGCTTGTAGCTGTTGACGGTGGGAGCAAATACAGCGCACAGCGCACGACCATGCTTGAGGATGCCGGCAACGAACTGATAGCCGAGCTGGGTCAGCCCGATACCATGCGGGTCGTCCTTGGGGTCGCAGGCAAACAGGTTGGTACCGTTCCCCAGGGCGTAGAGCGACATGTTGAAGTGCGCGCCATTGCCGGTCTTGTCGGCGAAGGGCTTGGGCATCATGGTGGCGAGCAGGCCCTCCTCGCGGGCGTAATGTTTGGCCATGAAGCGGAAGAAAGTCAGGCGATCGCAAGTCGTCAGTGCATCGGCATACTGGAAGTCGAATTCGAACTGGCCGTTGGCATCCTCGTGGTCAAACGAGTAAAGATCCCAACCGAGGTCGTTGATGGCAGTCGCCATTTTGTCGAGCCAGCCGAAGCTGTTGGTAAAGCCGCGCACGTCGTAGCAAGGCTTAGTCAACTTGTCCTCGGCATCAGGGACACTGAGATGGCCGTCGGCGTCCTGCTTGAGCAGGTAAATCTCGCATTCGATGCCGAGGTTCATGCCAAAGCCCATCTTCGCCGCCTCGGCTAACTGGTTCTGCAATGCGACGCGTGTATTGAGGGGATAGGGGTTTCCCTGGAAATGGTTGTCGGCGGGAATCCAGGCAATCTTCGGCTCCCAGGGCAACTGGATCAGGCGGCTGAAATCCGGTACCGAGGTCAGTTCGTCGTCATTGGGGGCCTGGCCAAGGCCATCAAGGGCATAGCCGGTGTAGCGCTCCGAACCCTTGGCCATGTGCTTGAGATGGTGGATCGGCACCACCTTCGCCTTGGGTACGCCATGGATGTCGACATAGGCACCAATGCAGTATTTGACACCCCTGGCTGCGAGGTCAGTCTGGAGTTGGGTAATGTCGGGGGTCTGCGTCATGATGGGCTTTCACGTAAAGGAATGGGGTCAGGGAGAAAGCGTGTCGAAATAGGCATGGTTCAGCGGCGGCGTTTCGACACAACCGGCACGCACCAGACCCGTCAAATCTTCGACCAGCCACGCGAACCACTGTTCGCCTTTCTCTGTCGTGGCCTGGCTCGGACGACCGGTCACGCCGTTCCGGCTGGTGCGGTTGACCGGGTGGGCGAAGATACAGCCGGCGGTCCGGTCCGGATCGTCGGCACTGGCCAGTTTGTCACCGCGAACCCCCTGCGGGGCGATATGCAGCATGATCGACGTCTCCGCGTCATTGGCGTGCCAGTCATCGCCGTCGGCGGCATGGAACTCCCGCACGCGCCGGCTCAGGGTGGCGGTGTTGATGACCGCCACCATCAGGTCGTCGTGCGCGGCGCGCAGCAGTTCGAGGGCGCAACGCAGGGGGGCCGCATTGGTGACATGCGCGTTGACGATGATCAGCCGGCGCACGCCGCTGTGGTAGGCCCAGTCGCCGATCTGCCTAACAAACTCGATCAGTGCGGTCGGCGTGACGGCGATGGTACCGGGCCAACGCCGGCTATGCCCGGAAGAACAGCCATAGGGCAGAGTCGGCAGCATCGGGACGCCAGTCAAGTCTGCGACGGCATCACAGAGTTGCTCGGCAATGATCGTATCGACGCCGCAGCCCAGTTGCGGCCCATGCTGCTCGGTGGCCCCGACCGGCAGCAGCGCGGCATGGCCGACCTTGGCCAGCACTTCCGGCAATTCTTCCCAGGTGAGGTCCGACCAGCGCATGGCGTGTCCTTGAGCGTTATTCGACGTTGTCGGCAACATCGGTAAAGCGGATCATGTGCTGCTGTAGCGCACTGTCCTCTGCCAACGCGGGCGACAGATCGCCGTCTTCCTCGGCCGGATGAATCAGGGCTTCCAGCCTGTCCTTGGTGGCGCGAAACTCGGGCGAGCTGAACTGACCCGGCAGGCGCGGTCGGGGCACCGGCACCTCGATCACTTCCTGTACCTCGCCTGGGTGCGCCTTGAGCACCAGAACCCGGTCAGCAAGATAGATCGCTTCGTCAAGATCGTGAGTGATGAAAAGTATGGTGATATCGAGGTTGCGCCAAATCTCCAGCAGGTGTGTTTGCATCTTGGCACGCGTCTGCGCATCTAGCGCACCGAAAGGTTCGTCCATCAGCAGGATGCGCGGTTGATTGACCAGGGCGCGGGCAATCGCCACCCGCTGCCGCATGCCGCCGGAAAGCTCATGCGGGTAGGCGTCGGCAAACTTGCTTAGCCCGACCACATCGAGCCACAGGCGCGCCTCGCGTTCGGCGCTGTCGTGGCTGAAGCCGCTGATTTCGGGACCGAACATGACGTTTTTTTTCACCGTCAGCCAGGGAAACAGTGAATAACCCTGGAACACCATGCCACGGTCGCGTCCCGGACCACTGACCGGCTTGTCGTCCAGCAGGACATCTCCGGCGCTATGGCTTTCCAGCCCGGCCAGGATACGGATCAGTGTCGATTTCCCGCAGCCGGAGGGGCCGATGACGCAGACGAACTCACGCCGCCGCACTTTGAAGTTGATGTCGCGCAGCGCCTCGGTCTCTCCCTGTGCGGACTGATAGCGCTTGTGCAGGCCGCGCACCTCGAGAATCACTTCGCGCTGGCGGATACGCGCAAAGCGTGCTCGAACGGCTTCCGACTGATCGAGGTAGCTGGGCAAGGCATCCATCACTTGCGCTCCTGCGTGCGGTCCCAGGGAAACAGCCGACGTCCGAGGCGCGCCAGCAGCAGATCGCTGCCAAAACCAATGATGCCGATGATGATGATGGCAGCATAGACGTTTTCGAAGTGCTGGTAGCGTGCCTGCTGGGTGATGTACCAGGTGATGCCCGAACTCGTGCCGATCAACTCGGCGACGATCAGGTAGGTCCAGGCCCAGCCCAGCAGGATGCGCTGGTCGCGATACAGGTCGGGCAGGATACCCGGCAGCACCACCTTGGTGATCAGGCGCGCCCCCCGTGTGCCGAGGGTGCGCGCCGCTTCGATCAGGGTGATCTCCAGCTTGCGCGTCGTGTTAGCGATCACCAGCACCTGCTGGAAGAAGGTGCCGATGACGATGATGGCTATCTTCGGCCCGTCATAGATACCCAGTACCGCCACGGCCAACGCACCGAAAGCCGGTGCCGGCAGATAGCGGAAAAATTCGATGAAGGGCTCTTGCAGCCGGCCAAGCACCGTGTAGGTACCCCCCAGGATACCCAGCGGTACGCCGAACAACGATGAGATCACAAACCCCCAGAAGATGATCTGGATGCTGTGCCACAAACTCTCGTGAAGCCAGACGCCATCACGCCCTTGGGGCGGCGTGGTGAAGCCGGTGTAGAACGCCTTGGCCACCAGATGAGGTGCCGGCAGGTAAATCGGATTGGCCGGTATTCCGCTGGGCAGGGCCAGGCCTTGTTCGCGCATTTGCCGCGCTTGTTCGGCGAAATCGGCATGATCAATCAGCATGCCAGCCTGAAAATAACCGACCCCCCCCGGCTCCTCTACCATCACCTTCGGATGCCAGAGGAAGGGGAGGTAACTGATCATGCACCAGACCAGGATCGGCAGCAGAAATGAGCCCACCGCGAGCAAGGCGCGCTGCCGGGATTCCGGCAGGTGTGCGATGGCAGCGGGGAAACCCAGACTCATCTCGACTGCGCCCGGAGCGGTGACTCGCGCAAATTACTTGGCGTTGGTGAAGGATGGGTCGAGGTAGGCGTCGACGTTTTCCGCCTTCTTGTACACGCCGGCAGCCACGTTGAATTCATTTACAGTCTTGGTCGAGCCGTAGAGCGAGTCGAAGCCTGACCCCTTTACATAGACCTTCTTGCCCTCTTCAAGGCTCAACAGCTTGGTGCCCTTGAGCAGCGGCAAGTACTCGGCGGGGCTGACACCCGACTTGCCTGCCATGATTTTGACGGCATCCGGCTGGGTCTTCGGATCGTTGATATAGGCAACCACCTTGTCCCAAACCTTCAACACCTTGATCCACTCGTCGCGACGCGCCTTGACGCTGGCAGGATTGGCGGCCAGCACGTCATAGATCAGGCCTGGCTCATCGGCGGAGGTGTAGATCGGTTTGGAACCGGGTACTGCCTTCATTGCCTCGCCGGAAACCGGCTGCCAGGCGCCAATGGCCGAAATATCCGCTGCGGTCAACGTCTGGGGCGTCTCGTTGGTCTTGACGTTCACCAGTTTGACATCGCTTTCCTTGAGTCCGGCCTTCTTGAGCCCGTTCAACAGCAACAGGTGTTCAACCAGACCCTGCTCCAGGGCCACTTTTTTGCCTTTCAGCTCTGCCAGACTCTTGATGCCCGGCTTGGCCACGATCATGTCGTTGCCGTTGGAATAATCGGTCAACATCAACATCACGCTCTTGGCACCGCCGGAGCCGGTGACCAGCGCATCGCCGTTGGTCATGGTGACTGCATCAATCTTGCCTGCTGCGAATGCATCCATCGAAGCGGAATAGTCAAACCACTCGAATTTGACATCGACCCCGGCAGCCTTGAACCAGTCCTTTTCGATCGCCACCTGCCAGGCCACCCAACCCGGCCAGTCGCTATAGCCGATCTTGAGCGGCTGCGCCGCTTGCGCGGCGAAAGAGCAGGCTGCAGCAGCGATCGGAAGCAGCGCGCGGGCCAGCCAACGTTTCATTGCAGAAGAGGTCTTGCTTTTGGTCATGGTCGACTCCTGTTAGTGTTACTGAATTGATCGGGCGTAATACTGTCTGCGTCAAAGCAATAGCAGAATTGGTGCCAATCAACATGACGACCTCAACCAAATGATTAATATGAATTAAATCGATTTCCCACACATTTCCGGCTGCCGCCCGGCTGCGCTAAGCTGGTGCGGGTTGCACCAATGTGATGCAGAACCACGCCATAGGGGAATTCGTCACCCGCTGCGGAGTGCCGTGGTAAAGCCGGGACAGCTCAACCAGCTCAGCACTGTTCCCAAGGCAGGCTGTCGTAGCGCCAGCCGTTCTGCGAACCGCGATGATGGTGGTCATCCAACTCACCCTCGAAGCCGTGCAGCACGTTGTAGATGCGCGTGAAGCCGGCTGCCTCCAAGGCCAGGCCGGCATCCACCGAGCGGTTGCCGGAACGGCAGATCAGCACCACCGGGCGGTCGTGCGTGCTGCCGGCGAACTTCTTCACTTCGCCGACGAAATGGGGGTTGATGTCCCAGTCCGGGCCGTCGTTCCAGGCCACATGCAGCGCCCCGGCGGGATGGCCGACGAACAGGAATTCCATCTCGCTGCGGCAATCCACGAACAGTGCTTTCGGGTTGTCCTGCAAAAACTGGGCAGCTTCCTTCGGCGTCAGGTGGTCCATGGTGGTCTCCGTGGTAGGGCTTAGGGAAAAGCATTTCAAGCTAGAATTTTCCCCCAGTCAATCCCTCTGTCACCATTCCCATGCAACCAGACCGCTCCGGCGCATTGCGCGACCTGCTCGCGCAGCGCATCCTCATCCTCGACGGCGCCATGGGCACCATGGTGCAGCGGCACAATCTGGTTGAGGCCGACTATCGCGGCGAACGGTTTGCAGCCCATGCCAAGGACCTCAAGGGCAACAACGACCTGCTGTGCCTGACGCGGCCGGACGTGATCGGTGGTATCCATGCCGAATACTTGGCAGCCGGCGCCGACATCCTCGAAACGAATACTTTCAATGCCACGCGCGTTTCGCAGGCCGAATATGGCCTGGAAGAACTGGCTTATGAGTTGAATGTCGCCGGAGCACGACTGGCCCGCGAAGTGGCGGACCAGTTTTCGACGCCCGACAAGCCACGCTTCGTCGCCGGCGTGCTCGGCCCGACCTCGCGTACCTGCTCGCTGTCGCCGGACGTCAACGATCCTGGTTTCCGCAATGTCAGCTTCGACGCACTGGTGGCCGACTACACGGAATCGGTGCGTGGACTGGTCGAAGGCGGCGCCGACATCCTGCTGGTCGAAACGATCTTCGACACGCTCAACGCCAAGGCGGCGCTCTACGCCATCGAGCAGTTTTTCGACAATGCCGGCCGCCGCTGGCCGGTAATGATCTCCGGCACCATCACCGACGCTTCGGGTCGCACGCTCTCGGGCCAGACGGCGGAAGCTTTCTGGAATTCGCTGCGCCACGCCCGGCCGCTGTCCTTCGGCCTCAACTGCGCCCTTGGTGCGAAAGAACTGCGCCAGTACGTCGAGGAAATCGGCCGGGTCGCCGATTGCTTCGTCTCTGCGCACCCCAATGCCGGCCTGCCTAACGCCTTCGGCAGCTACGACGAGACGCCGCAGATGCTGGCCGACGAACTGGCAGGCTGGGCGCGCGACGGCCTGCTCAACATCGCTGGTGGCTGCTGCGGTACTTCGCCCGACCATATCAAGGCCATCGCCGAGACACTGAAAAACATTCCCCCCCGCCGTCCTGCCAGCGCCGACCTTTCATTAAGACTATCCGGGCTGGAGCCCTGCAACATCGGTGCTAACTCGCTGTTCGTGAACGTCGGCGAGCGTACCAATGTCACTGGCTCGCGCGCCTTCGCGAAGATGATCCTCGAAGGCCGTCTCGACGACGCGCTGACCGTCGCACGCCAGCAGGTCGAGGGTGGTGCCCAAATCGTCGATATCAACATGGACGAGGCAATGCTCGATGGCCGAGCCGCCATGGTGCGCTTCACCAACCTCGTTGCCAGCGAGCCCGACATTTCGCGCGTGCCGCTGATGTTCGACTCTTCGAAATGGGAAGTGATCGAGGCCGGCCTGAAGTGCGCGCAGGGCAAGGGCATCGTCAACTCCATCTCGATGAAGGAAGGCGAAGCCAAGTTTCTCGAACAGGCGCGCAAGGCCCGCCGGCTCGGTGCCGCCGTCATCGTCATGGCCTTCGACGAAGCCGGTCAGGCCGATACCTACCAACGCAAGATCGACATCTGCAAGCGTGCCTACGATCTGTTGGTTGCCGACGGCTTCCCGGCCGAGGACATCATCTTCGACCCGAACGTGTTTGCGATTGCCACCGGCATCGCCGAGCACGACAACTACGCGGTCGATTTCATCGAAGCCTGCCGCTGGATTCGCGCCAATCTGCCGCACGCCAATATCTCCGGCGGCATCTCTAATGTGAGCTTTTCGTTCCGCGGCAACGAGCCGGTGCGCGAGGCGATCCATACCGTTTTCCTCTACCACGCCATCCAGGCCGGCCTCACCATGGGCATCGTCAACGCCGGCCAGCTGGGCGTGTATGACCAGCTCGATCCGGTGCTGCGCGAGAAGGTCGAGGACGTGGTGCTCAATCGCAAGCCCTCATCTGGCCAAAGTCCGGGCGATGCGCTGGTCGAGTTCGCGACTTCGGTAAAGGGTTCCGCAAAAGAGCAGGTGCAGGATCTCTCCTGGCGCGAGTGGCCGGTCGAGAAACGCCTCGAACATGCCATGGTGCGCGGTATCACCGAATACGTCGTCACCGACACCGAGGAATGCCGCGCGGCACTCGCCGCCAATGGCAAGCCGCCGCTGCATGTGATCGAAGGGCCGCTGATGGCCGGCATGAATGCGGTCGGTGACCTGTTTGGCGCCGGCAAGATGTTCCTGCCGCAGGTGGTGAAATCGGCACGCGTCATGAAGCAGGCCGTCGCCCACCTCGTGCCCTACATCGAGGAAGAAAAGCTGCGCACCGGCGCGGCGACCAAAGGCAAGATCGTGCTCGCCACCGTCAAGGGCGACGTGCATGACATCGGCAAGAATATCGTCGGCGTGGTGCTGGCCTGCAATGGCTACGAGATTGTCGACCTCGGCGTGATGGTTGCGCCGGACAAGATCCTGCATGCCGCGCGCGAACACAACGCCGATGCGGTAGGCCTGTCGGGCCTGATCACGCCCTCGCTGGAAGAGATGAGTCATGTCGCCAGCGAGATGCAGCGCCAGGGTTTCAGCGCGCCGCTGCTGATCGGCGGGGCGACCACCAGCCGCGCTCACACCGCGATCAAGATCGCGCCCAATTACCAAGGTACGGTGGTCTATGTGCCGGATGCCTCGCGCGCGGTCGGCGTCGTTACCAAGTTGCTGTCGATCGACCATGCCGCCGGCTACAAGGACGAAATCGCCGTCGACTACGCCAAGGTGCGCGAACAGCATGCCGGCAAGCAGGGCGTGAAGCTGCTGACGCTGGCAGCCGCGCGCGCCAACAAGAAAACCCTCGACTTTTCACCGTTCAAGCCGCGCCGGCCGGGCATTCGCCCGCTGTGCAAAATCGACCTGGAAACGCTGGCCCGCTACATCGACTGGACGCCCTTCTTCCAGACCTGGGACCTGCACGGCCGCTATCCGCACCTGCTGGACGACGCCGTGGTCGGCGAGCAGGCACGCTCGGTTTTTGCCGATGCGCAGGCGATGTTGCGGAAGATCGTCGATGAAAACTGGCTGACCGCCAATGCAGTGTTTGGCTTGTTCCCGGCGAATTCCGTCGGCGACGATATCGAGATTTACAACGATGAGACGCGCGACTCCGTAGCGATGACTTGGCACGGCCTGCGCCAGCAGCACGAGCGGCCCAGTGACCAGCCCAATCTCTGCCTTGCCGATTTCATTGCACCAAAAGTCGGCGCTGGCGGGACGGCAGATTACATCGGCACCTTCGCCGTCACGGCGGGCATCGGCATCGAGGCGAAGCTGGCAGAATTCGCTGCCCAGCACGACGACTACCACGCGATCATGCTGAAGTCGCTGGCCGATCGGCTGGCCGAAGCCGCTACCGAATGGCTGCACGAGCGTGTGCGCATCGACGACTGGGGTTATGGACGAGAGAGGGAAAATCCTGCGCGTCTCAGCCTTGGTGATCTGATTGCCGAAAAATACCAGGGCATCCGCCCGGCGCCCGGTTATCCAGCCTGCCCCGACCACATGGTCAAACAGGCCTTGTTCGACCTGCTCGACCCGCCGGGCAATGCCGGCATGGGCCTAACCGAAAACTTCGCCATGACGCCGGCTGCTTCAGTCGCGGGCTTTTATTTCGCCCACCCGCAGGCGAAGTATTTCGCCATCACGAAAATCGGCCGCGACCAGCTTGAAGATTGGTCGGCACGCGCCAACATCAGCATTCCAGAAGCCGAAAAATGGCTCGCCCCCCTGCTGTAACCCCAAACCGAGGAGAAAAAATGAGCGAAACAGATAAAGTTGGCGATGGTCGCCTGTCCTTCAGGGAAGCCGTGGCCCACGTGATGCAGAAAGGCCAGCCGGTCTTTGTCGCCATGCCGGTTTTCGGCGAGCGGACCGACGACGAGCAACAGACTGCCGAAGGTGCGCGCATCTTCATCATCGAACCGGACGGGGAAGGTGACTGGCAGGTGCGCTTCATCGCTGGCCCGTTCTTCTCCAATGCCTACGCCGCCAACGAAGTGATCGTGCCCGAGGAACTGCCGGACAGCGTGCGCGAGTTGCGTTTCATGCCCACCCACTACGAGCCGAACTGGCTCGACGAGCAGGTGCAGATCCTGATCCAGAAGCTGGTGCGCGCCAGCGGTATCGAGGCACAACTGCCCGATTACGAGCACGCGCCGAGCCAGGCCGCCGGGCCGGAGGCAGTCTTCCCCATCTCCTTCATCGGCAAGGCGCACTGAGGTAATATCGCCCTAACTTTTGGAAGGGTAATCAGATGAGTGAAGACGCCCTGCGCGGCACGCGTGCCCATGCCCCCGACCTCGACTGGAGCCAGGTCCGCGAGACTGTGCTGATGCTCGAACTGGCCGCCGGCCAGGTCGAGGCGGCCATGCGTGATTCGACCAGTTCGGTGGATGTACTGACGGATACCTTCACCTCCCTCGCCGAAACCCTGCAAGTGATTGATGCTGCCATCGGCACCCTGCCCGATACCGTCGGCAACGGGCTGGTCAAGGCCGAAATCCAGGACAACACCCGGTTGGTGGCCAGCAAGGTACATCAGGCCATCGTCGCCTTCCAGTTTTACGACAAGTTGGCGCAGCGCCTCGACCATGTGTGCCATGGCCTCGCGAACCTGTCCCGGCTGGTGTCCGACCAGCGGCGGCTCTACAACCCGCAGGAGTGGAAGGGCCTGCAGGACCAGATCATTGCCAAATACACCATGGAAGAAGAGCGCGCGATGTTCGAATCGGTGCTCAACGGCGCAACCGTCGAGGAAGCCCTGAATACCTACAAAGAAGCGCGTATGCAGGAAATGCAGGATTCCGGCGGCGAGATCGAGTTTTTCTAGACGCCCCAGACGACGGGTTTCTTCTCAGCCAGCGATTCCTCAAGCATTGAGAGCAGTGGTAGCGCACGTTGCGTCAGGCTGACGCGTGGGCGCTTGCTGCCACCCTCGGCGACTTCCATGACGGGTTCTTCTGCCAGCACCTGCTCACGGTGCCGGGCTTTGTCGGCCTCAATGGCGGCCTTGAGGCGGGCGATGGCGTCCGGCAACTGCTCGACGGTGACGATGCCCTGGTCGACAATGCCCTTGCCCATCAGTTCCATCATGCGCTTTGCCACATCGCCGAAGTAGATGACATCCGCGCTGGCGGCGGATTTGAAAGTGACGATCGTGCCCATCACAGCAGCCGATCGGCCGCGTAGGCGAGATGCCCGCCGATCAAGGTGTAGCGCACCTCGCCGGCGAGGCCGTGGCCGAGGAAGGGTGTATTCTTGCCCTGGCTCTTCAGCCGCTCGCGGCTGACCGTGACGGCCGTGGCCGGATCGAAGATGCACAGGTCGGCGGGGCTGTCTACGGCGATGCGGCCGCATTCCAGCCCGAGGATGCGCGCCGGGTCGCTGGTGATCTTGGCCAGTGCCGTGGTGAGCGGCAACTGGTTTTCGTTGGCCCATTTCAGTGTAAGCGGCAGCAGCAATTCGAGTCCGGTGGCGCCGGCTTCAGCCTCCGCAAACGGCACCTGCTTGGCGTCGTCATCGACGGGGGTGTGATCGGAGCAGAGCACGTCGATGCTGCCATCGGCCAGGCCGGCGGCAAGCGCGGCGCGGTCGGCAGTGCTGCGCAGGGGCGGGTCGAGACGGGCATGGGCATCGAAGTAGCCGATATCGTCATCGCACAGATGCAAGTGGTTCACCGTGATGTCGCAAGTCACCGGGAGACCGCTGGCCCGTGCGGCGCGGATCAGTTCAAGCCCGGCCGCGGACGAAAGACGGCGAATGTGCAGCCGCACGCCGGTTTCGCGCGTCAGTTGCAGATAGGTCGCCAGGGCGACGGTTTCGGCGATGACGGGAATTCCCGCCAGACCGAGTCGCGCGGCGACCGCACCGTCATGTGCGACACCGTTCCTGCCCAGATGGGCATCCTGCGGATGCAGCCAGACGGAAAAGCCGAAGGTGGCGGCGTACTGCATCGCGCGCAACAACACCTGGGTATCGACGATGCTGGCATTGGCCTGGCCGAAGGCGATGCAGCCGGCCTCGGCCAGTTCGGCCATCTCGGTGAGGCGCTGGCCGGCCAGCCCCATCGTCAGTGCACCGAGCGGATGCACATGGGCGAAGCCGGGCTGGCGTGCGCGGTATTTGAGCATTTCGACCAGGCCCGGCTCGTCGAGCGGCGGATCGGTGTCGGGCGGGCAGACCAGGCGCGTCACTCCGCCGGCGGCGGCCGCCGCCATCTCGGATTCCAGCGTGGCCTTGTATTCGAAGCCGGGCTCGCGCAGGCGCGCCGACAGGTCGATCAGGCCGGGGCAGACGATGCAGCCGCCCGCATCGATGACACCCTCGGCGCGGAAACCGCCGGGTGCCGTCTCGCCAGCGCCGACTATTTTGCCGTCGGCGATGAAGACACTGGCGGGCCGGTCCAGACCGCTGGCCGGGTCGATGACGCGACCGTTCTGGATGGAAATTTTCATGCTGAAACTCCGACTAGCACCAACGGAATGGCAGGTAGCCTTCCTCGACCGCAGCTAAGGTTCGCTCGCGCATGTTCGAAATATGCACCTCCGCCCATACGGCTTTGCAACGAGCTAACAGGGAGTATTTCAATGCCAACATCTATGTCGTCGCTCAGATAGATTGCTACTCCCTCGGAAGCCGTATCGAGAGCATGAGAGGAAATCTGTTGCGGAAAAAAATGAACCGCCACCCTGCGCTTCTCAAACCAATCATTGCCGAAATGACCCCAACCAGACTCCATCAACTTATCAACAAACATGTTCCTCAGTGCCGCTATATCGAATTCGTGGGTTGGTGAAATCTCGAAGGGCCGCAAATTTGTCGAACAGTGCCATTGGGTTATCGAAACAGCTTCGTGAATTTCTGCCCAAAGCGCAGCTTGCCGAACAGTCAAATACTCCAGTCCATTCACATAAGAAAACATCTCCGATACTTTCATAAGACATCTCCGGCGAAGGATAGGCCGTGCAGAAGTCGAAGGCGATCTGCGGCAGAATGATTTGCATATGTCGGCCAGGTAGGTACATATTCATCCGCCTGATTTCCCCATGCAGTCCAGCCCAGCCGCGAACCGCGTGCGAAAAGTTCGAGAAATGGACCAAAGCTACAGGATTCAATGATGCCGTAGGTTTCGTCCGGTTTTCTAGAGTGTTCGCGCTTTCTGGTTCGGAGAACATTGACCTGACGCCTGCCTGGCGAGAGGGTGCGAGCGTTCTTTCCTCGTGTTCCGAACAACAACAATTCTGTGGTGTTTCGAAAATAGAATCCGACACCCCTGCCGTCCGGTTCGCCGTCCCTGCGGACTTTGTGCCAAACAATGTTTGTCTTGTATGCGAACCCCCATGCCGATAAAACTTGCAATCCCTCTGGCAGCAGGGCATTGGGTACCCAGAGGTAAAGGTGGGAAGTTTCAGCGACGAGTTCGGATACCGGTAGCCTGCAAATGTCGGCGACACCCATCGTGCCATAGCGAGAAAGCCGTTTATGTTCCGGGGCCACTTTCCCTGTTCGGTTTATAAACTGCCACGGGGGATCAGCCAGAACGGTACCGAATTTCGTTTTTCCGCAGCTTGCCAGTAAATCCGACGATGGGGAGGATTCAATGCGGTTTTCTGTCATCGTTACAATCTCCAGTCGGAAACGGTACGCGGCGTAATGCCCAACGCAAGTACGGGACAACTACCCGCCCGTCCGGCATGCAGCCGATACAGGAGTTTCCCCATCCATGTCGTGCTGCTTGAACGGACTTTCCCAAGTTGATCGAATATGGGATTCAACTCCGCGCTTCGAGTCAGGATTACGCCGGCACCGATTAGTCCACACTCGTGAAATGCGCGCAGCGCATACAAATCTCGGTCGAATGTTTGATCTTTGCTGTTCCATTCGAAATCAAAGGCTACGCCGTTCTTGACGAAATCGACTTTATGACCATCCAAAAAATTCTCGCGCCTGATCTTTTCATTCCCGATCTTTCTCTTTCCAGCATACGTTTCAATAGAGATATGTAAATCTCCGCGGATACGCGCTTCCCGCCAGTCCAAACGATAAAGAGTGGAGTCGAGCATCTTATGGATATCAGATTCATTCCCGCCTGGCTTCGATATGTCTGCAAGGGTTAGCTGAAATTCATCCAGTGCGCCGATTAATTCTCTGTATTCGGTCGGCCAAGCTGTTGCAAGGAGTTCAGCGGCATGGCGAATGTTATGAACCTCGAAACGGTCAAAAATCGAGGCTGGAATGAATTGGGTAATGGGATTGTGCATTCACCCCCCCGCCAGCATGCTCATCACCGCCATGCGCACCGCGATGCCGAAGGTCACCTGCGGCAGGATCACTGCCTGACGACCGTCGGCGACGGCCGAATCGATCTCGATGCCGCGATTCATCGGGCCGGGGTGCATGACGATCGCGTCGGGCTTGGCAAGTGCCAGTTTTTCGGGCGTCAGGCCGAAGGACTTGAAGTATTCCTGCGGGCTGGGCAGCAGGGCGCCGGCCATGCGTTCGTTCTGCAGCCGCAGCATCATCACCACGTCGGCGCCGCGCAGGCCCTCGGCCAGGTCGTGGCAGACACGCAGCGGCGCACCCTCGATCATCCGTTCGGCGGCGGAGGGCAGCAGCGTTTTCGGCCCGACCAGGCGGATGTCCGGTACGCCCAGTGTCGCCAGCGCGTGCAACTGGCTGCGCGCGACGCGCGAGTGCAGGATGTCGCCGACCACTGCCACGGTCAGCTTGGTGAAATCCTGCTTGTAATGGCGGATGGTGAACATATCGAGCAGGCCCTGCGTCGGGTGCGAATGGCGCCCGTCGCCGGCATTCACGACATGGATGTGCTTGCTGCCGATGGCGGCGAGATGTTGCGCGATCAGGTAGGGTGCGCCGCTCGACGCGTGGCGCACCACGAACATGTCGGCCTGCATGGCGGCAAGGTTGTCCACCGTGTCGAGCAGGCTTTCGCCCTTGGCCGCCGAGGAGGTGTTGATGTTGAGGTTGATCACGTCGGCCGACAGGCGCTTGGCGGCGATCTCGAAGGTGGTGCGCGTGCGGGTCGAGTTCTCGAAGAACAGGTTGAACACGCTCTTGCCACGGAGCAGAGGCACTTTCTTCACTTCGCGCTCGGCGACGGCGGTGAAAGGCTCGGCACGATCGAGGATGTCGTGCAGGATCTCGCGCGACAAACCTTCTAGCGAGAGCAGGTGGATCAGTTCGCCGTGGCTGTTGAGTTGGGGGCTCAGTTGGGTGTCAGGGGTCATTGTTCGCTCAGGCTGAAAGTCAGCAGGCCCGCCGCATCGCGGTGGAGGTCGAGGCTCTGGCCGGGCAGCAGGGGCATCCGGTGCGGACAGTAAGTCGCGGCGACCGGCAACTGGCGACCCCCGCGATCAACCAGTACGGCCAGGTCGACCTGCGCCGGCCGGCCGTAATCGAAGATCTCGTTGAGCGCGGCGCGGATGGTCCGGCCGGTATAGAGCACGTCATCGACGAGAATCAGGTGGGCGCCCTCGACATCAGGCAGGTGCGAGGCGCGGCCACCGGCGCGCAAACCGTTGCCGATGTGATGATCGTCGCGATGGAAGGACACGTCGATGCTGGCGAGTTGGGTTTGCATACCAAGCGCAGTATGGAGCGCTTCGGCGACCCAGACGCCGCCGGTATGGATGCCAACCAGGACCGCGTTTGGCATCACGTGCGGCCGCATCAGGGCTGCAAGCTGCGACAGCAGTTCAGTGGCAGAGGGAGGCAGAGGGGGCATGATGTTGGTCCAGCCAGGCTTGCAGGATGACGGCGGCCGCCTCGGCATCGAGGCGCAGCTTGTTTTTCAGTTTGTCTCCGGTCAATCGCGTTTCGGCAACGCAGGAGGAGTAGCGTTCGTCGGCCAGGTCCACCGGCAGACCGAAACGGCCGTTGAGTTGATGGGCAAAACGTTCGCAACGGGCGGCAAAGGGATGTTCGCGATCATCGGGTTGGTGCGGCAGGCCAACCACCAGCCGGGTCGGTTGCCATTCCTCAATAAGCTTGCCGATGGCGGCAAAGCGACGTTCGTTGGCGGCTTCGGCGACCGTGGTCAGCGCGCGCGCTTCGCCGAGCAGGGTTTCGCCGATGGCGATGCCGATGCGCTGCTCGCCAAAATCGAAAGCCATGATGGTTTCCGATCGGGCGCCGGCCAGGTCAGGCATGTCCCGCCACTTCGGAAAGGTTGGCGAAATCGACACCGAGCAACTGCATGGCCGCAGGCAGGCGTTCCTCGGGCGGCAGGCCGAAGATAATGCCGGGATCGGCGGCCACCGTCAGCCAAGCGTTCTGCGACAGTTCCCATTCGATCTGCCCGGCAGCCCAGCCGGCATAGCCCAGCGTCACCAGCACTTCTTCCGGCGTGCCGTCGTCGTTCATCGCCTGGAGGATGTCGCGCGAACTAGTCAACCCGATGTCGGGACTGACGTTCAGCGTGGATTGCCAACTGCCGACCGGGCGGTGCAGCACGAAGCCGCGATCGGTTTGCACCGGGCCACCGAAGAAGACCGGTAGGTCGCGATACTTTTCCTGATTCTCGCCCGGTACCAGCGGCAGATTGACGCGCTCGAACAGGGTGCCGAGATTGATGTCGAGCGGGCGATTGATGATGACGCCGAGGGCACCCTCCGCGTTATGCTCGCAGATGAAGGTCAGCGTGCGCGAAAAATTCGGATCGGTCATGGCGGGCATGGCAATCAGAAAATGGTTCGCGAGGCTGATCGATTCGAAGGTTTCAGTCTGGCTCATGATTGGTGACCATTGTAATCTGTCGGCCCACGCATTGCGAACCGCCTCCCCATGTTCACCCCCCTGCACGATATCTACGAACCCTCCGCCATCCTGCCCTTGCCGGATGGCCGCTTTCTCGTCGCGGAGGACGAGAAGTCGCGCCCGTTCCGCCTCGTCACGCTCCGTCCGGATGGCACCACGCACAGCGTCCCGCTCGACACGGCAACGCCGGGGGGCGATTTCGCCAAACTCGACGATCTGGAAGGTCTCGCCGCCGATGCGGCCGGCCACGTCTATGCCATCACCTCGCATTCGCGCAGCGGCAAGGGCGAAGAGAAAACAGCCCGCGAACGGCTGGTGCGCTTTCGCGTGGCAGGCGACCGCCTCGTCGCGCCCGTCATCGTCGCAGGGCTGAAAGCCGCGCTGATCGCCGCGCACCCCGTGCTGGCCGAAGCCGCCGCGCGCCGCGACGTCAAGGCGGAAGGCGGCCTCAACATCGAGGCACTGGAAATCACGCCGGACCAGCAAGCCCTGCTGGTCGGCTTCCGCAGCCCGCTGCATGCCGGTCGCGCACTGATCGCCCGCATCGAAAACCCGGCAGCCATGTTCGACCACGGCGCCGCACCGCGCATTGCCGCGCAACTGACTACCCTCGACCTCGCCGGCCACGGCCTGCGCGGCCTGTCCCACATCCAGGCGCTGGATGGCTATCTGCTCATCAGCGGCCCCATCGCCAGGGAACAGACGCAGTTCCGCCTCTGGTTCTGGAACGGCCGGGAAGCCGATGCGCCGCGCCACGCCAGCGTCCCCGGCCTGCCCGGCTTCGAACACGCCGAAGGCATCGCTCCCGCCACCATCAACGGCCAGCCGCGCATCATCATTGTCAGCGACGACGGTGACCGAGAGGCCGGGCAAGCCGCGCGTTTCCTGCTGCTCGACCCAAAGCAGTTGCAGATTGACGATTGACCATCAAGCAAATTTCCGCACTCGGCCAGGAGCGGAAGTTCCACCTTCCCTGATAGCCGACCGTCAAATGGCAGGTTCACTCTGAAACCTTCCGGAGATCTATTCCAGCTCATCGATCCAATAGCCCTTCGACCTGTAGTTCGTCTCGGTCAGCAACGCATCGGCAGGCGTCAGGTGTATGTACAGCAAACAAATCTTGAATTGACCATTTTTGTGGCATGATACGGGTTGATACGACTCAAGCCCCAATGCACGCCAATAGAAGATCAATACAGATGAACTTGAACCAAGCCGCACAGACCATTGGAGTGTCTGCAGTAACGCTCAAGAGATGGCTCATCAGTGGAAAAGTGAAAGACGTTGACCGCGATAGGAATAACTGGCGAGTTTTCACCGCTGCCGACATTAAACGAATCAAGCAATATGCATCTAAGAATTCCGACAACTCTGCACCCAGCACAAGTTCTGTACCTCTAAATCGTTCGATCTACTCCGCAGCATCATTCTTCGCCGGGATCGGCGGGTTTGACATCGGCTTTGAGTCAGCAGGTTTCTCGATCTCAATGCAGTGTGAGGTTGAGCCATTCTGTCAGTCCATTCTTAGAAAGCACTGGCCTAGTCTTCCCCTCCACCCTGACATTACGAAATTAAAAAATGACGACATCCCAAAATCCGACGTTTGGGTCGGAGGCTTCCCGTGTCAAGACCTCTCTCTTGCTCGAATGGGTAAAAGAGATGGACTTAGAGGGAGCAAGTCCGGCCTGTTTTATGAGTTTGCTAGATTGGTTGGAGCAGGCAAGCCCAGAGTTATTCTTCTCGAAAACGTTGCAGGCCTACTCAGCTCCCACGGAGGAAAGGATTTTGGGATCGTGCTCTCAACGCTGGCCGAGCTCGGGTATTCTGTCGGATGGCGTACTTTTAACAGCAAACACTTCGGAGTTCCCCAATCACGGCAAAGGGTCTACGTTGTCGGATGTCGTGGAGACGGGCGAGGTCCAGGAGAAATACTTTTTGAGTCCGAATGCAGCAAAGGGCATCATTCGAAGGGCGGACCGCATGGGAAGGAATCTGCGGCCTCATTTCAGGATGTCATTGGAGATCCTGGCGGCGAAGGCCCTGTAATTCAGGCCCTCGCCTATTGTCTCTACGCGACCTCTGCGCGGCATACGGGGACAGACTGGAGCCGCAACTATGTTTGCTATCCCAAGATTGGCAAGGTTCGTCGGCTGATACCTGCTGAATGCGAAGGGGTTATGGCCTTCCCTAAGGGCTGGACGATTCCCGCGCAAACAACCCTGAGTGCTGACGACTTGGATTCAGCTAGGTACCACGCCCTTGGAAACGCAGTCACTCCGCCCGTTGCGGAGTGGCTTGCTCTGCGAATCAGGCAACATCTGGAATCTCGTGACTTCCCTGAAGCAGATCAGAAGTTCAATGCCCTGTTGTACGCCTTGAGGAACAAGGGGTTGGGCCAGTTGGAACTGTCCTTCGGTAATACAGAGGTTGAAACTACGCCTTGAATATCTTTGAGTCCGTTCAGTTTGAGAAGACCGACGGACTCGGCAGCCAAGGCTCCAGCCGATATGGCAATCCCGTAGGTTGATGTTGGCGTGTTATAGCTCAACTGCAAAATGCCAGCGTCAAATGCCCAATGACAGAGCTTGCTTAAGCAAAGTCCGTTGCTGACGGCGTTCAAGTCGTACTCTGCCCACGGAAGAATATGGGCAGCATCTACGCCTGAACTTCCAGTCGCTGGGGTTTTGGGTAACCGCATTCCAGTGAAAAGGCAGGTGTGGTCGTATGCCTGACGAACATCGTTACTAAACTTGGCCCCCGCTGCACCACGCAGCACTACCTGTTGCCAAACCTTAACTCTGTTTCTTGCGGCTTCCTTCAACTCTTCAAGGTTCTCTTCCCCAAGGGCCATCGCTTCTTCGGTTTCAGTAGCGTGAACCCCAAGCCACATTAGCTCATCAAGGTTAGGTAGGTTGAGATCTTTGGTAATGTGACGAAGGGGATCATCAGGTTCAATATTTGCCAGCCGAATCGATTCAGCAGCACCAATCACTGCTCTAACATCGCCACTGTTAAAAGCATTCCTGAACTGAAGAACCGCATTGGCAATAGCAGAACTCTGCTTAGAAGCAGCATCCCAACAAGCCATAACAATGCGTAGGCGTTCAATTACATCCAGCCGAACAGAATCGAACGTTGAGTTAGAAAGCACCATCTGGGTTGGCGAAACAACTATCTCGGTATTTGATAGTTCCACCACATCAAATGGAATAGACATCACGGAGAAGTTGTCTTTATATACTTGGAGTTTACCTCCTGGTGTTGCACCGATTTCTCTCTTGGGCTTGGGCAGCAAAAGAATTGCAGCCAAGACCAGGTAGATATGGTGATCGGAGTGCGGATCAAAAAGTCTGATACGAGGCTTGCCTTGCGTATGACGAACAAAGTTATTGGTTGGGAATTTGAACCCTGGAAGCAGTTCTAAAACAATCTCACGGTCGATTACGTCATGAACACGTATGGCCTCATGGCTCCCTGCCACTTCGTACTCACCTCTGCCCCCACTTGTTCTCAGTGCGATTCGCATCCATCACCACCGTATCAGCAAGATTGTGTTTGCCTGTAATGGTACGACAACTGCTCATCAGGAGGTAGCCATTAGTTATGATCCAATTGTCCGGCAGCTCAGGGTCGCTACCCGCCGTCCCGCCAGCGCCGACTTTTGATGGAAACAGGTTATGACTGCCGCCCTCGTCTGGTTTCGCCGCGACCTGCGTGATTTCGATCACGCCGCCCTGTCGCGCGCCCTGCGGCAGCATGAACGGGTTTTCTGCGCCTTCGTCTTCGATACCGACATTCTGGAGCCGTTGCGCCAGCGCCGACTTTTTGCCGACCGGCGCGTCGACTTCATCCTGCGGGCGGTAGAAGAACTCGCTGCCGCGCTCAAGGCCAGGGGGGGCGGGCTGATCGTCCGTCACGGCCGGGCGGTCGAGGAAATCCCGCGACTGGCGGCCGATTTGGGCATCGCCGCGGTGTATGCCAACCGCGACTACGAACCTGCTGCGCGCGAACGCGATGCCGCGGTGGCGCGACAACTGGCGACCGAGGGGCGCGACTTCATCGATTGCAAGGACCAGGTGATCTTCGAGCGCGACGAGGTGCTGACCCAAGGCGGCACGCCGTTTTCGGTGTTTACGCCTTACAGCCGGGCCTGGCGGGCAAAGTTGTCTCCGGGTGATCTGGCCGAACACGACTGCACACCAGGGAACGGGCAACTTGCCGTCCTGCCGGAACCGACTTTTCCGGCCTTGTCTGATCTTGGTTTTCTGCCGACCGACCTGAAGCTCCCTTGTGGCATGTCGGGCGGCGCGCAACTGTTCGAGGATTTCCTGACGCGCATCGACCGCTACCACGCGGCGCGCGATTTTCCCGCCGTGAAAGGCTGCTCCTACCTGTCGCCGCACCTGCGCTTCGGCACGGTCTCGATCCGGCAACTCGCGGCTGCGGCCCATGCGGAAAGCCTGCAACCGCAAGGAAAGGGCGCCGGGGTGTGGCTCAACGAACTCATCTGGCGCGAGTTCTACCAGATGGTCCTGTGGCACCGGCCGGATGTCGTCGCGCACGCCTTCAAACCCGACCATGACACGCTGGCCTGGGATGCGGCACCCGAACTGTTCGCGGCATGGCAAACCGGACATACCGGCTATCCGCTGGTCGATGCCGCCCAGCGCCAGTTGTTGCAGAGCGGCTGGATGCACAACCGCCTGCGCATGGTGTCGGCCTCGTTTTTGACCAAGGATCTCGGCATCGACTGGCGGCAGGGCGAAGCCCACTTCGCCGACTGGCTGCTCGACTACGATCTCGCCGCCAATAACGGCGGCTGGCAATGGGCGGCCTCGACCGGCTGCGATGCCCAGCCCTACTTCCGCATCTTCAACCCGGTGACGCAGTCGGAAAAGTTCGACCCGCAGGGAAAATTCATCCGCCGCTACCTGCCGGAACTCAAGGACGTGCCGGACAAGTTCATCCACGCACCGTGGCAGATGCCATTTCCGCCGGCAGAGTACCCGCCGCCGGTGGTCGACCATGCGCTGGCGCGGAAACGGACGCTGGCGCGCTTCGGCGCGATCAGAGCCCCGAAGACTTGAGGAAGGATTCGAAGCTGCTTTCCGAGTAGCCGTTGATGCGCTGGCTGTGCGACAGGGAGACCGGCACGCTCTGTCCGCCGAGGGCGCGAAACTCCGACTGGTAGGCGGCGTTGGCCGTGATGTCCTTCTCGGTGAAGCGTGTGCCCCGGTGCTGCATGTATTCCTTCGCGCGCTTGCAATAGCCGCAACTGGGCGTGGTGTAGATCCAGACCTCGCCCAAGGGAGGCGCGATCGTCGCGGTAGCGAATTCTTCCGAGGCGGTTTTCGCCTTGCGGCGCGCGTCGGGTACCAGAGTGGTGCCATCGCCGACCGAGACCGTGCCACGTAGCTGGATGGCGTTGGCCGCGCTGGCCGGCGGCCGGTCGCCGTAATGGGTGCGGCCCTGCGCATCGACCCATTTTGTCACCTGAGCTCCTGCGCCGATGGACAGTGATAGCAGGCAAAGCAGCAGGCATGTTTTCATGACGTCGGACAACTTGTGACAGCCAGCTTGCGATCGAAGTAGTCCTGCACGAATTCGGCCTCGGCAGGCAGCAGCTTGGGTTTGACGTTGAGGATCAGCCTGCCGGCGGGATGTTGCCGGCACCATGTGGCCGTGTCGGCATAGTTGTCGATGACGGTGATCGGTCGCCGCAGGCGACCCAGGAAATCGAAAATGCCCGGATATTCGCCGACAAAGGCAAGGTCGGTACCGGTTGCCTCAAGCCTGGCGAGATGATGGGCGATCGGCCGCACGTCGAGGACCTTCATGACCGTGGGCAGCACGGCAACGCTGAAAAAACCGATCAACAGCGTTCCGCCCACCGCGAGATGGAGGGTGGTCGCGAGGGGGGTGGTACGCTGCCGCAGTTCGAGGACCGCCAGCGCCAGGGCGATGAAGAAGAGCGACGCGGCGAGGGTGGGGATGGTAAGGGTGGTCTGCGCCATTTCCGGTATGCGCACGCCGGCCAGCAG
>JACDZI010000237.1 GCA_013426785.1 Rhodocyclaceae bacterium | reverse complement strand
ACTGGAACGCTTCGATGGCAAGTTCGTCGTGCATAGCAACGACAACACGCTCACCCTTGAGGTCGATTTTGTGAGCCTGATGGACTAGGCGATCCAGGATGGCGTCGGCCAAGGTTGGATCGGCCAGATACTCGTGCCAGTGCTTGACGGGTAGGCGCTCAGGTTGATATCGACTTCGCTGTATTCGCGTAGGACGCCTCGTTGCTCCTTGGGCAGGAAATGCGGCGCATCCTGTAATGCAGGCATATCATGGTCATTCGTCAGCAAGTCGTGAACCTTATAGATCGAACCCAACGCCATGTTGTCATGAAGATACTCAAACGCCTCTTTGTGATTTAACACAAGGA
Organism: Rhodocyclaceae bacterium; assembly: GCA_013426785.1. Classification (GTDB taxonomy): domain Bacteria; phylum Pseudomonadota; class Gammaproteobacteria; order Burkholderiales; family Rhodocyclaceae; genus Sulfuricystis. The sequence continues at coordinate 681 of JACDZI010000237.1, read as the reverse complement.
AGGCGTCCGCTATAGGCTTTCCTGTCGACTTCTCGCCATACTCGATCAAGGCTTGAGTATCCAGCAAGGAATATGTACCCCCCTCAAGAATCGATGATGCGCACGAGAAGTCAATCAGGAACTTACCCATCTCGCGCTTACCAAGCCGATACTCCGGAAGCTGCGCAAATTTCTGAATGGTTTCGTCAGACAAGGCTGGCGCCGGCCCAAGTCTTGCCTCCTGGTAGGGCGCCAGTTCTCGTTCCGTATGCGGCTTTGCGAAGTAAGTCCGCAGCGCCGACAGCGGGTCGGAGCTATGGTATCGAGTCGCCGGACCCTTGCCTGATACGACAATAACCTTGGCTTGCACAGCCTCTGTCAATCGACGGTTGAGCGTGGTTCGACTAAGCTGTAGGTGGCGCTCGATTTCGCCGGCGGAAACACCCTTTGGATGGTTGCTGATAAATTCCAGCAAGTCATGCATGGCTAGATTACCTTATTGATATATTTATGATTATCGTTTATCTACCCATCTTTGGCAAGATTTATGGGCAGATGCATTTCAGCAGGCCAAGCACCTGCTGTTCCGTACGAAAAGTGAGTTTCGCGGCCTTATTCAGGCCATATTCGCTGATGTTGCCGGCTGATTAAACCTATTTTCCTCACTTGAACATTCCAAAGTTGCTGCAAACCGTGATTTGA
>JACDZI010000094.1 GCA_013426785.1 Rhodocyclaceae bacterium | reverse complement strand
ACCAAGCACGTGAGGCCTGCCTTGCAATCTGATTCCGTGGGGAAACCTCAGGGTCTGTCCCCTATTTCCTCCCCTATTTCCCTCCCCTATTTCCCGCATCATTCAGTGTTTCCTAAGAAATTAAAAGGGGAGAGACCACGATTTCCTGCTTTGGTGACGCCACTCTTCGGCAAATCAGGGTTTCTTCTGCGGGGTCTGCACGAAGACCTCGCCTTCCTTGACGAGCCCCAGTTCGTAGCGCGCCCGTTCCTCGATGGCGTCGTAACCGGCCTTGAGGTCGCGCACTTCCGCCTCCTGCGAGGCGTTGCGCGTTTCCAGCTTCTGGTTGAGCGCCCGCTGATCGGCGACCTGGCGCTCCATTTCATGCACCCGGAGCAGGCCACCCTTGCCTAACCACAGCGGATATTGCAGCAGTATCAGCAGGGCAACCAGCACCCAGGTGGGCCACTTCATCGCCTGAAGATTATTTCCTCAGGTTGTAGAAGGCGCCGAGGCCGGGATAGACGACGGTATCGCCCAGGTCCTCCTCAATCCGCAGCAGCTGGTTGTACTTGGCGATGCGGTCGGAGCGGGAGAGCGAGCCGGTCTTGATCTGGCCGGCGTTGAGGCCGACGGCGATGTCGGCGATGGTGGAGTCCTCGGTTTCGCCGGAACGATGCGAGATCACGTTGGTCCAGCCGGCGCGCTTGGCCATCTCGACGGCGGCGAAGGTCTCGGTCAGCGTGCCGATCTGGTTCACCTTGATCAGGATAGCGTTGGCAACGCCCTTCTGGATGCCTTCCTTGAGGATCTTCGGGTTGGTGACGAACAGGTCGTCGCCGACGATCTGCACCTTCTTGCCGAGCGTGTCGGTCAGCAACTTCCAGCCATCCCAGTCGCCTTCGGCCATGCCGTCCTCGATGCTGATGATCGGGTACTTTCCGGCCAGCGTGGCCAGGTAATCGGAAAATCCGCGCGAGTCGAGTTCGAGTTTCTCGGAGGCCAGCACGTACTTGCCGTTCTTGTAGAACTCAGAACTGGCACAGTCGAGACCCAGCACCACATCCTGACCCGGCGTGTAGCCGGCGACTTCGATGGCCTTGAGGATAAGCTCGATGGCCTCGTCGTTGCCGGAGACGTTGGGGGCGAAACCGCCCTCGTCGCCGACCGTAGTCGGGTAGCCCTTCTTGTCGACCAGTTTCTTGAGGTTGTGGAACACCTCGGCGCCACAGCGCAGCGCTTCGCGGAAGGATGCCGCGCCGACCGGCAGGATCATGAATTCCTGGATGTCGAGGTTGTTGTTGGCGTGCGCGCCGCCATTGATGACGTTCATCATCGGCACCGGCATGCTCATCGGGCCGGAACCGCCGAAGTAACGGTAGAGCGGCAGGCCGGCTTCTTCCGCAGCGGCCTTGGCTATCGCCATCGACACCGCCAGCATGGCGTTGGCGCCGAGGCGCGATTTGTTGTCGGTGCCGTCGAGTTCGATCAGGGCGCGATCGACGAAGGCCTGTTCCTCTGCGTCGAGGCCGATGATCGCCTCGGAAATTTCAGTATTGACGTTCTCGACGGCCTTCAGCACGCCTTTGCCGAGATAGCGATCCTTGTCGCCGTCGCGCAGTTCGATGGCCTCGCGCGAGCCGGTCGAGGCGCCCGAGGGCACGGCGGCACGACCCATCACGCCGGATTCGAGCAGGACGTCGGCTTCGACGGTGGGATTGCCGCGGGAATCCAGGATTTCGCGGGCGACGACATCAACGATGGCACTCATTTGTTTTTCCTTTCGGGATCGAATCAATAACCTTCCACCAGCAGCATCTGGAAGTCGGACACACCGGCCCGCGCTTCCCGTGCCACCCTGTATTCCGGGGAATCGTAGAAATCCCGCGCCGACTGCTGGTCGGGAAACTCGATCACCACCAGACGTTCCGGGAGCCACTCACCTTCAAGAACATCGCAGCGCGCGCCGCGAACCAGGTAGCGTCCGCCAAATTTCTCCACGGCAACCTGCGCCAGTTGCCGGTATTCATCCATTTTCCCCGGCACTTTCGCCCGGGCATCCACCACGAGATAAGCCGGTTTACTCACACTCCGTCTCCAAAACCGCGGCGCTTGACCACGGCATCCAGTTCCAGCAGGGTTTCCAGCAACTCCGCCATCTTGTCCAGCGGCCAGGAATTCGGTCCGTCCGACAACGCTTTGGCCGGATTGGGATGACTTTCCATGAACAGGCCAGCAATGCCGGTCGCCACCGCCGCCCGCGCCAGTACCGGCACGAACTCGCGCTGGCCGCCGGAGCTGGTGCCCTGCCCGCCCGGCAACTGCACAGAATGAGTGGCGTCGAACACCACCGGGCAGCCGGTGGCCCGCATGATCGCCAGCGAACGCATGTCCGAGACGAGGTTGTTATAACCGAACGAGGCGCCGCGCTCGCAGACCATGATCGAATCGGCGCCACCATTGGCTTCTTTCGCCTTGGCCACCACCTGCTGCATGTCGCCCGGCGCGAGGAACTGGCCCTTCTTGATATTCACCGGCTTGCCGCTGGCGGCACAGGCCTGGATGAAATCGGTCTGCCGGCAGAGGAAGGCCGGCGTCTGCAACACATCGGCCACGGCGGCGACGGCGGCGATTTCGCCCTCGGCATGCACATCGGTCAGCACCGGCACGCCGATCTGCCGCTTCACTTCAACCAAGATGCGCAAGCCCTCCTCCATGCCCAGGCCACGGAAGGATTTGGACGAGCTGCGGTTGGCCTTGTCGTAAGACGCCTTGAAGAGGTAATTCACCCCGAGTTTGCCGGTGATTTCCTTCATGCGGCCGGCGATATCGAGGCACAGTTGTTCGGACTCCGCCACGCAGGGGCCGGCGATCAGGAACAGCGGCTGGTCGAGGCCGACTTCAAACCCGCACAGTTTCATTGCGTCTTACCTTGCCGTCTTGCCAGCGCCGACTTTACGAAGGCGATGAACAGCGGGTGTCCCGTGCGCGGGTTGGAGGTGAACTCGGGGTGGAACTGTACGCCGACAAACCACGGATGGGTCGTTTGCGGCAACTCCATCATTTCCGGCAGGTTCTCGGTCGGCGTGCGCGCCGAAATCACCATCCCGGCCGCCTCGAGCTTGGGCACGTAGGCGTTGTTCACCTCGTAGCGATGACGGTGGCGCTCATTGACTTCCTTGCCGTAGATGGCAGTCGCCAACGTACCCGGCTTGACCGGGCACTTCTGCGCGCCGAGGCGCATGGTGCCGCCCAGGTCGGAATTGGCGTCGCGCTTCTCGATGCGGCCCTCGCGGTCGGCCCATTCGCAAATCAGCGCGACCACCGGATGAGGCGTATCGATATCGAATTCAGTGCTGTTGGCATCCTCCAGGGCGGCGACATGGCGGGCGAATTCGATGGTGGCGAGTTGCATCCCAAGGCAGATGCCCAAGTACGGCACCCTGTGCTCGCGGGCATAGCGGATCGCGACGATCTTGCCCTCGGTGCCGCGGATACCGAAGCCGCCCGGCACCAGCACCGCGTCCATCGCCTTCAGCGAGGCCGGGCCATGCTTTTCGATTTCTTCGGAATCGAGGTAGTGGATCTTCACCTTGCTGCGCGTGTGGATGCCGGCATGGATCAGGGCTTCCGAAAGCGACTTGTAGGATTCGGTCAGGTCGACATATTTGCCAACGAAGGCGATATTCACCTCGTGCTCTGGATGTTCGAGCGCATCGACCAGCTTGATCCACACCTTGAGGTTGGCGGCCTTGGCCAGGATATTGAGCTTATGGCAGACGATCTCGTCGAGCATCTGGTCGTGCAGCATGCCCGGAATCTTGTAGATTGAATCGGCGTCGAGGGCCCCGATCACTGCCTCGGGCTGCACGTTGGTGAACAGCGCAATCTTGCGCCGCTCCTCGTCGGGAATCGGCCGGTCGGCGCGGCACAGCAGGATATCCGGCTGGATGCCGATCTCGCGCAGCTCCTTGACCGAGTGTTGCGTCGGCTTGGTCTTCAGCTCGCCGGCGGTGGGAATCCAGGGCACCAGCGTCAGGTGGATGTAACAGGCGTTGTTGCGGCCTTCCTCGATGCCCATCTGGCGGATCGCTTCGAGGAAGGGCAGCGACTCGATGTCGCCGACCGTGCCGCCCACCTCGATGATCGCCACCTCGGCCCCCTCGGCGCCGCGCTTGACGTAGCGCTTGATCTCGTCGGTAATGTGCGGGATCACCTGCACCGTCTTGCCCAGATACTCGCCGCGCCGCTCCTTCTTGATCACCGATTCGTAGATCTGGCCGGTGGTGAAGTTGTTGCGCTTACCCATCTTGGCACTGGTGAAACGCTCGTAGTGGCCCAGGTCGAGGTCGGTCTCGGCACCGTCCTCGGTGACGAACACTTCGCCGTGCTGGAACGGCGACATGGTGCCCGGATCGACGTTGATGTAGGGGTCGAGCTTGAGGTGGGTCACCTTGATGCCGCGCGATTCGAGGATGGCCCCAAGGCTGGCTGCGGCGATGCCCTTGCCCAGACTGGACACGACACCACCCGTTACGAAGACATATTTGGTCATGGCAAATGCCACATAAAGCGGCCGTAGCGGGAAAGTCGAATGATACAAGAAACGCCGGCCGGCTAGCGCGTGCGACTAAGGATTTCCGGCCAGGCCTTGCCGAGGTAATAACCCATCGACCACAAGGTCAGCAGCGCGGCGATCCAGACCAGCCAGAAGCCCAGCGCCGCCACCGGCAGGCAGAACAGATCGTCGTGGTAGAGCAGCAGGGGGATGGCGATCATCTGTGCGGTGGTCTTCAGCTTGCCGACAAAGGACACGGCCACGCTGCGGGTCGCGCCGAGACGCGCCATCCATTCGCGCAAGGCGGAAATCGCGATTTCACGGCCGACGATGATGAAGGCCACCACGGCGCCGATGCGGTCGAGCTGCACCAGGATCACCAGCGCCGCCGCCACCATCAGCTTGTCCGCCACCGGGTCGAGAAATTCGCCGAAGGCTGAAGTCTGGCGCAGCTTGCGGGCCAGCCAGCCGTCGAACCAGTCTGTGACGGCCGCGACGACGAAGGCGGTGGTGGCGATGAAGTTCTGCTCGTGAACTGGTAGCGGCAGGAAATAGGCACCAATCACCAGCGGAATCAGCACGATACGCGCCCAGGTGAGCAGATTCGGGATGTTGAGTGGCATCAGTGCAGTTGTTGGTAGATGGTCTCCGCCAAGCCGCGGCTGATGCCATTGACCCGGCACAAATCATCCACTGTCGCTGCCTTTACACCGTCCAACCCGCCGAAATGCGCCAGCAAATTCCTGCGCCGGGTCGGACCGATACCGGCCAAGCCTTCCAGCGCCGACTGGCTGCGTATCTTGGCGCGCCGGGCGCGGTGGCCGACGATGGCGAAACGGTGCGCTTCGTCGCGGATTTCCTGGATCAGGTGGAAGCCGGCATTGTCCATGGCCAATTCTAGCGGCTCGGCCCGGCCGTGCACGAAGAGAGTTTCATGGCCGGGCCGGCGTTCCGCGCCTTTCGCCACGCCGATGCTGGCCAGTTCGCCAATCCCCAGTTCAGCGAACACCTCGCGCGCCACCCGGTGCTGCCCCTTGCCACCGTCGATCAGCACCAGATCGGGCGCTGCCAGCGTCGTCCCGCCGACACTCAATTTTTCATAGCGCCGCGTCAGCGCCTGCCGCATCGCCGCGTAGTCGTCGCCGGGCTCGATGCCAGCGATATTGAAACGGCGGTAGTTGCTCTTCTTCAGAGCGCCATCGACGCACACCACGCAGGAGGCCACCGTGCCCTCGCCCATGGTGTGGCTGATGTCGAAACACTCGATGCGGCGCGGCGCTTCCGGCAAATTGAGGGCGAGGCGCAGGGCTTCAAGCCGCCCGCCGGCGCGCACCGTCGCCTGGCGGCGGGCCGTCAACGCCAGCCGCGCGTTGTTGAGCGCCATATCCGCCCAAGCGCGCTCCATCTCGTTCTTCGCCGCGCTGCCTTGGAGCGGGGGGGGCAGATCGTCGAGCGGCCACGGGGCGAGGATCAGCCGCGGTGGCTTCTCGTGTTCGGCATAGTGCTGGGCGAGGAAGGCCGCCAGCCCTTCCTCCGCGGTCGCCTCCACTCCGGCCTGCGGAAAATGCGCACGGTCGCCCAAGTGCAACCCCCCGCGCACCATGGCAAGGTTTACACACAGTTCGCCGCGCTCGACCACGGCGACGACAATATCGACGTCGGCATCCCTGGTCGAACTGACATACTGCCGATGCAGCACCGCCTGCAACGCGCGCACCTGATCGCGCAGCGCCGCCGCCTGCTCGAAACGTAACGCGGCCGATTCCGCCGCCATCCGCTTGGTTAGCTGCTCGATCACCTCGCCGTGGCGGCCCTTGAGGAACAGTTCCGCCAGCTTGACGTCGGTGCCGTAGTCCTCTTTCGACACCCGCCCGACGCAGGGCGCCTTGCAGCGCTGGATCTGGTGCAGCAGGCAGGGCCGCGAGCGGTGGGCGAACACCGCGTCCTCGCAGGTGCGCAGCAGGAAGGTCCTCTGGATCATCTGGATCGATTCGCGGGCCGCCAGGCTGCTCGGAAACGGGCCGAAGTAGTGCGATTTCTTTTCGAAAGTACCGCGATGATAGAAAAGCCTGGGGAATGATCCGCTCGAAAGCGCAATGTAGGCGTAGGACTTGTCGTCGCGAAACAGGACATTATACTTCGGCTTGAGCTTCTTGATCAGCGTGTTTTCGAGGATCAGCGCCTCGGCCTCGGAACGCGTCGCCGTCGTTTCCATGCCGGCCACCTGCTGGAGCATCAGCGCGATGCGCGGGCTGTGGCCGCTCTTCATGAAGTACGACGACACCCGCCTCTTCAGGTTCTTGGCCTTGCCGACATAGAGCACCGCGCCGACGGCGTCCAGCATGCGATAGACACCTGGCGCTGCGGTCAGCGTGGCGAGGAAGGTTTTGCTGTCGAAAACGGGGTCGGTCATCGAAAAAGTCGGCGCTGTCAGGACGGCATTATGGACAAGGCCGGAATTATGTAGCAGCCGCACAAAGCCCTGTCCTGGGCGCTAAACGGCTCACCGAAAAGCAAATGGGCCGCGTGGCGACCCATTGAGTGGTCGAGGTCCGGGGATAGCGTCACTCTGATTGTGACGGTATCGCTTCCAACCCCTCGACCGTTTCAGGCGCCCACGGGTCACTCTTTGCAAGCACCGGCGTGACGCGTCGCCGGGCGTCTCGCTCCCGTTGGCGTTCTCGATTCCGCTTCGCGTAGTCCGGGTGGCTCTGCCGATAGTCCGACCAATACGTCGGGTTGGCCGAAATCACCGATCTTCATCACTTGTGCAACAACGCGTTCAGGCATTGATACGGCTTCATCCGGAGTTTTCCACCAGATGTACCTATCGGCAAGTTGCCGTAATAGTTCTCGGTCAAGAAGTCCCATCGGTCCAGTCCTCAATATCCTTCAGCGATTCATCCATCAGACGCTGTAGATCCGCGTCGTCATCTTTCTGAATGCCCTCGCGTAAAGCTTTTTTTCGTTCGTCAAACCTCGCCTTGACTTCCTCATGAGGAATACTTGCGCGCGGGTCGTCAATCGCCGCCTGAACCTGTGCGCGGAACCATGCGTCATACGAGGCCGATTCGGCATCCGGCAGATCGTGATCGTCAGACACCGTAGTCATTCGCCTAACCTCACCGATTTAACACCCAAGGCCTTCATGCACTGCGCGAAGAACACCAGGCTGTAGGTGCCGCGGTTGATCTTCGCGGCCACCCCCTTGTAACCCTCCTGCACACCGATCTCGGCGAGACGCTTGATCAGCTCGTCGTAGCCGATGCCGGCGCGTGCCAGCTCGGCCTTGAGCAGGTTGCTCGCGAAGCGGTTCCATTCTTCTTCGTTCATTGAATTGTCTCTTCGTGTTGCGGTTCGTGTTATTGATGCTACGCCAACAAAGATAATTCTGCAATAGAGGTGAACAATCTGCAAATATGCTTTACACCGTTCTGCATTTACGTTATAATTTCTACACAAACGCAGAATTGAGAACGCAAAGACATGAACAAAACCCCTCAGCACTTCCTCCTGTCCGCCAAGGCGCGCACGATGTCCTTGCGGCAGATTTTCAGCCTCACCGACGAGCATGGTCGGTGTTGGCGCGCGCCAACGGGGCCAGAATCCGGGTGGCCGCCCAGGGCGAGAGCGTGCCCTCGCGCACCGCCTGCAGCAGCGGGTCGGGCAGGCCGCACACCAGGTCGAGGCGGCAGCTTCGAGCCGCTGCTGATCCCGAAGCACGAGCGGCGCTTCACCAGCTTCGACGACAAGATCATCGCCATGTACGCGCGCGGGATGACAGTGCGGGAGATCCAG
>JACDZI010000093.1 GCA_013426785.1 Rhodocyclaceae bacterium | reverse complement strand
ATTACCGCGCTTCATTGCTCGGCCTCCTCCTGCGGGGGTAAATGCGATTGCCCTGACCGCCCACACGATGGGACAGGACGTCTGCTTCCCGGCAGGAAGTCCTACTGGTGTTGCCGCCATGAGTGACTTTCGCCGACAACCTGCTGACGAAGCCGGCGGCCCATTTCCCACGCCAATTGGAAAGCGATCTTGCTGGCAATTCGTGCATGAGTATCCATCAGGCCGATGAAGTCCTCGCGGAAAAGTGCCATCAGTTGCGTCGGCTGGGTGGCACGCGCTTGCGCCGTGCGCGGCAGGTTGTCAAGCAGGGCCATATCGCCGAAGTAGCTATCCGAACCAAGCGTCGCAATCCGTCCAGCATCGCCCGTTTCCTGATGGGATAGAACCACTTCGCCCTGCTGGATGATGTAGATCGCCTACCCCTCGTCGCCCTCATCGAATACTACCTCTCCGGCGAGGTAGTCACGCTCATGCAGAAAACACTCGACGATGCAACTCGACCGGGGACAACTGGCTGAACAAGGAGATCCGGGGCAGCCACTCCAATTGCGACGGCAACTTCTGGGAACCGAAAAGTTACATCTGCCTGGCTCCCGCTCAATCGCGCACTAATAATGCGATTACCTCGGCAGCAATGCCCTCACCGTGCCCCTCGAAACCGAGACCCTCGGTGGTTTTGCCCTTGACATTGACGCAATCGGAAGGAATCCCCAAGTCGGCCGCGATGTTCTCGCGCATGGCCGCCGCATGCGGTGAGATACGCGGTGCCTGGCAAATGATGGTGCTATCAATATTCACCACACGCCAACCGGCAGCACGAACCTTTTCATACGCGCCGCGTAGCAGAGCGCGACTATCCGCACCCAGCCACTGCACATCGGTATCCGGAAACAGCCGGCCGATATCGCCCAGCCCCGCCGCGCCGAGCACCGCATCGGTAATCGCATGCAACAAGGCATCGGCATCCGAATGTCCCTTCAATCCGAGTTGATGGGGAATCGTCACGCCACCGAGGATCAGCGGACGCCCAGCCGCGAAAGCATGCACGTCGTAGCCCTGGCCGACACGAATATCCATTTCAGTCCTTCCTGTTATGCAAGATCCATTCGGCCAACTGCAGGTCGAGTGGGTAAGTTACCTTAAGATTGGTGGCGTCGGCCGCGACGAGAAGGGGATGCAGGCCAATGGCCTCGATGGCGCTCGCCTCGTCCGTCACGACCGGCACCCGCTCAAGAGCATCGAGCAACTGACCACGACGAAACATCTGCGGTGTCTGCGCCTGCCAGAGTCCCTCGCGCGGCACGGTCGCCGCGACACGGGCATCATCCTGCGCGCGCTTCAAGGTGTCGGCCACCGGCACGGCCAGGAGACCACCCACCAGATCGTTGCCAACCTTAGCAATCAGCTTCTCCACATGCCCGCGCGACAGACATGCACGCGCCGCATCGTGTACCAGCACCCAGTCATCCGCCGCCGCGAACTGGTGCATGGCACGCAAACCGTTCGTAACGCTGGCCGCACGCGTCGCGCCGCCACAACGCAACACGGTGACCCTGGAATTCAGTTCGCTCCAGTCGTAGCCGTCCCAATAGCCATCGTCAGGCGCCAGTACGACGAAGACGCGGGCAAGGGCCGGCACGTCCGCCAGAGCCTTCAGCGCATGGCGAATCAACGGGAAACCGGCAAGGGGCAGATATTGTTTCGGGCATTCAGCCCCCATGCGCGCACCACCGCCGGCAGCGGGAACCAGTGCAAAATATGTCATGTCGCGATTCTAACCGGCCTCAATCGGCGTAGGATTTGCCACAGGAATCGTATTACTGTCCTGAAAGGAGGATCGGCATGGAAGTATCTGCCATTCGCCCAGCTGCCGTTGCCGGCATGTTCTACCCCGGTGATCCCAATGATTTGGCCGATGCCGTCACCGCCTTCTTGACCAGCGCCGTCCCGCCAGCGCCGACTTTTTCGGCGCCCAAGGCGATCATCGTCCCGCACGCCGGCTATATCTACTCCGGCGCGATCGCCGCTGGCGCCTATGCCCGGCTGGTGCCACACGCAACCACGATCCGCCGCGTCATCCTGCTCGGGCCTTGTCATCGCGTCCCCGTAAGGGGATTGGCCGTTCCCCATGCGAAGAGCTTCGCCACGCCGCTGGGTAAGGTTGACCTTGATAGCGATGCCATCGGCCGTGCGCTGACGTTGCCTCAGGTGATCCATCACGATGCCGCGCACGCGCAGGAACATTCGCTCGAAGTGCAACTCCCATTCCTGCAGCAGGTACTGGAGGACTTCAGGCTTGTACCCTTCGCTGTCGGCTACGCCACCGCCGACGAGGTAGCTGGAGTTCTCGATCTGCTTTGGGGCGGTCCGGAAACACTAATCGTCATCAGCTCGGACCTGTCGCACTACCATGCCTATGCCGATGCACAGCGCCGCGACCGCCACACTACCGACGAAATCCTGCACCTGCGACTGCTCCTCGATCACGAACAGGCCTGCGGTGCCACACCGATCAATGGCCTCATCGAAGTGGCGCTGCGCTGCGGCCTCAAGCCGGAACTTCTCGACCTGCGCAATTCGGGCGATACAGCAGGCGACAAGTCGCGCGTGGTCGGCTACGCCAGTTTCGCATTCACGGAGGCGGGTCATGAATGATGCAATGGGGTGCGCCCTGCTCGTCCGTGCCCGCAACGCCATCGCTGCGGAATTCGGTCACCCTGCGCAGCCAGAACCAGATCACCCCGCCCTTCACGAAGCCGGTGCCACCTTCGTCACACTCACACAAAATGGCAATCTGCGCGGCTGCATCGGCTCGCTGGAAGCCTGGCGACCGCTGGGCGAGGACGTAAAAGCGAATGCCAAGGTCGCCGCCATCCGCGACCCGCGCTTCCCGCCACTGGGGGCAACCGAACTAGCGCACACGCGTGTCGAGGTGTCGCTGCTCACCCCCGCCGTGGCGCTAGCATTCAGTGATGAAGCCGATGCCATCCGCCAGCTGTGGCCCGGCATCGACGGCATGATCTTCGAATGCCACGGTCGGCGCGGCACCTTTCTGCCGCAGGTGTGGGAGAGCCTGCCCGATCCGCGCGAGTTCTGTGCCCATCTCAAGCAGAAAGCCGGATTCGCGGCACACTTCTGGTCGCCCGACGTCAAGCTCTACCGCTACGAGGTACAGAAATGGAAAGAACCGTTGCCCCCCTGACCGGCACCCCGGCACGCTGGTGGCACTCGCTCAAGGATGGCCGCATCCAGTGCGACCTTTGCCCGCGCGACTGCAAGTTGCACGAGGGCCAGCGCGCCGCCTGCTTCGTGCGGGCGAACCAGGGCGGGCAGATGCTTCTCACCACCTATGGGCGCAGTTCGGGGTTCTGCATCGACCCGATCGAGAAAAAGCCGCTCAACCACTATTATCCCGGTTCGAGCGTCCTGTCCTTCGGTACTGCCGGCTGCAACCTCGCCTGCAAGTTCTGCCAGAACTGGGACATTTCCAAGTCGCGCGACATGGACAGCCTGATGGATCAGGCCAGCCCGGCCGCTATCGCGCAGGCCGCGCAGCGTTATGGGGCGAAAAGTGTCGCCTTCACCTACAACGACCCGGTCATCTTCGCCGAATACGCGATGGATACCGCCGATGCCTGCCACGCGCTAGGCGTCAACACCGTGGCCGTCACTGCCGGCTACATGCACCTCCCGGCGGCGCGCGAGTTCTACGCCAGGATGGACGCCGCTAACATCGACCTGAAAGCCTTCACCGACGACTTCTATTTCAAGCTGTGCGTCGGCCACCTCCAGCCCGTGCTCGATGTCATCGCCATGGTGCATCACGAGACAAATTGCTGGATCGAACTGACCACGCTGCTAATTCCCGGCAATAATGATTCAGACGCGGAACTCCGCGATCTCGCCAATTGGTGTTTTCGGGAACTCGGCCCCGACGTGCCGCTGCACTTCTCGGCCTTCCATGCCGCCTACAAGCTGGCAGCACCCAACACCCCGCCGACCACGCTACAGCGGGCGCGGCAGACTGCTATCGATGCCGGCCTGCGTTACGTCTATACCGGCAACATCCATGACCGCAAAGGCGATGCCACGACCTGCCCTGGTTGCGGTAAAGTCATCATCGAACGCGACTGGTATGAAACTCTCAATTACTCATTGGACGATTCCGGTCGCTGCCGGCAATGCGGAGCAGCCATCGCTGGCCGCTTCGGCCATTTCGACAAACCCTTCGGATCGCGGCGGATTCCGGTACATCTGGGCACATGAATAAGTCGGTGCTGGCGGGACGGCGGCAGTCGGCCTTGAGTTGTCATTCGCTTTCTGACTCCAAAGCGGACGGGGATGACCTGTTCATGAGGCTTGGCGAGCTGTTGGTCGCTAGCCCGGATATTTCATGAGGCCCTGACGGGTGGTGCTGGGGTGATACGACATATGTAAATGTACGGGGTAGCGGGGTTGATTGCGGGAGAGAAGTGCGATTTGGCGAATTACGGACGCACCTGCCCCAACCCCCGAGTCATCAGCGTGTCGGGGCCGCACTCTGAAGAAACTATGGGGCAAGCGCCTGAGAGGCGGTCAGGAAGGTTTCGCGCAGCGGGTGGTGAGAGGCGAGCATGATGCGCACGCGGCGGGTGTTGCGCAGGATGGTGGCCCCGAACTTGAGAAGTCTGACGCGGATCGTGGCGGCGGAGGCATTGGCCAGTTCCGTGCCCTGTAGGGCGATCTCGCGCAGGCGCTGCATCAGCGTATACGCCAGCGCGGCAAACATCAGGCGCAACCATTTGGCGAGGAACTTGTGGCAACTGGCGCGCGTGCCGAACAGATCGAGTTGTGCTTCCTTGATGCGATTCTCGGCCTCGCCGCGCTGGCAGTAGAGCGTGTCGTACAGATCGGCAGCTGGCCGGTCAAGGTTGGTGACGACGAAGCGCGGGTTGGTGCCTTGGCTGCCATACTCCAGGCGGGTGACGATGCGGCGCTCGATATTCCAGGAAGCGGCGGCGTAGCGGAACTCGTGGATGGCACGCTGCTTCGTGCCCTCGCGGCTGAAGGCGGTTTCAAGTTCGGCTTCCCACGCCGCTACTGCCTTGTGCGGGCTGAGGTTGCGCGCAACACCGACGACGTACCCCACCGCGTTGCGTTCGCACCAGCGCAACAGCCGCTGGCGGCAGAAGCCGGAATCCCCGCGCACGATAATCCGCACTTCCGGCCAGGCCTGGCGCAAGCGGGTCACGATGAGGCGGATAACGGCAGCCACATGCTTGGCGCCATCGATGCGCGATGGCCGCAGCACGCAGGCCAGCATGGACTGACCACAGAAGACGTACAGCGGCAGGTAGCAGTAATGGTCATAAAGCCGTGGAACTTCGACAGTTCCTGGTCGCCATGCAGTGGAATGTCCGAGGCGTCGGCATCGAGGATTAACTCCTCGGGTACCGCCCCATGACCGGCAATGAACTGCTCGACCAGTACCCGGTTGAGGGCCATGACGTCGGCGCGGGTGGCACGCGTCTCCAACCGGGAGAAGGTCGGACTACTGGCCAGGTCATCAACCCGGCCTACCGCTGTTTGCATCAGCGGATCATGGCGTAGTACATCGTGGTCATTCAGGTCTTCGTAGCCACAGCACAGCCCATACAGCCGCTGGGCAACCAGATCGCGCAACGGGTGGGTGACCCGTTCCTGGTCGCGTGGGTCGGATAACACCTGAGCAACCGCTCGCGACAGGCCAATCTTGCGATCCACCTGTCGGACCAGCATCACCCCACCATCAGAACTGAGCGCACCACCATGGAAGTCCGCTTCAATTTCCCGGCGCCCTACGCGCCCAAACAGCATCTGCTGACCGGCACAATCTGGCATCGGCGGAACTCCTCTCAATACGGCTTCGACACCTGTATTAGAGCGCCTTTCGGCCGTTCCGCTGATACCTCCTCATGAAATTTTCGGGCTAGAATTCTGGCATGGATTTACATGCCGAACTCGAACGCATCATTCCCGATTCTGCCTTGGCAGAGGATGCGTGGCGATCGATCCGAGAACTGCTTGATGACGCACAGCAAGCGGCGGCGGCACAGATCGCCCGGCGCGATACCGAACTACATGCCGCGCAGACCAAGATCCAGGCCCTGGTACTCGAACTGGCCCATCTGCGGCGGATGCGCTTCGGGGCCAGGAGCGAAGCGCTGGGTGCCGAAATCCGGGACCTGTTCCAGGAAACGTTGGCCAGCGACATCGCAGCAGCGGAGGTGGAACTCCGGAAGCAAAACGAGGGGAGCGAGCCGGCCGGCGAAACGAAGAAACCTCGCGAACGTGCCGGCCGCCAGAGCCTGCCCGAGCATCTGCCGCGTATCGAACATCGGCATGAACCGGAATCCTGTACCTGCGGCCAGTGCGGCAAAGATCTGGTCAAGGTTGGCGAAGACATCAGCGAACAGCTCGACGTCGAGCCGGCGAAGTTCTTTGTGCATCGTCACATCCGGCCACAGTATGCCTGCCGGGGTTGCGCGACGGTCACGGCAGCGCCAATCCCGCCAGCGGTGATCGATGGCGGTCTGGCCGCCCCGGGCCTGCTGGCCTGGGTGATTGTCGGCAAGTATCTGGATTATCTGCCGCTCTACCGGCTGGAGCGGATTGCGGCGCGGGATGGGGTGACACTGTCGCGGTCGACCCTGGCCGAGTGGGTCGGCCGGATCGGCGTGGCGTTGCAACCCCTGGCAGACCGATTGACCGAAATGCTCAAGCAGCGAGAGGTCCTACATGCCGATGAGACGCCGGTACAGCAACTCGATCCCGGCAACGGCAAGACGAAACGGGCCTATCTGTGGGCCTACCGCAGCAATGCACTGGAGACGGGACCACCGTTGGTGGTGTTCGACTACCAGCCGAGCCGTTCCGGCAGTCATGCCAGGAATTTCCTGGCCGGATGGCAGGGTCATCTGATGGTCGATGACTTCGGGGGTTACAAGGCGCTCTTTACCCAGGAGATGACGGAATTGGGGTGCTTGGCCCATGCCCGGCGCAAGTTCTTCGAACTGAACGCGGCGCAACCGAATCCGATTGCCCAGGAGGCGCTCGCCCGGATTGCGGCGCTGTATGCGATCGAGGCACGGGGTCGCGATCTGTCGATTACCGAGCGTGCCGAACTGCGCCAGACCGAGGCCAAGCCTGCGCTCACCGCCCTGTGCGTATTCCGACGCAACGTGACCGCTGATTCAGAAATAGTGTGACCGGTGATTCCGAGGGCGTGTAAGCCTCCAGCGCGTCCACCTGGTCAGATGAGGTAGCCAAGGGTACATGTGTCCATTTTGTTTGGAGGTGGACACATGGACACATTGGTATTGAAGCCTGCGGAGCGCAGAAGGCGGCGACACCCGGAGGAATTCAATCGGCAGGTGATTGAGGCCTGCCTGCAACCTGGCGTATCGGTGGCGGCGATTGCGTTGGCGAACGGACTGAATGCCAACTACCTGCGCCGTTGGGTCAGGGCGCACCGTGAAGAAGCGGAGCAAGGCAAGGCGTTGGTCGAAGTGGTTAATGCCGAAGCGCCGGCGATATTGCCGGTAACGGTAGTAGCAAGCACGCCGGCAGCGGAGATCCGTCTTGATGTACGCCGTGGTGGCACGACGGTACAGATGGCTTGGCCGTTGGAAGGGGCTGCGAGCCTCGGACAATGCCTGCGCGAGTTGCTGCGATGATCCGGCCGAGCGAAGTCTGGCTGATCGTGGAGCCGGTGGACATGCGTGGTGGAATTGAGAGCCTGTCGCTGCGAGTCCAGAATCTGCTCGGGCGCACGCCGTGTGACGGTACGGCCTATGCCATGCGCAATCGGCGCGGCAGCCGGCTTAAGCTGCTGATCTGGGACGGCACTGGTGTCTGGCTATGCCATCGCCGTTTACATCAGGGCAAGTTCGTCTGGCCGATGGCAGACGCAAAGAGCGTCACACTGACAGCGCGGCAATGGGAGTGGCTGATCACGGGAGTGGAGTGGCAGCGTCTGGACGCCCCGGTGCCGGTGCATTGGCGGGTGTAAATCTGTCATGCAAGTCGCGTGCGCCTTGACGCTCACGGAAACTGACCCGGCCTCTGCTCAAAAAGCTGACCCACCCCCTGCTGCTTCGAATTGGGATCTGAGCAAGTAAATACGGGTAAGTCGTTGGACGGGAAGATGACGCTCATTGGAATTGACCCAGTGAGGCGTTGCGATGGAAACCAGTCAATGCGCGGGGTGCGGGTGGGTGTGGTCAAGTGATTTGATGGTGCGATGTTCGCGTTCGGTGATGGTTGTACAGTGGGGATGGAGAAAGCGCAACGCCGGCGAAACAGGCCGGCGTTGTCGATGGTGGATGTGTTGATAGTTCAGCCTAAAAACCGCAGTTAGCCGATTCCACTCGCATGATTTTGGATTAAGGAAACACTGAATAACACTGCTGTCCGGTTAAAACTCGAACAGATTCAATTGGTTGTTGATGGTGACAC
>JACDZI010000092.1 GCA_013426785.1 Rhodocyclaceae bacterium | reverse complement strand
TCAAATCACGGTTTGCAGCAACTTTGGAATGTTCAAGTGAGGAAAATAGGTTGAAAGTTCTCTGTGCATTTCCGTCGTCTGAGCTTGCATCATCCGCAACTTATAGCGCGTCCGGTCGGGAGGTTCTGTGCGTCAGCACACATCCTGATGGTTATGCGCGCTACCGCACAGAGCGCAGTCGTTCTCGTATCTATACTCGACTGCGATGAGCGATGGAACCCTGTAGGGCGAACGCCGTCCCGCCAGCGCCGACTTTTTAAACCAGAAATATTCCGGCTATGTTTTCCCGCTTCACCACATTGTGCTTGCTTTCCGTCATTGGGTTTCCTGTCTGCGCTGCTGCGCCATTAGTGGACGGCACACCGCCAGCAGGCAGCGAAATGCAGTTGTTCATCGAGAACGACATGCTGGCGAATACCGACCGCTACTACACGAATGGCATCAAGCTTGGTGTCGGGCTGCCCTTCGGGTTGCTACAGGCGCCGGCTGCCGAAGTGTTGCGCAATCTTGATCCGGATAATGGTGAAGATATTCACGTCGGCCTTTTCCTTGGCCAGAGCATCTATACGCCACGGGACATCACTATCGTCGCAGCACAGCCGCATGACCGGCCATGGGCAGCCTGGCTTTATCTCGGCGGCGTGGCCCAGCGCGCGCGCGGCAACCGTCTCGATACCGTGGAGTTCGACGTCGGCGTGGTCGGTCCTGCCGCGCTGGGCAAAGAGGTTCAAACAGCCTGGCACCAGCTGATTGATGCAAGGCGACCGCACGGCTGGGAGAACCAGGGTTCAAGCGAACCGGCGTTCATGATTTCGTACTTGCAGAAACGACGCTACGGCAGCGCCAACATCGACGTGGTATTGCATGGCGGTGCGAATCTGGGCACGGTCATGACCCTGGCGCGCAGCGGAGCGATGCTGCGACTGGGGCAGCGGCTTAGCGGTTTCGGCCCGGACACCATCGAGCCGGGCGGCGCCATGCTGCACGGCACGCGCGCCCAGGGCATGGGGGAGTACGCCGGCAACTCCTGGTATGTCTTTACGGCTGCGGATTATCGGCTGGTGGGGTACAACATCTTTCTCGACGGCCCGGTATTTCGCGACGGCCCCAGGGTGGAGCGGCGCAATTACGTCCGCGATCTGTCGGTCGGATTCAGTATGCGTATCGACCGACTGCGTTTCTCGTGGACACACATCCAGCGCAGCGAGGAATTTCGCAGCGCTTTCGGCAGCGGTTCGCAGAGTTTCGACTCGCTGAACCTGGGTTTCGAGTTCTAGCGGCGCTTCGAACGGATTAGCGCAACTGTACGTCTGACAGCAGGCGGCCCAATTCTTTGTTAACCGTGGCATAGCATTCGCAGGCACGGGCTTCCAGTCCGGAACGATCCAGCACGGTAATGTGTCCGCGACGACAACTGATGCAGCCGGCGCGCTGCAAATTCCCTGTGGCCTCGGTAACACCTTCCCGTCGTACGCCGAGCATGCTGGCGATCAACTCCTGCGTAACGATCAGCTCCCGTTCGGACACGCGATCAAGGGTCAGCAACAGCCAGCGGCACAACTGCTGATCAAGCGAATGGTGCCGGTTGCAGACGGCGGTCTGGGCCATTTGCGTGATGAGCGCCTGGGTGTAGCGCAGCAACATGCGCTGTAACCGGCCGGCACTGTCGAATGCCTGCTTCAGCAGACGGCGCTCCAGCCGGTAAGCGTGGCCGGCGGTCTGCACTACGGCCGAGCTTGAAGTCGTGTCACCCCCCAGGAACAGCGATACGCCGATGACCCCTTCATTGCCTACTCCCGCCGATTCGGCCGATGCGCCGGATGCCATGACATAGTGCAAGGATACGATAGCGGTGGTGGGGAAATAGGCGTGCTGCAACTGGGTGCCGGGTTCGTAAAGCATTTTTCCGAGTGGCAACGGGATCAGTTCTAGATGGGTGGCCAGAGGCTCGAATTCTGCCGCAGGCAGTGCGGCAAGCAGGTGGTTTTGCTGCGGGCTATGGGGTGACGGCATCATGGCTGGGCGTCCAGATCGTGTGGGCTATAGGCTTGCGCTTTGTTCCACACCGATGCCGCGATAGCCGATGAAACGGGAGGACTGGTTGAACATCGGCTCCCCGCTGACCCTAAACGTTTGCTTCGAGCCATCAGCATTGACGCGGCTGAAGACAAAATCTAGGAAGGGTTGCCGGGCGGCGATGGTGGTCTGCAGCAGTTTCCGTTCGTCTTCATCCCAACCCGCCAACGGAACACTGCGGCTATCGTCCGCCAAGGGGGCGACCTGAATGCCAAGCATCTCCAGTACCGGGCCGGAGACCTTGGTGAAGTTGCCGTTTTCGTCCTGCTCCCAGTACCAGTCGGAGGCCAGCTCGGTCAGGCTGCGATAGCGCGCTTCGCTTTCGCGCAGTTCGGCGGTGCGCTCCAGTACCGTCTGCTCCAGTTCCCTGCTGTAATCCTCAAGTTTTTTATACAGCAAACGCACTTCGAGCATGTTGTGAATGCGGGTCTTGACTTCGACAAGATCGAACGGTTTGCTGATGAAATCGCGGGCACCGGCCTGCAAGGCACTCAATTTGTGGCCGGGCTGGGCGGTAATGACGAGAACCGGCAGGTAAGCATCCGTAGCGTTGGTCTTGAGGCCGGCGATTACCTGAAATCCATCCATGCCGGGCATCTGCAGATCGAGCAGGATCAGGTCGTAAATATTCTTTCTATGCAACGCGCAGACCTCTGTGGGGTTCCTGGTTGAGGTGACGCGGGTGTAACCGGCGCCACGCAGCAATTCCTCGAGCAGCATGACATTCGGCTGCTGATCATCAACGATCAGGATGCCGGCGTTGAGGATATCGAATTCAGTAATCATGATGCAGGTTCCTGGTGAACTGCGCGGGCGGCAGCTGCTTGGGTGTATTTCAGTGCGGCGTCCAGTGTATCCATGAATTCGCCTACCTTGATGGGTTTGGTCACGTAGTTGAAGAAGCCAGCGTCAAGCGCTTTCTCAATGTCACGGGGCATGGCATTGGCGCTGATGGCGATGATCGGGATATGCGACGTGGTCGGGTCCAGGCGCAGGATTTGCATGGCATCGACCCCGCTGATGCCAGGCAGATTGATATCCATCAGGATCACTTCCGGCAAATAGGCGCGGGCAAACTCGATGCCGATACTGCCGTCCGCCGCAGAGAGCAGGCGCAAATCGGGGCGGCGTGCCACCAGTTGCTCGACCAGTTCCAGGTTGGCCGGGTTGTCTTCCACATACAGCAAGGTGTGTAGCGGTGAGCTTACTGACGAGCCTGGTTGCACCGGCGCGCCAAGCCCGGGCTTGCATGTTGAAAGCTGTGGTGCAGCCGTCAGGCGCAATTCGATCCAGAACACACTGCCAACCCCTATTTCGCTTTCTACACCAATGGTGCCTCCCATCAACTCGATCAGCCGCTTGGTCACCATCAGGCCGATGCCGGTGCCTTCCTCTTTGGAGGCTTCCATGCCAATCCGGTTGAATGGCTGGAAAAGCTGCATCATCTGTTCGGGAGACAAGCCAACACCGGTGTCACGCACGCTAATGCGCAACGCATCCGGCGGACTCGGGTCACACTCAACCGTCACGGTGCCGCCAGGCCGGTTGTATTTGATGGCATTCACCAGAAGATTGATCAGCACCTGCTTGAAGCGGGTGCGATCTGCCTTGACATGGCAGGGCAGGTCAAAGCGCAAAAACGTCATGCCGATACCACGCTTCTGTGCCATTGGCTCGATCATGGCCCGGCACTCGAGCATGACCTCGAGCAGCGAGACCGGTTCCCCGGACAAGGTCACCCGGCCGGCCTCGATCAGTGCGAGATCGAGGATTTCATTGACCAGTTCCAGCAGATACCAACCGCCTTTGAGAATCTGCTCGATATTGCGTTTCTGGGTGGGTGTTGGCGGTGGTGCGCCGGTTTCCAGCAGTTGAGCAAAACCGAGAATCGCATTCAGCGGCGTGCGCAACTCATGGCTCATGCTGGAAAGGAAATCCGATTTCGCGAGGTTGGCCTTCTCGGCCACGGACTTGGCACTCTCGAGTTCGACGCCCCGGTCGCGCAAGGCCTGTTGCGCCGCATATTCCTCGGTGACATTGCGAAACACCAGTACGGCGCCGATTATCCGTCCGTCATGGTTGCGAATCGGCGCACAACTGTCGGCGATTACGCACTCCTTGCCATTGCGGGCAACCAGCAAAGTATGGTTGGCCAAACCTTTTACAGTACCAAGCGCCAGAGTTTCCATGACCGGGATCGCGCTCGGCCGGCGGGTTTCCTGATTGAGTATGTTGAATACCTCACTCACCGGACGCCCCGCGGCTTCTGTCTGTAACCAGCCGGTGAGTTGTTCAGCTACGGGGTTCAGTCGCATCACGCGTCCTTCGGCATCAGTGGTAATCACGGCATCGCCGATCGAGTTAAGCGTCACGGAGAGCTTTTCCTCGCTCTCCCGCAAGGTGATGTTGGTCAGCGCCAGCCGGGTATTCAAAGCCTCCTGAATTTCGAGCAAATGCTGAGTTTCGAGATGAATCAAATTTCTCAGCCGCTGCTGTGATTCCCGATAGATCAACCAAACGATCGCAATTACAAATAGCAGGACCAGCAAGCTGGTGGCATAGCCACCCCGCAAAACGGACCCTTCTCCGGTCTGACGAACCATCCAGAACGATGCCGCAAACCCAAGTGTCAGCAACAGGGTCGCCCCGGCCAGCCAGACGACAACTCTATGCGTTGATTTCACGAATGATAACCTTGACCACCAAGAGAATAAGGCCTCAATCGGCGAGGAAATCCCGCCAGCCCTGACACAATTGTGGATCATCACAAGTCGACAAGCAATCGTCTGTGCGGCGGCGCACAGACGCCCGTTGATGCGAGCAGGGATTGTCCGGCATTGGGCACTACTCAGTGCGTCGCAGGTTTAGCACCACAAGGATGAACGTTATTTTCCATTGGGTGCGCCAGCGAACAGAAAACAATGTGGTGCCGGGGGATGATTGCCGCAATGACTCTCGGCCATAGAAAAGCTCGCTACCGGAGGGTGGCAGGTCCGATCGTTCCGGCAGTGACTGTCAGTATTGCGCCGCGTTTGCCGTCAATCGAAAGAATCGGAAGATACAGATTGCGGATTAATGGTTCAACTTAAATGGATCGGAAAAAATCATGACGGGATCATTCACCAGGAAACAAGCAGGCTTGGCCGTATCGTGTGCCTTGATACTTATTAGCATGTCTGGCGTAGTCAGTGCGCAGACCTCACCAGCGACGTCCGGGTATGTCACTGACCAGCGGGGTGTGGTGGTCAAGAGCAGCCATGGGCTGTGCTGGCGCACCGGCTACTGGACTCCGGCGCTGGCAAACGCTGAGTGTGATCCAGATCTGATGCCGAAAATCGTGGCGGCTGCCCCAAAAGCAGCGGCACCAGCGGTAGCTGTGCAGCCGGCAGCAGCTAAAGTGACCTTGGATGCGGACGCACTGTTTGACTTTGACAAGGCGGTCCTGCGACCCGTTGGCAAGGGGGCATTGGATGAATTCCTCGACAAGATGAAAGGAATCAACCCGGAAGCGATCCTTGCAGTAGGCCATGCCGACCGCTTCGGTTCCGCAAGCTATAACCAGAATCTTTCCGAGCGTCGCGCCGCCGCAGTCAAGAGCTATTTACTCAGCCAGGGCATTGAATCGAATCGTGTTCTCACCGAAGGCAAGGGTGAAATGCAACCGACCACCAAATCAGATGAGTGTACCGGCGCCAAGAGTTCCAGGGTCATCACTTGCCTGCAGCCTGACCGTCGTGTGGAAGTCGAGGTGATTGGTACGCGGATTACCCCTTGATCGTACTCACCGTTATCACATAAGGCAGCACTGAAAGGAAAAATCATGAACCTATTCGACATCAATCCAATCGCAGTGGCACTTGGCATCGTGCTCAGCACTGGCGCAATGGCACAAGGCATCCCGAAGAACGAGTACCAGGCCGGCAAGGACAAGATCGTGGCCGAGGTCAGGTTGGTCAAGGCGAGGTGTACCTCGCTTTCCGGAAACGCTAACGATATCTGTATGGCCGTGGCCGCAGGGCAGGAAATGGTCGCTCGTGCCGAACTCGAAGCGAGCTACAAGCCCAGCCCGAGAGCCAGCTACAAAGTACGCGTCGCCAAAGCGGAGGCCAACTATGCAGAGGCGAATGAGCGTTGCGATGACAAATCCGGCAACGTCAAGGATGTCTGCGTTATGGAAGCGAAGTCGGCGAAGACAGCAGCCGAGGCTGATGCCGAGGCGCAGTTGAAAACCACGAATGCGAATGTTACGGCCAGCGAGAAGTCCGCCGAGGCGCGTAGCGATGCCAACAGCAAGGCCAGCAAAGCCCGCCAGGATGCCACGGCGGATAAGATTGATGCGGAGTATGCGGTGTCGAAAGAGAAGTGCGACACCTTCGCCGGTGATGCCAAGGATAGATGCCTGGATCAGGCAAAAGCGCAATTCGTTAAGAAGTAGGACTGCCGCAACAGACGAGTATCCGAAGTTAATTTATCGCTAAAGAGGTAATCCAATGAAAACAGTTAACCGATTCACGCTAAGTACCGTATCCGCCGTCATGCTGATTGGCTTGAGTGCCTGTTCTGGAATGACGACGCAGGAGAAAAATACTGCTATTGGCGCCGGTGTCGGTGCAGTGGGTGGCGCTATCATTACAGGTGGTAGTGCGGTCGGGACGGTGGGTGGCGCAGCCGTTGGCGGCGTCATTGGTCACGAAGTCAGCAAGTAATGAATTTGACCAGATCCGCGGGCTTGGCTTGCCGCTGCCATGCCCATTTTATTGTCCGGTTGCCAGCTTGAAGGCCATGAATTCGGTATTGAAATCAACGTAGGCGGTTGATCATCCACCCGGGAGCCACGATTATCGCCAACGGGAAAGGGTAACTCACGGCCTCAGACCTGATGGATCTTCAGAAATGCCAGAGGCTGATCTTGACGGGAGATTGTTCACAATTGAAATCCTGGTGCGGATGGGCAGGGGACATGATGTTCATGCTCATGCAGCCTGCCCATGATCCGCTTTGATCTTCGTCTCTGGCAGCGTTTCAGGGCCATAGCATTACCCTACTGGTTTGAGGAAAAGAAATGGCAGGCCAGGGGGTTGCTGTTTCTGTTGGTGCTGCTGCTTTTGGGACAGACAGGGTTCGCTGTGTTGTTCAACGCGCTGACCGGGGAATTCACTTCCGCTCTGGCGGCAAAAGATGCCGACCGGTTCTGGATTTCCATCGCACAATGCGTGGGTATCCTGCTGGTAGCTGTACCGATTTATGCGTTTTATTACTATGTCCGGGACCGCCTGGCGCTCTACTGGCGACGCTGGTTGACGCGCGATTTTCTCGGCAGTTATTTCAGCAATCGGGCGTATTACGATCTGAATGGCAGCACCGATATCGACAACCCCGATCAACGCATCGCCGAAGACATCAATACGTTCACCCAGAGATCCCTCTATTTTCTGCTGGTATTGGTCGGCGCACTGCTGCAACTCATGGCTTTCAGTAGCGTTCTCTGGACAATTTCACGGGAGTTGGTGCTCTTTCTGATTGTTTACGCCATTGCCGGGACGGCGATTACCGTCCTGGTATTCGGAAAAATCCTGATTGGACTGAATTTCTATCAACTGAAACGGGAAGCTGATTTTCGCTTCTGCCTGGTCCGCATTCGTGAGAACGCGGAGGCCATTGCGTTCTATCGCGGCGAAACACAGGAATCACTGCAGGTTGGTCATTGCTTCAATGAGGCCTTCAGTAATTACGGCAAACTCATTAGGGTGCAACTGCATCTGAATTTGTTCCAGAATGCTTACGGCTACATGACCTTTATCTTGCCCAACATGATCCTTGCCGGGCAGGTGATTGCGGGTGATCTGGAGGTCGGGAGGGCGATCCAGGCCACCGGTGCTTTTGCCGCAGTATTGGGCGCGCTGACAGTAATTGTCGATAATTTCGAAAGTTTCAGTCGATTCGCCGCAGGGATCGATCGCCTGTATAGCGTCAAAAGATTCCTTACCGGGACCAACGGTGGACGGCCAAAGGCCGGCAATGACATCACTATGGTTCAGGATTCCCATCTGGCTATCGAAAACCTCACCTTGCAAACGCCGAACCATGCACGCACGCTGATCGATGATCTCTCCCTGTCGATCAATCCGGGGCAAGGGGTATTGATCGTGGGAGCTAGCGGTTGTGGGAAAAGTTCATTGTTGCGTGCAATTGCCGGTTTGTGGCGTTCCGGAAGCGGTCGCATCATCCGGCCGGAGATGTCCGAAATGCTGTTTCTGCCGCAACGGCCCTACATGCTGCTCGGCAGCCTGCGCAGCCAGTTATTGTATCCGCTTCACGACCGGACGATCGGTGATGACGAACTCCACCGTGTGCTGAAAAAGGTCAATCTGCCCGATCTTGCTGAGCGCTTTGGTGGTCTGGATGCCGACCTGGACTGGGCAAAGGTCCTGTCGGTCGGGGAGCAGCAGCGGGTGGCATTTGCCCGTGTGCTAATCGCTACACCGCGCTATGCCGTTCTTGATGAAGCCACCAGTGCCTTAGATGAAAGCAACGAGGACACTCTTTATCAGCAAGTGCTGACCAGTGAAAC
>JACDZI010000091.1 GCA_013426785.1 Rhodocyclaceae bacterium | reverse complement strand
CACCACCCGGCATGCGGGTCCGCACCGGGCGGTTCGAGAAGTTGAGGTCATGAGAGACGGGGCACGCCGAGTTTGTCGAAGTAGGCGATGGTGAGCACTCGGTTGAAGTCTCCCATACTATTCCGCCACCAGCAGCGGGAATTTCCCGCTACCCGCTTCGCTACATGCTCGGCCACGCCAAGGTTGATCAGTTCCCGGTAGATCGTGCTACCCCGCCTCCAGTGCTTGAGTTGGATCGCCCGCAGCCGGTGCCGCAGCCATTCATCCAGCGATAGCCAGACCCTCGGCGTTTGCGCCAGCCCATAGTAGGCTTTCCACCCCAGCAGGTAAGGTTTCAGTCGTTCGATGACTTCCGCCATACTGCGTCCGCCCGCGCGTCGGGTCAGTTGCCTCACCCGTTGCTTGAACGTCGCCATCGGCTTGGCCGCCACCTTGCGTTTCACCTCGTCCCTGTCACACCAGAAGCTGTAGCCCAACAACTTCCTTCCATTCACGTCGGCCACTGCGCTCTTGGTCTCATTGACCTTGAGTTGTAGCTTGGCGTAACACCGCCGCAACAGCGCCATCACTCGCTCGCCCGCCTTCCGGCTGCGCACATAAACGTTGCAGTCGTCAGCATAGCGCGCAAAGCAGTGGCCGTGCTTCTCCAGTACCTTATCCACTTCGTCCAGCATCACGTTCGCCAGTAGCGGTGACAGCGGCCCGCCTTGCGGCGTGCCCTGATACCGTTCCAGCACTACGCCATCGCTCATGATGCCGCTGTTCAGGTACGCCCGTATCAGCCGGATGATGCCGGCGTCGTCGATGCGTTTCTTCAGGCGGTCAATGAGGATGTCGTGATTGACGCGATCAAAGAATTTCTCCAGATCGACATCAACCACAATCTTCCGGCCGGACTGAACGTAGGCTTGTGCCGCGAGAATCGCGTCGTGGACCCGCCGCCCCGGCCGGAATCCATAGCTGTGTTCACTGAATGTCGGGTCCAGTCTCGGTTGCAACACTTGCAGCAGCGGCAGCCTTGCCGAATGCCCCGCCTCATGCGGCTTTCCGAGAGGTGTGTTACTTGGCGGTGTCAAAGTCAGGCTGACGCGTTGCGTTTAACATCGACATGGTCTCGAACACTTCTCCTCGTTCGGCCCTTCGTCCCTTACCAGCAACTACTACGGCCTCTGCTGACTTCTCGCTCCACTTTCCAGTGTCGCACTTTCAGGCATAAGGCGAGATCTCCCCGGGTAAGAACACACTCCTTCACTGCACAACCGCCGGATTTACGCCACCTCGCCTTGATCACAAAAGCTTCGCGGAATTATGCCCGCTCGCCCTGCTCGGCAACGCCTTCTATCCGGTTCTTGTTCATCGGCTCGCAGCTTCGCTCCACGCTTCCTCCCCACACTCGGTCACCCTCATGCAGTTGCGCTTCACTTCGTTCGCTGTGATCAACTTACGGTGGGACTTCCACCCACAAGAGTGCGCCCGTGCCGGGCGCACAAAAATAACGGGCAACCCGCAGGTTGCCCGTTATTTGATGGTACTTTGAGGATCAAGCGACGATCGGCACGATCATCAGCGCAACGATGTTGATGATCTTGATCAGCGGGTTGACCGCCGGGCCGGCTGTGTCCTTGTAGGGATCGCCCACAGTGTCGCCGGTGACGGCAGCCTTGTGCGCTTCGGAACCCTTGCCGCCGAAGTGGCCATCCTCGATGTACTTCTTGGCGTTATCCCAGCAGCCACCGCCCGTCGTCATGGAAATGGCGACGAACAGGCCGGTGATGATGGTACCCATCAGTACGCCACCGAGGGCGCGCACACCGGCACCGACACCACCGACAGCAGGCATCATGAAGTTCATGGTAACGGCCACGACGACCGGAACCAGAACCGGCAGGAGCGAGGGAATCATCATTTCCTTGATGGCTGCCTTGGTCAGCATGTCGACGCAGGTGCCGTATTCCGGCTTGGCCGTGCCTTCCATGATGCCCTTGATTTCCTTGAACTGGCGGCGTACCTCGACAACGACCGAGCCTGCCGCGCGACCGACCGCTTCCATGCCCATCGCGGCGAACAGGTAGGGCACCATGCCACCGATGAACAGACCGACGATGACCGCCGGGTCAGCCAAGTCGAAGAGAAACTTGACGCCGGGCTTAGCAGCTTCAAGGCCATGCGTGAAGTCGGCGAACAGCACCAACGCGGCCAGACCGGCGGAACCGATGGCGTAGCCCTTGGTCACCGCCTTGGTGGTATTGCCCACGGCGTCGAGCGGATCAGTAATGCCGCGCACGGAATCAGGCAACTCGGCCATCTCGGCGATGCCACCGGCGTTGTCGGTGATCGGGCCGTAGGCGTCAAGCGCGACGATGATGCCGGCCATCGACAACATTGAGGTCGCCGCAATCGCAATGCCGTACAAGCCGCCCAGTGCATACGAGGCCCAGATAGCGAGGCAGACGGACAGCACCGGCCACGCCGTCGCACGCATCGACACGCCCAGGCCGGCAATAATGTTGGTACCGTGGCCGGTAGTCGAAGCTTCCGCAACGTGCTGCACCGGCTTGAACTCGGTGCCGGTGTAGTACTCGGTAATGTAGACCATCAAACCGGTCAGGATCAGGCCGACCACCGCAGCACCATACAGGCGCATCTGCGAACCACCACTGATGCCCAGCACCTGATCAAGCAGGTGGTCATCGATGATCCAGTTGGTAATGGGATAGAAGGCCACCAGTGCCATCGCGCCAGCGACGATCAGGCCCTTGTAAAGGGCATTCATGATCTTGGCGCCCGGTGAGGTCTTGACGAACATGCAGCCGACAATGGAGGCGATGATCGAGAAGCCGCCGAGGACCAGCGGGAAGATCACCGCCGATTCGGCCATCACTGCACCGCTCGCCTTGAACAGCAGGGCACCGAGCAGCATGGTCGCCACCGTCGTAACGGCGTAGGTCTCGAACAGGTCGGCCGCCATGCCGGCGCAGTCGCCGACGTTGTCGCCGACGTTGTCGGCGATCACCGCCGGGTTGCGCGGATCGTCTTCCGGAATGCCGGCTTCTACCTTGCCCACCAGGTCGGCACCGACGTCGGCGCCCTTGGTGAAGATGCCGCCACCGAGTCGCGCGAAGATAGAGATCAGGGAGGAACCGAAACCCAGGCCGACCAGCGGATGCAGGATGTGATCAAGGCTGGCATCGCCGGCCGTCGCCTTGAGGATCGCGTAGTAACCGGCGACACCGAGGAGGCCCAGGCCAACCACCAGCATGCCGGTGATGGCGCCGCCCTTGAAGGCGACATTCAGCGCTTCGTTGAGACCGACGGTCGCCGCTTGGGCGGTCCGCACGTTGGCACGCACCGAGACGTTCATGCCGATGAATCCGGCCGCGCCCGAGAGAACCGCACCAATGAGAAATCCAATGGCGGTCGACATGCCAAGGAAAATGGCGATGACCACGGCCAGCACAGCACCAACCATGGCGATCGTGGTGTATTGACGCTTGAGATAGGCTTGCGCCCCTTCCTGTACCGCCGCCGAAATCTCGCGCATGCGATCGTTGCCGGTCGCCTGAGCCAGAATCCAGCGGGTGGAAATCCCGCCATAGGCAATTGCCACGATGGCGCAGACCAATGCGAACATCAGACCTGAAGACATCAACAACCCTCCCTTTATATAAGAAACACTTATTAAATTATAACCGGCCTGATCGTCTAGGCGGGTTGTCGGGAATTACGCATTCAGAGCGTGAAAGAGGACAGTTTCCTAGGCACCGCAATATTTTTTAGCGTCACATAAACAGGCAACCCATCCTTGTAGGCAGGGTAGTCTTCCCCCTTCATCAGCGGCGCCAGGTACTGACGGCACTTCTCGGTGATGCCAAAACCATCAGCGGTAATGAAGTTCCTGGGCATCTTCTTTTCGACGTTCGCCACTTTGGCAAGCGAAGCCATGCCGATCTTCCATTTGTAAGGTGTGCTGGAAAGGCGTTCGACTGTAGGCATCACGGCATTGTGGCCCTTGAGTGCGAACTCGACCGCCGCCTTGCCGAGGGCGTATGCCTGATCGACGTCGGACTTCGACGCGATATGGCGGGCAGCCCGCTGCATGTAGTCGGCGACACCCCAGTGGAACTTGTAGCCGAAGGCTTCCTTGACCATGTTGGCGACCACCGGCGCCGCGCCACCCAACTGTGCATGGCCGAAGGCATCGCGGGTGCCCTGCTCGGCGAGAAACTTGCCGTCTGGGTGGTGGCAGCCTTCAGAGACAACCACCGTGCAATAGCCGAATTTTTTCACCAGGTTCTGGACCTTGGCGAGGAACTTCTTCTGATCGAACAAGACTTCAGGGAACAGTACCACGATGGGCAACTCGCAATCCTTGGTGGAGGCCATCGCACCGGCTGCGGCAATCCAGCCGGCGTGGCGCCCCATGACTTCCAGGACAAATACCTTGGTCGAGGTGGAACACATCGAACGCACATCGAAGGTGGCTTCCAGCGTCGACACGGCAATGTACTTCGCGACGGAGCCAAAGCCCGGGCAATTGTCGGTGATCGGCAGGTCGTTGTCGACCGTCTTCGGCACGTGGAGGGCCTGCACCGGGTAACCCAATTTCTCCGACAGTTGCGATACCTTGTAGCAGGTATCCGCGGAATCGCCACCGCCGTTGTAGAAGAAGTAGCCAATATTGTGGGCCTTGAACACCTCGATCAGGCGCTCATATTCGCGCTGATTGGCTTCCAGCGACTTGAGCTTGAAACGACAGGAGCCAAATGCGCCCGAGGGCGTGGTGCGCAAGCCGGCAATGGCTCGGACGGACTCCTTCGAAGTATCGATCAGGTCCTCGGTCAGTGCGCCGATGATGCCATTGCGTCCCGCATAGACCTTGCCAATCTTGTCCTTGTGCTGGCGCGCGGTTTCGATCACGCCGCAGGCCGATGCGTTGATAACGGCGGTGACGCCCCCCGACTGCGCGTAAAACGCGTTCATTTTCTTGACAGCCATGTGCAGACTCTCCTGTGTGCGGATTAATTCAGTGCAGCGAAAGCGGTATCACGAACCGACTCAACCGTGCCGAGCCCGTCGATCTTGCGATATTGCGGTGCGGCCAGATCGCCACACCCCGCCCATTTACCGTAATACTCGACCAGCGCGTGGGTCTGCTGGTGGTAAATATTCAGACGCTTCAGCACAGTCGCTTCCTTGTCATCGTCACGCTGGATCAGCGACTCACCGGTCACATCGTCCTTGCCTTCGATCTTGGGCGGGTTGAACTTGACATGATAGGTACGACCGGAAGCCACATGCAGTCGACGCCCGCTCATGCGCGCGACAATTTCGCTGTCAGGCACATCTATTTCGAGTACGAAGTCGATCGGCACGCCGGCCAGCTTCATGGCCTCGGCCTGGGGAATGGTGCGCGGGAAACCATCGAACAGGTAACCGGCAGCACAATCGGCTTGCTTGAGTCGATCCTTGACCAACCCGATGATGATGTCGTCGCGTACCAAGCCTCCAGCATCCATGATCTGTTTGGCTTCGATACCCAGCGGCGTGCCCGCTTTCACGGCAGCACGCAACATGTCACCGGTGGAGATCTGCGGAATGCCGAATTTTTCCTTGATGTAATTGGCCTGGGTACCTTTTCCGGCACCGGGCGGACCCAACAGAATCAGACGCATCGCATGTTTCTCCAGTAATTTTCAGGGGTCGGACGGTAATCCCGGAAGTGTGCGCCTGATTCTATCTGTCCACGCTGCTCTCGAACATACTTCGCACCCGCTCCAGATCTGCGGGGGTATCGACTCCCGGCATGGGCGGATGAGCGCAATCGATCACCTGGATCGGAAACCCATGCCACAGCGCGCGCAGTTGTTCCAGCGACTCCCATTGTTCGATGGGTGCGGGTGCAAGTTCCTCATAGCAGCGCAGGAAACTGACTCGATACGCATACAGGCCAATATGGCGACGTACCTCGAAAGCTTCAGGCAAGCGCTCGCGCTGGGTCGCCAGACCATCGCGATGCCAGGGAATCGGTGCCCGCGAAAAATAGAGCGCACGCCCATTTTTTGCCGTGACTACCTTCACCACATGCGGATTCATGAATTCGGCGATCGCGTCAAGCGGATGGGCCGCCGTCGCCATCGCGGCACCGGCATTGGCGTCAAGCGCCTGGGCTACCTCGGCAATCAGGGCCGGATCGATGAGCGGCTCATCGCCCTGGACATTGACGACGATTTCGTCGTCAGGCCAGCCCAGTTGCCGGGCCACCTCGGCGATGCGGTTGGTACCGCTCGGATGATCGGCGCGCGTCATTGCCACCCGCTGTCCGTGCGCCATGACCGCATCCGCCACACGCGGGTCATCGGTCGCGACGACGATCTCGACTGCGCCGCTTTTCCCTGCCGCTTCGGCCACACGCACCACCATCGGCTTGCCGGCGATGTCGGCCAGCGGCTTGCCGGGCAATCGCGTCGAAGCATAGCGCGCCGGGATGACGACGCGAAATGACATGTCAGTTCTCTTCGGGACCGAGCTGGCGTGCCTCGTCTTCAAGCATCACGGGAATATCGTCCTTGACCGGATAAGCCAGCCGGCAGGCCTTGCACACCAGTTCACCGGCGGGCTTGCGATAGTCAAGCGGCCCCTTGCACAGCGGACAGACCAGAATTTCCAGCAGACGCGCATCCATCGATTTTCTCCAGGACAAAATGGGCCAGGTCGGGTTCGATCCTGGCTTCGACCGGCAACACCCAGATGGGCCGATCGCAGAGGCCGGCGAATTTTAGCGCGTCCTTTTCCGTCATCAGCAGCGCATCGCACGCGAACGAAAGATCGCCGGCGACATAGTCGTGATGATCGGGAAAGGCATGCGGCGTGAAACGCAGCCCCAGCGCCGACAGATGGTCGAAAAAGCGCTGCGGTTCGCCGATGCCGGCCACCGCATGCAGGTCGAGAGCGGCAAGGTCGGCGACTTCGCAGGTCTGCGCCGGATCATTCAGCCGGTTAAAGCGCGCACCTTCCAGCTTCATCGCAAACACGGGCACCGGGCTTGGCCAGCTGCGGCCAGCATCGTTGAGCACCAACGCATCGACTGCGTCCAGACGTGAAGCAGGTTCGCGCAGCGGCCCGGCCGGCAGCGGCCAGCCATTCATCAGGCCACGCCGGTCGACCACGGCGATCTCGACATCGCGCTGCAGCCGATAGTGTTGCAGACCATCGTCGCAGAGGATGAGGTCGCAGTCGGGATGCTCCGCCAGCAAGGCCCGCGCGGCGGCAACCCGATCCGCCCCGACAAATACCGGGCAACCGGAACGGCGTGCCAGCAACAGTGGTTCATCCCCCACCGTTTGTACCGTCTCACCAGCGCCGACTTTTTTAATACTGTCATTGCTGCGGCCGTAGCCACGACTGACGATGCCCGGCCGGCGTCCTGCCGCCTTGAGCCTTTGCGCCAGCCACAGGGTCAGCGGTGTCTTGCCCGCGCCACCGGCGAGGATGTTGCCGACGACGACGACCGGCACCGGCAGGCGTTCGACCGCCTGCCAGCCACGACGAAAGGCCAGGCGCCGCAGGCCGGCAATCAAGAAAAAGATCAGGCCGATGGGTAGAAGCAGCAGCGCGGCGAGGCCGTGGCCGCGCCAGATGCGCGTCAGGGCCTCATTGCTGTTTCTGCTGGGTCGCAAAGGAGATGTGCGACAGACCCGCGTTGCGCGCCGCCTGCATCACGTCGATGACATTCTGGTGGGCAGCCTTGGCATCGGCATTGATGATCACCACCGTCTCCTGCGCACCTTCGGCGGCACGCCGCAAGGCGATGCCGATCGCCTCGACATTGCCGGTGACCGGCGCCTTATTGATCAGCACATTGCCGTTCGCGGTGACGACGACGTCGATTTCGTTGGGCTTGTCCTGCTGGGTCTGGGCATCGGCAGTCGGCAGGTTGATCTCCAGACCGGCGAACTTCGAATAGGTCGTGGTGATCATCAGGAAGATCAGGATGACGAGCAATACGTCGATCATCGGGATCAGGTTGATCTCCGGCTCCTCGCGATGCCTGCCACGCTGGAAGTTCATTACTTTCTTTCTCCGTGAAGCTGCTCGACCAGCTTCAGGGCCTGCTGCTCCATCTCGATCACGCAGCTGTCGACCATGGCGCGGAAATGACGGTAGGCAATCATCGCCGGAATGGCGATGATGAGGCCGAAGCCGGTGTTGTAGAGCGCGACGGAAATACCGTGGGCTAGTTGCTGCGGGTTGTTGCCGGCGCCGGTGGCCGAACCGAAGATCTCTATCATGCCGACGACGGTGCCGAACAGTCCCATCAGCGGGCTGATCGAAGCGATGGTGCCAAGGCTGGTCAGGAAGCGTTCGAGATCGTGGGCGCCGCCGCGACCGGCCTCCTCGATCGCCTCTTTCATGACCTCGCGCGAAGCCTGGTCGTTGCGCAAGCCGGCAGCCAGCACACGTCCGAGCGGCGAATGCCCTTCGAGACGCTTGAGGAGTTCGTCAGTAGTACCGGCGCGCCGATAGTCGGCGAGAGTACTTTGTAGCAGTCCTGTCGGGACTACCTTGGAGCGACGCAGGGTCGTCGCCCGTTCGATGATGAGGGCAACGGCAACCACCGAGGCCAGAAGGAGAAACCAGATGGGCCAACCGGCAGCCTGGATGATGTAAAACACGCTCAATCCTCCGGATCAATGCTAACAGGTTGAGCACTTTACTACGAACCCAGTTGCCGGATCGTCCGACAACACCCGGAGAACA
>JACDZI010000236.1 GCA_013426785.1 Rhodocyclaceae bacterium | reverse complement strand
GCCCGTTGGCCTACACGAGTCCCAGTGCTCCTAGCATGACGGAGGTGCTTGGTACAGGCTTGCCACGATGTCCAGACTGTATTAACACATGTCCCAGTGCTCCTAGCATGACGGAGGTGCTTGGTACGTGGATGCTGTCGATCCTGTCGGGACACACAAACGCTACTCGCACGTCACCAACCTTGATCACGAGATCCTCTCGCTCGGACAACTCTATCGCGACCGTGCCGATTGCGAGAACACGTTCGACGAGTTGAAGAACCAGTCGGGCTGGGGCGGCTTTACCACCCACGACCTGCACCGCTGCCAGCTGTCGGCGCGTGCCGTCGCGCTGATCTACAACTGGTGGAGTCTGTTCGTTCGCCTGGCAAGCCCTGACGCTCGGCGCGAAGCGATCACCAGCCGGCCGTGGTTGATGTCCTCGGTCGGCCGCAAGACCGAACATGCCGGGCAAACGACGATTACGATCACCGGCCTGCATGCGCACTTCGGTAAAGCCAGAGATGCCCTGATGCTCGTCTCCGCCTTGCTCAAGGGTTGGGTCGGCCACGCTGCGGAGCAGTTGAATCCCAAGGCAGTCTGGAACCTGTGCTGCGATCATCTCAAGGAGCCTGTCAGGAATTTTGTGTGTGAGGCATAACATGAGTGAAAGGAGCCTGTATGCCGAGCAAGAGTGGCAAGAAGAAAACGGCGGTTACGCTGCCGAGTATTCCGAAAGAGATGATTGACCAGATGGTCAGTGGGCCGATGACGGCCGAGGCGGTCAATGCCGCCTCGATGGCCTTCAAGAAAGCCCTGATCGAACGCGCCCTGGGCGCCGAACTCAGCCATCACCTGGGCTATCCGCCTGGCACCGACAAACCTGCCGGGAGCGGAAATCACCGCAACGGCGCGAGCGGCAAGACCGTGCTGACCGACGACGGACCGCTGCGGATCCGAGGTGCCGCGTGACCGGGCCGGCAGCTTCGAGCCGCTGCTGATCCCGAAGCACGAGCGGCGCTTCACCGGCTGCGACGACAAGATCATCGCCATGTACGCGCGCGGGATGACAGTGCGGGAGATCCAG
>JACDZI010000090.1 GCA_013426785.1 Rhodocyclaceae bacterium | reverse complement strand
GTTGCGATGGGAGATTTACGAGCAGAAATCATGCCTACTGAAATAGGCTCTAAGTTGAAGCCAAACTTTTTCATCGAGCTGACGGAGTTCTTCGCCCACATAGGAAATGGTGCCGCCGCCGAGAATGGCAAGTTTGAGAGGGGCCTTGGCATTCCAGCTAACACGAGGGGCGTTCCGATTGCGTGCGTTGAAGAGAGCACAACGCAAGAACTCGTTCGGCGAACCCCTGGATTCAACGGGCCAGTAGGGGAACTCTAGCTGTACCGGCGCGGCGACGGTGACACCTGCCGGTTCCACCGAAATATTCATTGCAGCGAGGCATACGCCCACCGCCTTTGGAAAAGGCATTGACGTAACGTACGAGGCAAAGTCGATTGCACCATGACCACTCTTGGCAGACAGGTCACCGTTAGGGAGTTCGTCGATCCATTTGGGGCCATTGACGACGAATCGATAGTTGCGATTCTTGTAAGCGACCAAAATCCTGACAGTGCTCTTGTTGCGCCCGCGATACTCAGAATCTAGCTTGTGGCTCGCACCAAGATGGTCGAGGACTTTCGAGAACTTTACGTCTCGTGCTTCGGCGATCTGCTCGTCAGAGTAAAGTGGCGCAAATTGGTCAGGCGCATTCATGCCGCCACCTCGATCTTCGCGCGATGGCCCTTCTTATCCATGTGTTGAACGCAGCCTGAAGCTGTTCCACCGCGGCGCTGCAGATCGATGTATTCGGCGACATCGGCGAGATAGAACATTCGCCGACCTCCAAGCAAGAAGCTCTTGATCGGGAACGTACCGGCAGAGATGGCATTTCTGATTGAGCCCGGCGACCAGCCGATCTCGGAGGCGACGCCGGAAATGTCGATGATGGTGCGCACGTGAATCCGTATCAGCAGATCCAACGTCACGACTGTGGATGATTCCTGCATTTCGATCTCTCAAAACCACCAGGTGCGCAGCCCTGACGGCTATTCGTTTAGCGATTGAGAGATCGCGTGCCGGTGGCTGATAGCCACAAACCCGGATTATCGTCAAACCCTGTCAATAGCAGGGAGTCCCGGACAGCGTCAAGCCTTCACTTGATTGACCCGCGAGGACATCACTCCTCAGTCTGAGCACTCATGGCGGGTATCGCACTTGACGACGCCATCATACTCACCATTCAAGCGGTGTCAAAGCATGAGAGGATCATCCATGATCATCGGTGATCAGATTTCAGGTGCGATTGCATGCGCTTCCCCTGGTGCTTCCCCTATTGGAAAAACCCAAAGAAAAAGGGTTTCGACCTTTCGGTGGAAACCCTTGGTGTTGCTTGGTCGGGGCGGCGGGATTCGAACTCGCGACCCCTTGCACCCCATGCAAGTGCGCTACCAGGCTGCGCTACGCCCCGACGAGGCGCGGATTATAACAGCAGAAGAAGCTCAGACCCGCAGCAATTCCATGATGCCAAGCAGCTCGGCACGTAGCGAGAAACGGCTGCCGGTGGCTGGGGCCGGCGCTTCGACGGGCGGAGCGGCATGGCGGACGGCGGGTTCGTCGAGGCGGTTGCGTGCGCCGCTGATGGTGAAACCGTCTTCGTAGAGAAGCTGGCGGATGCGCCGCACCAGCAGCACTTCGTGGTGCTGGTAGTAGCGGCGGTTGCCGCGCCGCTTGACCGGCTTGAGCTGGGTGAATTCCTGCTCCCAATAGCGGAGCACGTGGGGCTTGACCCCACACAGGTCGCTGACCTCGCCAATCGTGAAATAGCGCTTGGCGGGGATCGGCGGCAGTTCGACCTTATCCGGCTGGCTGGACATTCTCGCTGGCCTTCTCTTCCACGATGGACTTCAGCTTGTGACTGGCATGGAAGGTGACGACGCGCCGCGCGGTGATCGGGATTTCCTCGCCGGTCTTGGGATTGCGGCCGGGGCGCTGCGGCTTGTCGCGCAACTGGAAGTTGCCGAAACCCGACAGCTTGACGCTGTCGCCGGCTTCCAGGGAGGTGCGCACTTCCTCGAAGAAGGCCTCGACCATGTCCTTGGCTTCGCGCTTGTTCAGGCCCACTTTCTCAAACAGAAAATCCGCCAGTTCCGCTTTCGTCATCGTCGTCATCGATTTTCCCTATCCGCGCACTCATTTACGTAACTGCGCACCGAACCGCTCGGCCGCCGTCTGAACCAGTTTGGCGATTGCCGCATCGGCATCATTATCCGCCAAAGTTTTTTCAGTATCTTGCATCACCACGCGGAACGCAAGACTTTTGCTTTCCGGAGTAACCCCCTTGCCCTGATAGACGTCGAACAGACGGATCGCACGAACGTAGCCGGGAGCCACCTCCTGCAACGCGTCCTGCAAGCGCCGCACCTCGGTCTGCTGCGGTACCACGAGGGCAATGTCGCGCACCACGGCGGGGAAACGCGAGACTTCGCGATAAGCCGGCATGGGCGTGGCGAGCAGTGCCGCCAACTCGACCTCGAACACCACGGCGGCAACGGCCAGTTCGTACTGCTGCTGCCAGCGGGGATGTATTTCGCCGATCACGCCGATTTCCCGGCCGTAGAGCAACACGCACGCGGCGCGGCCCGGATGGAGGGCCGGATGCGTTACGCGTGCGAAGCTCAGGGAGCGTGGCGCGAACAGCGCTTCCAGGTCACCCTTCAGGTCGTAGAAATCCGCAGTGCGCATCAGCAGGCCCCACTGCTCGGGCTGGGCCGGGCCGGAGATGAGCGCAGCCACGCGCAGCGGCTGGTCGTAGCCGGTGTCCTGCGCAGCATCATTGATGAAACAGCGGCCCACCTCGAACACGCGCACGCGCTCGGCCTGGCGCTTGAGGTTGCTCACTAGCGTGCCCACCAGGCCGCCGATCAGGCTGCTGCGCATCACGCCCATCTGGCTGGCGATCGGGTTGGCCAGCCGTACTGGATTCGCGTTGGCGCAGAAATCAGCTTCCCATTCGGCGGCGACGAAGCTGTAGTTCACCACTTCGTGGAAGCCACGCTCGGCCAGCAGATGGCGCACAGCCATCGGGCCACGTGACGCCTCGGGCAAGGGCAGCATTTCGCAACGCGCGGTGGGCGGCGGCGCGGGAATGTTGTCGTAGCCGTGCAGGCGGACGATTTCCTCGATCAGGTCTTCCTCGATTTCGATGTCGAAGCGCCATGAGGGCGGCGTGACCACCAGCGCGTCGTTCTCGCGCACATAGGCGAAACCCATGCCGGCGACAAGCTTTTCGATCCGGGCGAAGCCCAGTTCGATGCCCAGCACGCGCGCCACACGCGGCAGGCGCAGGCGCACCGGGGCACGCTCTGGCAGGTGTTCAGGCGCGACAGTCTCGACCACCGGGCCTGGCTGACCACCGCAGATGTCGATGATCAGTTGCGTGGCGCGCTCGAGGGCGCGGCGCTGCAACTCGAAATCGACGCCGCGCTCATAGCGGTAGGAGGCATCGGACGAAAAGCCTAGGGCGCGCGCCTTTCCGGCGATAGCATCGGGCGTGAAGAAGGCGGACTCCAGGAACAGGTCGGTGGTGGCGTCGGAAATGCCGGAATGCTCGCCGCCCATGATGCCTGCCATCGCCAGCGGCTTCGCCTCGTCGGCGATCAGCGCGGTGTCGACGCGGGGCGTGACGGTCTGCTCGTTCAACAGCAGCAGTTGTTCGCCGGCATTTGGATAACGCACGTGGATGGCGCCAGACAATTCGGCATCGTCAAAGGCGTGCAGCGGTTGACCGAGTTCGAGCATCACGTAGTTGGTGACATCGACCAGCGCGGAGATGTATCGCACGCCGCAACGCTCGATGCGCTGCTTCATCCAGTCGGGCGTGGCGGCCTTGCTGTTCACGCCGCGCACGATGCGGCCGCAGTAGCGCGGGCAGGCGGCGGGCACGTCGAGCACGACGCCGCGGGCTTCGTCATGCACGGCGGCAACCGGATCGATCGACGGCAAGGTCAGCGGCGCGCCGGTCAGCGCGGCCACTTCGCGGGCGATGCCGGTGAGCGACAGGCAGTCGGCACGGTTGGGCGTGAGCTTGAGGGTGATCAGGTAGTCGTCGAGGTTGAGGTAGCTGCGGATGTTCCGGCCGATCGGTGCATCGGCGGGCAGGGTCAGCAGGCCGCCGTGGTCCTCGTAGAGGCCCAGCTCGCGCGCCGAGCACAGCATGCCGAAGCTTTCGATGCCGCGCACCTTGACTTTTTTGATCTCGATGCCGGGCAGTTGCGCGCCGACCAGTGCGCAGGGCACGATCAGACCGGCGGCGGCATTCGGCGCACCGCAGACGATCTGCAGCACGCCATGTTCGCCCGTATCCACCGAGCAGAGTTTTAGCTTGTCAGCATCGGGATGCTTCTCGGCGGTGAGGATGCGCGCGACGACGACATGGGAAAAGTCGGCGCCGGCAGGACGGCATTCCTCGACTTCGAGGCCGGCCATGGTGAGCAAATGGCACAGCTCCGCGGTCGAAAGCGGCGGATTGACGAGGGCGCGCAGCCAGGATTCGGAAAATTGCATCTTGGCTTATTGAAACTGTGAAAGGAAACGCAGGTCGCCGTCGAAGAACAGGCGCAGGTCGTTGATGCCATAGCGCAGCATGGTCAGGCGGTCCGGGCCCATGCCGAAGGCGAAACCGGTATAGCGCTCGGGGTCGATGCCGCCGAAGCGCAGCACGTTGGGATGCACCATGCCGCAGCCGGCGATTTCCAGCCAGCGGCCTTCCATCGGGCCGGACATGAAGGCGACGTCGATCTCGGCCGACGGTTCGGTGAAGGGGAAGAAGGAGGGGCGAAAACGCACCTTGAGGTCGTCGCTCTCGAAGAAGCGACGCAGGAAGTCGGCGACCACGCCCTTGAGGTCGGCGAAGCTGACATCCTCGCCGACCCACAGGCCCTCGACCTGGTGGAACATCGGCGAGTGGGTGGCATCGGAATCGACGCGATAGACGCGGCCGGTACAGATGACGCGAATCTCGGGCATCGTGTCGAGATGCCTGAACTTCTCGACATGCGCCAGCATGCTGCGGATCTGCACCGGGCTGGTGTGGGTGCGCAGCAGCACGTCGTGGCGCACCTGGCCGGCGTCATCCAGCAGGTAGAAGGTGTCGTGCATGGAACGCGCCGGGTGGTTGGCCGGCGTGTTGAGCGCGGTGAAGTTGTGCCAGTCGGTCTCGATCTCGGGACCGTCGGCGACTTCGAAGCCGATCGAGCGGAACAGTTGTTCGATACGGTCGAGCGTGCGCATCACCGGATGGATGCTGCCGCGCGCCGAGCCTCGGCCCGGCAGGGTGATGTCGAGGGACTCGGCG
This sequence comes from Rhodocyclaceae bacterium, assembly GCA_013426785.1. Lineage (GTDB taxonomy): Bacteria > Pseudomonadota > Gammaproteobacteria > Burkholderiales > Rhodocyclaceae > Sulfuricystis. The sequence continues at coordinate 3,785 of JACDZI010000090.1, read as the reverse complement.
GCAAGCCGCGCCGCCAGCTGGGCGATCCGCAGCGCTTCGCGCCGTGCCGCCAGCGCCGACTCGATCTGCGTCTTGGCCGCGTTGATGGCCGCGCCGGCGCTCTTGCGCTCCTCGGCAGGAAGCTTGCCGAGTCCCTTCAGCAAGGCCGTTAGCGAGCCGTCCTTGCCGAGGTAGACCGCCTTCACGTCTTCGAGACGTGCAAGCTCATTCGCGGCGGTGAAATCGGCCGTTGCCTGCGTTACAAGTTGTTCCAGGTTTTCCATACAGGTCAGAAAAAAGGGAGGCGTGGTGGCCTCCCCTTCTCACTTCGCTTGAGGTTAAGCGGCGAGATGGGCCTTGGCCTGGTTCGCCAGCGCGGCGAAGGCCGGCTTGTCGAAGACGGCCAGGTCGGCCAGCACCTTGCGATCGACTTCGATCGACGCCTTCTTCAGGCCGTTCATCAGGGTGCTGTACTTCATGCCCAGCTCGCGGGCCGCCGCGTTGATGCGGGTGATCCACAGGGCACGGAACTGGCGCTTTCTTTGCCTACGGTCACGATATTGATATTGACCGGCCTTCATCACCGCTTCTTTGGCGATGCGATAGACGTTCTTGCGACGGCCGCGGTACCCCTTGGCCTGAACGAGAATTTTCTTGTGACGCGCGCGCGCCGTTACACCACGTTTGACTCTTGGCATGGCGGCTCTCCTTATCCGTTGGGCAACATGGCGCGAATGGACTTGGCGTCCGACTCGTGCACGGTCTGCATGCCGCGCAACTGGCGCTTGCTCTTGGTGGTTTTCTTGGTGAGGATGTGGCGCTTGAAAGCGCATCCACGTTTGATGCTGCCCGACCCGCGCAATTTGAAGCGCTTGGCGGCACCGCTCTTGGTCTTCATCTTCGGCATCGAAGATCTCCTTTCTGACACGGCGCTGGGTGGCTCCCGATCCGGGAACGCTTCGACAACCCACGACCGCTTGTTGGTACTACTGGGTACTACCGATATTGCAATAACTCAATGCTTCACCTGCTTCTTGGACGGGGCCAGCACCATGATCAGCTGACGCCCTTCCATCTTGGGAAACTGCTCCACCACCGCCTGCTGATCGAGATCGAGCTTGATCCGTTCCAGCATGCGCATGCCGATTTCCTGGTGCGCCATCTCCCGACCACGAAAACGCAACGTGATCTTTGCCTTGTCGCCTTCGCCGAGAAACTTGATGACGTTGCGCAACTTGATCTGGTAGTCGTTCTCGTCTGTGCCCGGGCGAAACTTGATCTCCTTGACCTCGACGATCTTCTGCTTCTTGCGTGCCTCCGCAGCGCGCTTGGCTTCCTGGTACTTGAACTTGCCAAAATCCATCAGGCGACAGACGGGGGGAACTGCCATCGGCGCGATCTCGACCAGATCGATCAACGCTTCCTCCGCCATTTGCAGCGCCTGACGACACGACATGATGCCCAACTGTTCGCCCTCAACCCCGACCAGACGAATCTCGGGGGCCGTAATTTCTTCGTTGACGCGCTGCGTCTTTTCCTGGGCTATGGCTCGAATCTCCAATAAATAAACAAAATCAGGCCACCAAGCCCCTGCTGGAACGATCCTGCAGCAGGCGCTCGATCAATGCATCCGGGGACATTTGCCCGAGATCCTGATTGCCTCGAGCACGCAAGGCGACCAACCCGGCGGCTTTTTCCTTGTCGCCGACGACGACGAGATAAGGCCGCTTCAATACACTATGTTCGCGAATTTTATAGTTAATCTTTTCACCACGCAAATCGCATTCCACTCGGAAACCCGCATCCCTCAACATTTTCGCCACAGACTCGCCATAGTCGGCCTGCGCTTCGGAAATATTCATCACCACGGCCTGCACCGGCGCCAGCCACAGGGGCAGCGCGCCCGCGTGGTTTTCGATGAGGATGCCGATAAAGCGCTCCAGCGAACCGAGGATCGCCCGATGCAGCAGCACCGGCGTATGGCGCGCATTGTCCTCGCCGACGTATTCGGCGCCGAGGCGGCCCGGCATAGAGAAATCGACCTGCATGGTGCCACACTGCCAGGAACGGCCGATGGCATCATTGATATGGAACTCAATCTTCGGGCCGTAGAAGGCGCCCTCGCCCGGCAACTCGATCCATTCGAGGCCGCTGGCGCGCAAGCCGGCGCGTAGCGCATCCTCGGCCTTGTCCCACAGGTGGTCCTCGCCGACGCGGCTGTCCGGCCGCAGGGCAAGCTTGACCGCGACGTCCCTGAAGCCGAAATCGGCATAAACCTTGCGCACCAGGTCGTTGAAGGCGGTCACTTCCGGCTGGATCTGGTCCTCGGTGCAGAAGATGTGGCCATCGTCCTGCGTGAAGCCGCGCACGCGCATCACGCCGTGCAGCGCACCCGAGGGCTCATTGCGGTGACAGGAACCGAATTCGCCGTAGCGCAGCGGCAGGTCGCGGTAGGAACGCACATCGGTGTTGTAGATCTGCACGTGGCCCGGGCAGTTCATCGGCTTGACCGCATAGTCGCGGTTTTCCGAAGCCGTGGTGAACATGTTGTCCTTGTAGTGCTCCCAGTGGCCGGACTTTTCCCACAGGCTGCGGTCGAGGATCTGCGGGCAGCGCACCTCCCGGTAGCCGTTGTCGCGATAGACGGCGCGCATGTATTGCTCGACTTCCTGCCAGACCGTCCAGCCGTGCGGGTGCCAGAACACCAGGCCGGGCGCTTCGTCCTGAAGGTGGAACAGGTCGAGCTGGCGCCCCAGTTTGCGGTGGTCGCGCTTCTCGGCTTCCTCGAGCATGTGGAGGTAGGCGTCGAGTTCTTCCTTCTTCGCCCAGGCCGTGCCATAGACACGTTGCAACTGCGCGTTCTTCGAGTCGCCGCGCCAGTACGAACCGGCCACCTTCATCAGCTTGAAATGCCTGAGCTTGCCGGTCGACGGCACGTGCGGGCCGCGGCACAGATCGACGAAATCGCCCTCGCGGTAAAGCGATACCTCTTGATCGGCGGGAATTGTCTCGATCAGTTCGGCCTTGTAGTGTTCGCCGATCAACTTGAAAAACTCGATGGCCCGGCCGCGCGGCAGGACTTCACGCGTCACGGGAAAATCCTTCTTCGCCAGTTCGGCCATGCGCTTTTCGATGGCCGCCAGGTCTTCCGGCGTCAAGGGCTTGCAGGCGAAGTCGTAGTAGAAGCCGTTCTCGATCACCGGGCCGATGGTCACCTGCGCGTCCGGCTGCAACTCCTTCAGGGCATAGGCCAGCAAGTGGGCCGTGGAGTGGCGGATGATCTCCACGCCCTCGGCATCCTTTTCGGTCACGATCGCCAGAGTGACGTCGGATTCGATGTGGAACGAGGTATCGACAAGCCGCCCATCGACTTTCCCGGCGAGGGCCACCTTGGCCAGGCCGGCGCCAATCGAGGCGGCGACCTCGGCCACCGTCAGCGGTTGCGGGTAGTCGCGTTGAGACCCATCGGGCAGGGTAATGACAGGCATGCGGATGCTCCAAACAAGAACAGGGTGACTGATCGCTCAGGCACCCTGCTTCGTAGTGAATCGTGGCGGAGTGGACGTCCTCTGATTGAGCTTCTCCGCCTCTCACAACGATTATTAGACTTGCAGGGTAGCTACTGATTTTAACCCAGTCATGTCCCCGAGCGACACTCAATTTCACCAAATCTCGCAGCAAGTGATGGGTCAAGCGATGGGTGGCACCTAGCTGGCTCTATGAGTGCATGGATTGACCCTAAAAACCTCAGTTGACCACGTGCGTCCTGGCGGCAAGTCAGGCAGGCTATGGTTTTTGGCTGATTG
>JACDZI010000235.1 GCA_013426785.1 Rhodocyclaceae bacterium | reverse complement strand
GAATGGAATGGACGCCTCCCACCCTGTGAGCGCTGAACACGAGTTATCCACCGCGCTGGTCACCTTCGGTAGAGAGGGACCTGCGGCGCTCGGCGCCGTGGATAACTCTGCGGTGGTGGATGGTTGAAGGGCGGACCCTCACGGGCCGACGGCATCAAAGTGCCCAAGGTGGAAGATACGAAGATCTTCACAGGCAAACCGGAGGGTCCGAAATGAATGGTAGCAAAACAGTAGTCGGCATCGATATCGCCAAACGGGTATTTCAGTTGCACTCGATCGACATGGAGACCGGAGAAATCGTGAGCCTTCAGCTCAAGCGCGAGAAGTTCCTGGAGTACTTTGCCAACCGGCAAGCCTGCCTGATCGGCATGGAAGCCTGTGGTGGCGCGCAGCACTGGGGGAGGAAACTCACGGCAATGGGTCACCAGGTCAAACTGCTGCCCGGTAAGGCAGTCAAAGGCTTCGTCACCGGCAACAAGAATGATCGACACGATGCTCGGGCGATCTGGACGGCAGTGCAGCAACCGCACGTCAAGGCCGTTGCCATCAAGACCGAAGAGCAACAGGCGATCCTGGCACTGCACCGCATGAGAAGTCAGTTAGTGAAGTTCCGTACCGCCCAGATCAACGGCCTGCGGGGCTTGCTGACCGAATACGGTGAGGTCATGCCGCAAGGCAAGGCAGGCGTCAGAAAGGGCATCACCGATGCGCTGGCGAGATTGGCCGATCGGCTACCGGCGATGGTCATCGACACCCTGCGCGAGCAATGGGCACGAATTGGCAAGATGGATGAAGAGATCGCGACTATCGAGCAACGGATCAAGCTCTGGCTCAAGGAGGAGGATGCCTGCAAGCGGATTGCCGAAATTCCCGGCGTGGGGCCGCTGACCGCCACGGCAGCCGTCGCCATCATGGGCGATGCCAAGGCATTCAAGTCCGGGCGGGAGTTCGCTGCCTTTGCAGGCTTGGTGCCGCGACAGACGGGCACCGGCGGGCGGATCAAGCTGCTGGGCATCAGCAAGCGCGGGGATACCTATCTGCGTACGCTTCTTATACATGGAGCACGATCGGTGCTGACCCATGCCAAGG
>JACDZI010000234.1 GCA_013426785.1 Rhodocyclaceae bacterium | reverse complement strand
TATCCTTCAATTTTTATGAAAGACAAATGTAAACTTTTTTCTTTAGGTACAACAACCGATACTCATATTTATTTATTAAAATAATTAGCTATTAAACTTCCAATTAATGTAACAAAAGGAAGTACTATAAAAATGAGAATTGGAAATTTTAGTTGATATAATATCATACCATTAATTTCAATAAACAAATGATGCAAAAGCCACATATTTGTAGAAAGTGTAGCAATAAACAATTGTAATCTGCTACCAACATATAACTCAGAAAATCAAAAACAAAAGTAAAAGAGTATAAAAAATATAAAAAAAACCAAATTGAGGAATAAATTGTCTAGAAGAAACAATCAAAATCAACAAAAAAACAAACTAGACCTTTCCGATAGTATTACTGAGAATTTGTAGCTCATTGTCCACTTTTTAATAATTTCGAAAAGTTTATATTATGAAAACATTAATCCAGTCCAGAAAACCACTAAATAAGTTATCAAATAAGAAAAAGTGCTAAAGCAATAGGATAACTATTTTCACAATGCGGATAAATTTTAAATTTATCTATCAGCTTAGCTTTAAATAAGAACACAAAAATTTGTATACCTGAATTGAAATTATTATTCAGTTTAGTCGGTATAGGAAAAAAGAAACAAACATTCTAAATAAACACCTAAAAACCTCCAAATATTATTATAGAAAGTTCTCAATCCTAATATATCCAATAAGAACAATCGAAGTGAAAAATTATGAATTAACAAAAGTAATACAAAAATACAAAACAATAATAATAAAATAAATTTAATAAATTGATAGCTTTTTCTTTATAAGTAATAGTTAATAGTTAATAGTTATTGATATGTTTTATTTAATAAATGTCTAGCTAAACAGTCTTGTAACGCGCAACTAAATACCTGTAACTACTTAATATCAGAAAATGTTATTACTTTTTTTTCATTTACATGGGAAAGACCATAGGCCGAAAGAAATAAAAAAGCGGTAAACAAATATTATTGAATAAAGCTGTAAATATTTATATTTTATATCATTGTTGTCTGCTAAAAGCGGTATTTAAAAATTTATTGTTGTTATAAGGTCTTTTCAACCCTAT
>JACDZI010000089.1 GCA_013426785.1 Rhodocyclaceae bacterium | reverse complement strand
AGTTCCTGCGCGCAGGTGCGCACCCGGCGCGAGGGTTTGATGCGGAATTCGCCGTCCGCATCCATGTCCCAGGCCTGGGCGTTGTCGACCAAGTAGCCGCGCAAGCCTTCCTTGATCACGCGCCGCTTGAGTTTCGGTTCGAGCACCGGGAAGCACACTTCGATGCGGCGGAAGAAGTTGCGTTCCATCCAGTCGGCACTGGCGAGATAGAGCTTTTCCTCGCCATCGGCATGAAAGTAGTAGATGCGGTGGTGTTCGAGGAAGCGACCGATCACCGAACGCACGCGGATGTTCTCCGACAGGCCACGCACACCGGGGCGCAGGCAGCAGACGCCGCGCACGATCAGGTCAACCTGCACGCCGGCCTGGCTGGCTTCGTAAAGTGCCTCGATGACCTGCGGTTCGAGCAGCGAATTCATCTTGGCAATGATGTGCGCCTTGCGGCCGGCGCGGGCGATCTCGGTTTCGGCGCGAATCGCGTCCAGCATGTTCGAGTGCAGCGTGAAGGGTGCCTGCCACAGGTGGGTGAGGGCGCTCGCCTTGCCCAGGCCGGTGAGCTGCTTGAAGACTTCATTGACATCGGTGGTGACTTCCTCGTTGCAGGTCATCAGCCCGAAATCGGTATAGAAGCGCGTGGTGCGCGGATGGTAGTTGCCGGTGCCGAGGTGGGCGTAGCGGCGGTAGCCGCTCTCTTCGCGACGCAACACCAGCATCAGCTTGGCGTGCGTCTTGTAGCCGAATACGCCATACACCACGTGGGCGCCGACCTCTTCGAGCCGCGCGGCGATCGACAGGTTGGCTTCCTCGTCGAAGCGGGCCATCAGTTCGACCACCACCGTGACTTCCTTGCCCTTCTGGGCGGCGCGCAACAGATGCTCCATCAGTACGGAATCGGTGCCGGTGCGATAGACGGTCATCTTGATCGCCACCACCTGCGGGTCGTCGGCCGCCTGCTTGAGGAATTCGATCACCGGCGTGAACGACTGGAAGGGATGGTGCAGCAGGATGTCGCCCTTGCGGATGGCGTCGAACATGTCGTAACGGCCCGAGAGCTGCCGCGGCAGGCCGGGCTGGAAGGGCGGGAACTTGAGGTCGGGGCGGTCCACCTTGTCCGGCACCGAGATCAGCCGCACCAGGTTGACGATGCCGGGCACGCGATAGAGGTCGGCGCGGCCGAGGCCGAACTGCTGCAGCAGGAAGTTGGACATCACCTCGGAGCAGTTGTTCGCCACCTCCAGCCGCACGCCGTCGCCGAAATGGCGCTGCGGCAGTTCGCCCTGCAGGGCGATACGCAGGTTCTTCACTTCCTCGTCATCGACGAACAGGTCGGAGTTGCGGGTGACGCGGAACTGGTAGCAGCCCAGCACCGTCATGCCGGTGAACAGCTCGCCGACGTGCTGGTGCAGGATGGAGGAGAGGAACACGAAGCCGTGATCCACCTCGGTTAGCTCGCTCGGCAGCTGGATCACGCGCGGCAGGGCGCGCGGCGCCTGCACGATGGCGGCGCCGGAATTGCGGCCGAAGGCGTCCTTGCCCTCCAACTCGACGGCGAAGTTGAGGCTCTTGTTGAGCACGCGCGGGAAGGGATGGGCGGGATCGAGCCCGATCGGCGTCAGTACCGGGATCACCTCGCGCCGGAAGTAGTCGTGAATCCAGGTCTGCTGCGCCTCGGTCCATTCGGAACGCTTGTAAAAGGCGATGCCTTCCGCGCGCAATGACGGCAGGATCTCCTCGTTGAGCAGCGTGTATTGCTCCTCGATCAGCTTGTGCGCCTCACGGGTGACGCGGCGGAACACTTCCTGCGGGCTCTTGCGGTCGGCGCCGCTGACGCTGCTGCGCAACTTGATCTGTTCTTTGACGCCGGCGACGCGGATCTCGAAGAACTCGTCGAGGTTCGAGGAGACGATGCACAGGAAGCGCAGGCGTTCCAGCAGCGGCACGCGCGGATCGGCCGCCTGCGCCAGCACGCGGCGGTTGAAGGCCAGCAGCGAGAATTCGCGGTTGAGAAAGTGATCGGCGGGAAACTCGTGGGAGGTGGCGATCTGGATCATGAGCGTTCACTTTATTTCAGGCTGATTGCGCGAGTATGACACGCTGCCGTGCCGTCCCGCCAGCGCCGACTTTTGCCCGGATGGCTGGGCTACAATTGGTCGCTCCAGCATCGTCCCCTGATTGCGCCCCGTGGACCACGAATACGTTGCCGCCGTCGATATGGGTTCCAACAGCTTCCGTCTCCAGGTCGGGCGGATCGTCGGCAACCAGATCTATCCCCTCGACGGCCTGAAGGAAACCGTGCGGCTGGCCGCCGGCCTGACCCCGGACAAGCTGCTCGATGCCGCTTCGCAGTTGCGCGCGCTGGAGGCACTGTCGCGCTTCGGCGAACGCCTGCGCGGCTTCGCGCCGGAGGCCGTGCGGGCGGTGGCCACCAACACCCTGCGCGTCGCCAAGAACGGGCCGGACTTTTTGCGGCAGGCCGAGGCGACACTCGGTTTCCCGATCGAGGTGATCGCCGGCCGCGAGGAAGCGCGCCTGATCTACCTGGGGGTCGCCCATACCCTGGCCGACGCGCACACGCGCCATCTGGTGGTCGATATCGGCGGCGGCTCGACCGAGTTCATTATCGGCCAGGACATCCAGCCCTTGCGACTCGAATCGCTCTACATGGGTTGCGTGAGTTTTAGCCTGCGCTTCTTTCCGGACGGCCGCATCGACAAGCGCAGCATGAAGGAGGCCGAACTGGCGGCGCGCCGCGAACTGCAAACCATCGTGCATGCCTATCGCGACACCGGCTGGGACGAAGCGGTGGGTTCCTCCGGTACCGCCAAAGCGATCCGCGACCTGCTTGAAATGAACCGTTTCGCCGACGGCAGCATCACGCTCGACGGCCTGGAGCGCCTGCGCAGCCGGATGGTGCGGGCTGGCGATGCCAGCCGCGCCGGGCTTGAGGGCATGCGCCCCGACCGCGTGCTGGTGATTCCCGGCGGCGTGGCGATCATGTCTGCGGTGTTCAAGGAATTTGGTCTCGATCGCATGACGTTTTCGGAAGGCGCCCTGCGTCTCGGCGTGCTCTACGACCTGCTAGGCCGCTACCACCATGAGGACCTGCGCGCGGCCACGGTCGCCCGCTTCATGCATCGCTACGAGGTGGACTCGCGGCAGGCGGCGCGCGTGCGGCGCAAGGCGCTGGAGATCTATGCCCAATTGCGCCCGCAGGATGATCTCGGTCAAAGCCCGGCGGCCCAGTTCCTCGGCTGGGCGGCCTGCCTGCACGAGATCGGCATTTCCGTGGCGCATTCCAGCTACCACAAGCACAGTGCCTACATCCTCGGCAATGCCGACATGCCGGGCTTCTCGAAGCGCGACCAGGCTCTGCTGGCGCGGCTGGTGCTGGCGCATCGCGGCAAGATCGAGCGCGTGCAGTCGCTGACGCCCGATTCGCCCGAATGGCTGCTGATCTTTTGCATGCGCCTGGCCGCCGTGCTGCATCGGGCCCGCGATGACGGTCCCGTGCCGGAGATCGGGGTGCGCGTCACCCCGCACGGCTTCGAATTGCAGATCGAACGCGAATGGCTGTCCGGGGCGCCCTTGACCGCGGCCGTGCTCGATGAGGAAGCCACGCAGTGGGCGAACGTCGGCATCGAATTCAGGCTGCGCCGGCGCAGCCTGAAGCAGGACGCCTGATGGCTGTCCAGGCCACCACGCTGGCCGAAAAGACCACGACGGAAGGCTGGTCGGAATTCGTCCTCGGCGGGCGCTGGACCCTGCGCGCGCTGGCCGGCACGGACACCACGGGTTGGCAACGGCAATTGCTGGCGTCGGGGCAGCGGCCCCGACTGAGCTGGAACTGCATGGGCATCGAGGCGCTCGACTCGGCCGGCGCACTCATGCTGTGGCGCGCCTGGGGCCGCAAGCTGCCCGACACCCTGCTGATCCAGCCCGAGCACCTGCGCATCTTCGAGCGCATTGCCGCCACCGAAAGCGAACCGTCGGCGCCGGTCGTGCCAACGTCGCCGTTCGAGGGCGTCATGCGCCTCGGCAGCGTTACACTGGCGATCGGGCGGCATGTGCGCGATTTCGTTTCTCTGCTCGGCCAGTTGATCCTCGACGGCCTGTACCTAGTCCGGCACCCGGCCGACTTGCCGAAACGCGAGATCTCCGCGAACATCTACAAGAGCGGCGTGCAGGCGATGCCGGTGACGGCGCTGGTCGGCTTCCTGATCGGCATCGTGCTGTCCTACCTGTCGTCCCTGCAGTTGCTGCAGTTCGGCGCCGACATTTTCATCGTCAACATCCTCGGCCTCGGCGTCATCCGCGAACTCGGCCCGGTGCTGGTGGCCATCCTGGTCGCGGGGCGTTCCGGTTCGGCCATGACCGCCCAGCTGGGCGTGATGCGCGTGACGGAGGAGATCGATGCCCTGTCGACGATGGGCGTGCCGCGCAGCCTGCGCCTGATCTTTCCCAAGGTGGTGGCGCTCGGCGTGGCGCTGCCGCTGCTGGTGTTATGGACCACCGCCATCGCGCTGCTGGGCGGCATGGTGTCGGCACAGTTTCAGCTCGACATCAGCTACGGGTTTTTCTTCGAGACGCTGCCGAAGGCGGTGCCGGCGGCCAACCTGTGGATCGGCCTGACCAAGGGCCTGGTCTTCGGCGTCGCCATCGCACTGGTGGCCTGCCACTTCGGCCTGCGCGTGATGCCCAATACCGAAAGCCTGTCGGCCAACACTACGGCTTCGGTGGTCACGGCGATCACGATGGTGATCATCCTTGACGCCATCTTCGCCATCGCCACCCGCAGCATCGGACTGCCGAAGATATGACGGGTCCGGTCATTGCCATCCACGACCTGTCCACCCGCTTCGGCGCGGTGTGGGTCCATCGGCACCTCAACCTCGAAATCGCCTCTGGCGAGATGGTGGCACTGGTGGGCGGGTCTGGCAGCGGCAAGACCACGCTGCTGCGGCAGATGATCGGCCTGCTGACGCCGACGGAGGGCGCGATCCGCCTGTTCGGCGAACCGCTGTTCGGCGGCGGGGTGGCGCGCGAGCGCGCGCTGCGCCAGCGCTTTGGCGTGCTGTTCCAGCACGGCGCCCTGTTTTCCGCCTTCAACGTGTTCGACAACATCGCCTTCCCGCTGCGCGAACTGAAGACGCTCGACGAGACGGCCATCCATGACTTGGTCATGCTCAAGCTGGAAATGGTCGAGCTGCTGCCGCGCCATGCCGAACTGATGCCGGCCGAATTGTCCGGCGGCATGGTCAAGCGCGTCGCGCTGGCCCGCTCGCTGGCGCTGGAACCGGAACTGCTGCTGCTCGACGAGCCGACCGCCGGCCTCGATCCCGACCGCTCAGACAGCTTCGTGCGCCTGACACGCATGCTGGGCGAAGAGCTGGGCCTGACCGTGGTGCTGGTGACGCACGACCTCGACACCCTGGCGGCATTGGCGACCCGTGTTGCGGTGCTGACCGAACACCACATCCTTGCGTATGGTTCGATCGATGAGATCATGCGCTTCGACCATCCCTTCATCCTCAACTTCTTCCATTCCGAGCGTGGCCAACGCGCCCTGGCCCATGCCCATTGATACCCACACCGCACTGAGACCATGGAAAATCGTTCGCATGCCCTGATGGCAGGGCTGTTCACCCTCCTGTTCGTACTGGCCGCCGCGGTGGCGCTGTGGTGGTTCTCGGGTTCGCGCGAGCTGACGCACAGCTACATCCTCGAAACGCGCGGCAACGTCACCGGGCTCAATCTGGAGGCCCAGGTGCGTTATCGCGGCATCCGCGCCGGCAAGGTGGTCGGCATTACCACCGATCAAGTCGATCCCGGCCTGCTGCTGGTCGAGATCATCCTCGGGCGCCGGTACCGCCTGACCGACCAGACCATCGCCCGGCTCAACTATCAGGGCATCACCGGGCTGGCCTACGTGATGCTCGAAGAAAACGACAAGGTGCCCCCCGGCCGGCCGCTCGTTACCGATGGGGCTGCCCCGCCGCGCCTGAAGATCCAGCCGGGCCTGTTCGACACGCTGGGCGAAAAGGCCGGCGACATCGCCGCCCAGGTGGCCGCATTGAGTGCCCGCCTCAACCGCCTGCTCGACGAGCGCAACGTGCAGAACATCGGCCACAGCCTCGACAACCTGGCGAGTGCCTCCGAGGGACTGAAGGATGTGCCGAAGGTGATGGCGGCGGTCAAGACTGCCCTCTCGCCGGAAAACCTCGAACGGCTGCGCCTGCTGCTGGCCCACCTCGAAAAGACCGCCGGCGCCGCCGCCCCCCTCACCGAGGAAGCCCGCGTGCTGGTCACCACCCTGACCGGCCTGGCCCAGCGGGTGGATAGCGACACCCTGCCGCGCACGCAAACGCTGATCGGCGAAGTCACCGCCGCCACCCGCCGCCTCGACCGCCTGCTCGATACGCTCAACGAATCGCCGCAGGCGATGATCTTCGGTGCTGCACCGGCACGGCCGGGGCCGGGCGAGAGCGGTTTCGTGCCGCCCCCCGCCCGTGTTGCCCCCTAATTTCAGGAGTCATTCCATGCGTCGTTCGATCCTCGCCGCCATCCTTGTCCTGGGCCTGACCGGCTGCTTCGGCAACCCGCCGCGTTCGAGCGGCATGGCCCTGCATGACCTCGGGCCCGCTGGCGGCCCCTGGGCCTACCCCGGGGTAGCCATCGCTGTCCTCGACCTGCAACCTGCCGCCTGGCTGGCCTCGCCCGCGCAGCTGTACCGACTGGCCTACGCCGACCCGCTCCGCCGGCATGCCTACACCGAAAGCCGCTGGGTCGCACCGCCGGCCGAGCTGATCGAGGGCCAGTTGCAGCGGCGCATCGTCTATGGCCAGCCCGACATGGCTGCGCGCGGCTGCCGGCTGGCCCTGACGCTGGATGAATTCGAGCAGCGTTTCGACAGTGCGCAGGCCAGCAAGACTATGCTGGAAGTGCGTGCTCGCCTGTTGCCGGCGCGCGGCGAAACGCCCCTCGCCCGGCGCGCCTTCACGGTCGAACAACCCGCGCCGACGGCGGATGCACACGGCGGCGTCGAGGCGGCGCGCGCCGCAGTCGATACGCTGGTGGTTCAACTCTCGCAATGGCTAGGCGAAGTTGCTCGCAGCCATCCCCCAACGATCACTCAATGCAAGGAGGCATCATGACCGACAACCAAGCCCTGCTGCTGCGCGAAGACCGCGACGGCATCGTCACCCTCATGCTCAACCGCCCGGCGCAGTTCAACGCGCTGTCGACCGAACTGCTCGGTGAATTGCAGGAGGCACTGGATAAAGTCGGCGCCGACGGCACGGCGCGCGTGGTGGTGCTCGCCGGGGCCGGCAAGGCGTTCTGCGCCGGCCACGACCTCAAGCAGATGCGCGCCAACCACGACAAGGCCTACATGCAGGCGCTGTTTGCCCAGTGCGGGCGCGTCATGACCACGCTGACCGAACTGCCGCAGCCGGTGATCGCCCGCGTGCAGGGCATCGCCACTGCGGCCGGCTGCCAGCTGGTCGCCAGTTGCGACCTCGCCGTGGTGGCCGACGTGGCCAAGTTCGCCGTCTCCGGCATCAACGTCGGCCTGTTCTGCTCGACGCCCGCCGTGGCGCTGTCGCGCAACATGGGGCGCAAGCAGGCGTTGGAAATGCTGCTCACCGGCGAGTTCATCGACGCGCCGGAGGCGCAGCGGCGCGGACTGGTGAACCGCGTGGTGCCGGCCGACCAGCTCGATGCCGAGGTGGCACGCCTCGCTGCCACCATCTGCGCCAAGTCGCAAACCGCGATCACCATGGGCAAGCGCCTGTTCTACCGCCAGCTCGAAACGGGCCTGGCCGGCGCCTACCAGCTTGCCAGCGAAACCATGGCCTGCAACATGATGACCGACGATGCCGTGGCCGGCATCGATGGCTTCATGAACAAGAAGAAGGGCTGAGCCGAAAAGTCGGCGCTGGCGGGACGGCGGAAATTGTGGTCTGTCCCTGAGGTTTCCCCATTCCCGGCGTGGGCGAGACGGGTATCGACGATCTCTACAAGGTCAATCGGCCGGATGTGGATTACGTCGTGGTCGAGTACAAGTTCGTGGGGAGCGGAACGGGCAAGGGCAGTACCCGCCTTGGCGATACGCTTGACGGGAAGCAGGGGGGTGAGAATTGGATTTTAGGATCGGGGAGATTGGAGAAGGCGGTTGGAATTGACAATGCACGGGATGTGTTGGCCTCAACAAAAACAGGCCGCATGGAGATGTGGGTCGTGACTACACGACCGGATGGTTCAACGATTGTCGAAGTGCTCGACGCGTTGGGCAAGCCCAAACCGACAGATACGTCCAGAATACTGTCTTCTGGACTGAATCTGTCGGGGGCAAGGCCATGATCCGGGCACCATGGGGCGATCAAGCATATTGGGAAATAAGGATAACCAAAGACATCGAGTGGATACAGAAAGCCGACCGGCTGTTAATGGAACCGTCAAAAAACCCAACCTATGACCCACAGTTCACTAACGACCTGTCAAAAGACACGTTACGCCTCATTCTCCGCCGCTACTCCCGCGGCGACCTCATCCGCGATCTGGCCAGGCACTTCCCCGGCCTGCTCGACGCCTGGGAACTGTCGAACAAGCTCGCTGAGGAAATCTGCCGCGAGCACAAGCTTGCGACCTGCCGCGACTGGACGTTCGCGCTCTCCAACCTCAACCACTACAACTGGTGCTTCTGGCTGGTGGGCCTTGCCCTCGCGCTCGACATCCCCAACGACCAATGGCAACGCCTCTTGGCGCTGATCGGCGGCGAAGGAGAGGACATCCTGCTCGACCGCGTAATCGCCAGCCGCCAGCCGGGCCGCAAGGCCGGCGCGAAGCTGCTGCACAAAAAGCCCTACGCCCGCCTGCTCAAGGCCATCGATGCCCCGCAGGAAGCGCAGGCCGCGCAGCTTAAGGATTTCGTCGAGCACTGGTACGCCGAACTCGCCAGGAAGGGCAAGGACGAACTCTGGTGGTACATCTACGGCGACCCGGTCAAGCACCCGCTGGAGATGGGCAGCTATTTCGGCCGCTGGTGCATCGAAGCCGTCGCCGCCGTCAAAGCCTTCGGCCTCGACGATTCCCTCTGCCTCGGACACGAGCACTACCCCGGCGATCTGCTGCGCCCGGATGGCCCGACAACGCATCCGGCGCGGGAAACTCCGGCGTCGAAACAAGGTTTGTTGGCAAGGCTCTTCGGCAGAAAACAGAGACCGGAGTTCTGACCGTGCCGCGCAAGCAAGGCCAAATGTCGCGTCCGCCCTGCGAGACTGGCAGGACGTGGTCGCGGGTCAGTCGC